>WREW01000001.1 GCA_009779135.1 Alphaproteobacteria bacterium
GCTGGCGCCGGACGCTCGCCTATCGTCCCTTTCGGCGCAATCATGGAGTTTGTCGCCGCAGACATATCCAGAACCGAACCATCCGTCACGCTTGACGACCCCAACGCCGCCGCCGAACCAAAAATATTCCCCGTAACGTAAGCGCCTGTCCCCGTCACCCGCAGCCGCTCCGTCCCCGCAATCGCCACCTGCACCTGCGAGGCCGCATCAGAGTAAAGCCCCGTTGTCTCATCATCCTGACGGCTCAAATAAGTCTTCGTCGCGCTGGTGCCGAGATAAAACGCCGCATCATTCGGGCTTAGCGAATCCCAGTTCGGCGGGAATCCCTGATATACTTCAAGCCTGTTAAGCGTTGTATTATACCGCAGCATGCCTTCAACAGGCGCAGCAGGCCGTTCACCCGTTGTCCCCGTCGGCGCGATCATGGAGTTTGTCGCCGCCGACATATCAAACACAGAACCGGTCGTCACGCTTGTCGCGCCAAGCGCCGCACTTGAAGCAAACACACTTCCCGTTGTTTGACTATTGCCTGTAACATGCGCGCCCGTAGCACTCACCCGCAACCGCTCCGTCCCCGCGATCGCCACCTGCACCTGTGAAGCCGCATCAGAATAAAGGCCCGTCGTCACATCATCTTCACGACTTAAATAGGTCTGTGTCGCACTCGTTCCAAGATAAAACTCCGCATCATTCGGGCTTAACGTATCCCAGCTCGGCGGGAATCCCTGATAAACTTCAAGACGATTAAGCGTCGTATTATACCGCAGCATGCCCTCAACAGGTGCCGCCGGACGCTCGCCTGTCGTCCCCGTCGGCGCAATCATGCTGTTGGTCGCCGCCGACATATCAAACACGGAGCCCGTCGTTATGCTTGTCGAACCCAGCGCCGCCGCTGAACCAAAAATATTCCCGCTTGTCCGGCTGTCGCCCGTAACATAAAGCCCTGTCCCTGTCACCCGCAAACGCTCAGTCCCCGCGATAGACACCTGCACCTGCGAGGCCGCATCCGAATACAACCCTGTCGTCACATCATCCGCGCGGCTCAAATAAGTCTGCGTTGCGCTCGTCCCCAAATAGAACTCCGCATCATTCGGACTTAGCGTATCCCAGTTCGGCGGTGATCCCTGATACACCTCAAGCCGGTTAAGTGTCGTATTATAGCGCAGCATGCCTTCAACAGGCGCCGCCGGACGCTGCCCTGTCGTACCAAGCGGCGCAATCATGCTGTTGGTCGCCGCCGACATATCAAATACGGAGCCTACAGTTACGCTTGTCGAACCCAAAGCAGCATTCGAGGCAAACATGCTTCCCGTTGCCTGACTATTGCCTATAATATACGCCCCCGTAGCGCTCACCCGCAGCCGCTCCGTCCCCGCAATCGCCACCTGCACCTGCGAGGCCGCATCAGAGTACAAACCCGTCGTCTCATCATCTTCACGACTTAAATAAGTCTGTGTCGCGCTTGTCCCAAGATAAAACTCCGCGTCATTCGGGCTTAGCGTATCCCATTCCGGCGGATCCCCTTGATAAACCTCGAGCCGGTTAAGAGTCGTATTATACCGCAGCATACCCTCAACAGGCGCCGCAGGCCTCTCGCCCGTCGTCCCTGTCGGCGCAATCATGCTGTTGGTCGCCGCCGACATATCAAACACAGAACCCGCTGTCACACTTGTCGAACCCAGAGCCGCCGCCGAACCAAAAATATTCCCCGTAACGTAAGCGCCTGTCCCCGTCACGCGCAGCCGCTCGGTTCCCGCAATCGCCACCTGCACCCGTTCCGCCGCGTCCGAGTACAAACCTGTCGTTTCATCATCCTGACGGCTCAGATAAGTTTGCGTCGCGCTTGTGCCGAGATAAAACTCCGCATCATTCGGGCTTAGCGTATCCCATTCCGGCGGAAATCCTTGATACACTTCAAGTCTATTGAGTGTTGTGTTATACCGCAGCATACCCGCAACAGGCGCCGCAGGCCTCTCACCCGTCGTCCCTGTCGGCGCAATCATGGAGTTTGTCGCCGCAGACATATCAAATACAGAGCCAACCGTTATGCTTGTCGAGCCCAAAGCTGCCGCCGCGCCGAAGATATTCCCGCCGACATACGCACCAGCCCCCGTCACCCGCAGCCGCTCCGTCCCCGCAATCGCCACCTGCACCTGCGAGGCCGCATCTGAATAAAGGCCCGTTGTTACATCATCTTCACGGCTCAAATAAGTCTGTGTCGCGCTTGTGCCAAGATAAAATGTTGCGTCATTCGGGCTTAGAGTCTCCCAGCTCGGCGGGAATCCTTGATAGGCTTCAAGCCGGTTAAGTGTCGTATTATAGCGCAGCATGCCTTCAACAGGCGCCGCAGGGCGCTGCCCTGTTGTACCAAGCGGCGCAATCATGCTGTTGGTCGCCGCCGACATATCAAATACGGAACCGGTCGTTATGCTTGTCGAGCCCAAAGCCGCCGCTGCGCCAAAGATACTGCCGCTTGTCAGGCTGTCACCATCAACATAAAGGCCGTCTGCGCTCACCCGCAGCCGCTCAACACCAGCGGAAGCAACACTCACCTGTCCCGAGGCGGCAGAGAACAAACCTGTCGTAGATTCACCCTTGCGGTACGGATTAGGCACGGTCGCGCTTTCGCCTAAGAAAACATTGGCATCAATATCGCCGATAAAGCTGCCGTCAAATGTTCCTGTGAAATAGCCGGAAAAACCGCCTGCCGCCGTGACGCCGCCCTCAAAAGCGGCATTGCCTGTGGCACGGTCAATAATCAAAGCCGTATGGGCGCTGCCATCATCAAGGTAGCGCGTAAGTCTGTAATTCGATCCGGTATCGCTGCCGCCTTCCGGCGTTTCATCCGCGCCCGCAGCCCAGCGCATCTGATCCGTCCCCGTTGCATATTGCAAATCACGATAAGTCGCGGCAGGCCCCGAAATGCGCAGAGACCCGTCATGAACCTGCAATTTTGCCCCGGGCGTGGCTGTCCCGATTCCGACATCACCGGCCTTGTTGATAATCATGCGCAAAAGGCTGGCCGTATAGAATAAGAGACCGCCATCAGGGTCGTTTGATGTTCCGATGGCCTGCCCTTCACCATCCGAGATAAAATCAGGCGGATTCGCGCTCCCGCCCGTCACAAGGCCTGTGGTATCAACATCGACACTGTAATAACGTCCGGCTGTTACAATGTTCTGAAGTTTTTGCGGCGCAATCGAACGGTCGGCAATGCGACCCATATTAAGATAGGACGAACCGCCCGTATCGCCGGAGAACAAAGTATTCAAAGCGCCTGTTTCCGTATCCGCGCCCGTTCCGCCCTTGACCACAGGAACAATGCCGATAATGTTGCCGGCTTTAACGCTTCCGGCTTCACCTGTGATGTTTACATCAATCGTGCCGTCACCGGTCAGGCCCAGAAGACTCCATGCCGTCGTTTGATCGCTTGCGAGGAAAAGCTGCTCACCCAAAGCACCGGCGCCAAGGTCCTGACGAACCGTAGGCGCATCATTGGCGTAAAAAACATTGCGCCCGAACGAACCCGCGCCCAGAGAATTAAGCGCGCTGTCCGTATCCGTAGATGTGAAAACGCCCTTCCCGATATTACCGGCCCCCAGAGCGCCCAAAGCCTCATCCGTCGAACCGGCGACAAAAACTGAATCACCGATCGAACCGGAACCCAAAGTCTGCCTTCCATCAGAAGCGGTCGGCGCTGTAAATAACGCTTTACCCACAGCGCTTGCGCCCAAAGCATCCTGCGCGGTGTCGGTCGTGTTCGAAAAGAAAACATTTTTCCCGACAGAGCCCGCGCCCAAAGCATCCACAGCCTGACTTGTCGAACCTGATGTAAAGACGGCATCACCGACAGAGCCTGCGCCCAGATTAACGCGCGCGCCGACGCTGTTGCTCGCACCCGTGCCGCCGCTTCCAACGCCAAGCGGAGTAGAAAGATTTATGTTACCAAATGACGCTATGCCGGAAACATTGATGCCTTGCGCTGAAATCGTGCCGTCATCGCCGATCAAAACTTTAGAGCCTGTCTGGCCATATTCGATAAAAGTACCCTGATCCTGCCAGATCGCAGCCCGTTGAATAGCCGCGCCGACCGACAAGGATTGCATCTGATCGTCACCGCGCGCCGTTTCATCATTACAGCTTGTTTCAAGCCGTCCGTTGGCGCCGGCGGTAATAATACGGAAAGCGGGCGAATCCGGCGCAGCGCGTGCATTCTCCCAGCGACAATATATATAAAACCGTCCCCACGGATCTAAAACCTTCATGCTGGCCGCAGCTACAAAAACACCGGCTTCAAACGCATCGCTGCCGCTCAACGCCAGACCGTAATCAACGGGAAGCCGCGCGATATCATCCTCCGTCACGGATTCAAAAGATTGAAGTTTGATAGGTGCCGCTTCACAATCTTCACTTCGCTCAGCACTTCCGGGAGGGCAGAAAGTCCTTTGATCCTGACTTAAAACAGAAGTGGCCGCCAGCGTCGTCATGCTGGCCGCCATATCGGTTTTAGCCATGCTGGTGTTGGAAACATTAATGCCGCTGCGTAAAACCTGGCTGTAGCCACTGAATAAAACACCGGCGACAACACCGGCCAAAACCAAAAGATACAAAACCGGAGCAACAGCAAAACCGGCTTGTTTATTGTTTATTTCACCCGAAAAAACGCGCGCGGAAATACAAGAGTTTTTACGATGTTCTTTTTCAAAACACCAAACTCTTGTCTTGCGACAGAAAAGTTTTAAGAGGTCATGCATGTCTCCCTCTTAAACTTCCTGCATGTTCCATGCGAGGCACGCTCATCGAAAAAAACCCTCGCGTCTTTTTTTTCAGACGGAAATCAAACGACACGCGGAAATAGTGCGAGGGAAATCGTTAACATTTAGTTCAATTTTATTGACGAAATATTTTGAATCTACATTGTGTGTTCATCTTGCGGTGTAAATTGAATCGGTGCGGGATTAATAACAATGTTTTCCGGTTTGCTTATTTCCATCACAGCAAGCCCGCGTTCTATTGCACCGTTTTGCTGCAAACGAAACAGGCCGTCAACACCTGCAAAACCTGTCTGCATTGTCAAAGTTGATTGCGTCAACGCAAGTCCGTGATGCGTCAAAACAGCCGCGAGCGCCGTCGCATCATAAGCCAATGTTGCAAGCCTGAGCGGTGCAGCACCGTAAGTTTCTTCAAACGCTTTTAAAAATGCTGCACGCGAAGAAAGCTCCGCCGCAGGAAACCATGCACCTGAAAGTGCTGGCATTTCCTGCACAATATGCGGTTCATCCCAAAGGCCTGTGCCAAGAAGTTTCACGCGCTGAACGTCAAGACCCGCCTGCACAAGATTGGTCAGAATACTTTTTAATTGTGCACCTCCGACCGGAAGGAATAGCGCATCAATCTCATCTTGCGCTGCAACAATCGGGCCTGTGTCACCGACCGGACGCTCGATGACAATCTGTCCGCCGAGATGCCTCACCGCGCGGCGGAATGTATCGGAAACAATCTGGCCGTAAGGCCCCATCGGCACAATCATCGCAAAACGTGTTTTGCCGCGCTCAAAAGCATAAGACACAATCCGTTCAACCTGTGGCGCCGGAGCAAAGCCCAAAACATAAATACCGGATTGAGCTAAGGAAACATCCGTTGAAAGCGCAAGCATGCTTACGCCTGCTTTTTGCGCAACCGGCTTTGCTGCGGACACTTCTGCTGCAAAAACAGGCCCGATCAAAAGCCGTGCGCCTGAAGCCAGAGCCTCACGCGCAGCCGCAGCCGCGCCTTGGGGCGTGCCTTGCGTATCACGCGGCAGCAATTCAAAATTATTGACGCCAATATCAAACACCGCCATTTGTGCAGCCTTGACCATCGCCTCGCCAAGCGGCGCGCTGTTGCCTGTTAAAGGCACAAGTAAAGCGACTTTGACATTTTGCGCCTTAGGCGGCAAGCTGGGCGTTGAAAGCTTAGGCCTTTGCCGCGTGTCCGCCTGCCATTGAGGATATTGCGTGACATAAGCAATGCGTCTTTGTGCAGCATCGTCTCTGGCCTGCTCTGCCGTTGCAGACGGCGCTGGCCGCATGACAGGCGTCGTTAATCCGGATGCACGGTTGGACTCGCCACATCCCGCAACACAAACCAAAGCCAAAGCAAGAGCAAGATATGAAAAACATGGACGAGAAAAAGACATCGCAACAACCTCAAGGCAAGAGAGAAAAAGGACAGCCGGATTTTGCACAATGGGCGCACTCCATGCTGCAGACTAACCTCTCGACCCGTACAAGTAAACAAACGAACCTCGCCGGCACGCTAAGCATCGTGGCCACCCCCATCGGCAACAAGGGGGACATAAGCTTGCGCAGTCTTTGGGTTTTATCCTGCGTGGACGCCGTTTTGTGCGAAGACACGCGGGTGACGGGAGCTTTGCTGCGGGGCTACGGACTGCAAAAAAAGCTCATCTCCTGTCACGCGCATAATGAGGCAAGCCGCATCCCTCCCATCCTTGCGCGGCTTAAAGAAGGACAGGCCTTGGCCTATGTCAGCGACGCGGGAACCCCGCTTGTTTCAGACCCGGGCTTTCGTCTTGTGCAGGCCTGTCGGCAGGAAGGCATTCCGGTCTATCCCTGCCCGGGCGCAAATGCTGCGCTTGCCGCCCTGATGGCTGCGGGATTGCAAACGGATCATTTTTTCTTCTATGGCTTTCTGCCCGCAAAAACTGTGGCGCGCGAAAAGGCCCTCAAAGACCTCGCGCCCATCAAAGCCACTCTTATTTTCTATGAAGCGCCGCAACGGGTTCTTGCGACACTCAAAGCCATGCGCAAAATCTTCGGCCCCACCCGCACGGCCGCCTGCGCGCGCGAGCTGACCAAGCTCTACGAAACTTTCCTCGCCGCCCCCCTCGATGACCTTGTGAAGCATTTCGAGCAAACCCCGCCCAAGGGCGAGTTCGTCCTTTTGGTGGAGGCCGACGAGGAAAAACCGGCCCAAGACGAGGCCTCTTTAGACCAGCATCTCAGCCAAGCCCTTGAAATTATGAGCCTTAGAGATGCCAGCGCCCTGTTGGCCCAAACCCTCAAATGCGGTAAAAAGGAAATCTACGCCCGCGCCCTGCGTCTAAAAAAGAAGCAAACCCCTTGACAGAGAAAGATAAAAATGGCACTGACGCCTCATTCCTGAGAATGAGGGCAAGCCCTTAGGCCCCCCGTCTTGTACATATACATATGTGTAAGAACTATCAGGACAACCAAAGCGCTTTCAGCGCCATCATAAAAAGGACGACCTATGACTAAACGTCTTGAATCTAAACACAAAATTGACCGACGCCTTGGTGTCAACCTCTGGGGACGGGCCAAAAGCCCGCTGAACCGGCGCGACTACCGCCCGGGCCAGCACGGCCAGAGGCGGGCCAAGCCTTCGGATTACGGCACACAGCTCCTGGCCAAGCAGCGCCTGCGCGGCTATTACGGCAATGTGGGCGAGCGCCAGTTCCACCGCTATTACGAAGAAGCCATCCGCCGCAAAGGCGACAGCAGTGAAAACATGGTTCAGCTGCTCGAGCGCCGCCTTGACGCCGTGATCTATCGCATGAAGTTCGCCATCACGGTTTTTGCCGCGCGCCAGCTGGTCAATCACGGCCATGTGCTGGTCAACGGCAAGCGCGTGAATATCCCTTCCTATCAGGTGCGTGAAAATGACGTTATCGAGCTGCGCGAACGCGCCAGAAAAATGACAGTGATTCTTCTGGCCGCCGAACTTGGCGAGCGCGATGTTCCCGACTATATGAATGTGGATCACAAAGCCATGAAAGGCACCTTCCTGCGCACACCCAAGCTTGAGGAAGTCCCCTATCCGGTTCAGATGGAACCCAATCTCGTGATCGAATATTACTCACGCTAAAGGAGTCTTACGTCTATGGCGATCGAACATACTTTTTCTATCATCAAGCCGGACGCCACGCGGCGCAACCTGACCGGAAAAATCAACGCGATGTTTGAAGAGGCCGGTTTGCGTATTATCGCGCAAAAACGCGCCTTTTTGACGCGCACGCAGGCCGAAGGCTTTTACGCCGTGCACAAGGAGCGCCCCTTCTTCAATGATCTCTGTACGTTTATGTCCTCAGGGCCGGTCGTGCTGCAAGTTCTTGAAGGCGAAAACGCCATCGCCCGCAACCGCGAGATCATGGGCGCCACCAACCCCGCGCAAGCGGCGGAAGGCACCATCCGCAAATACTTCGCCGAAAGCATCGAAGCCAACTCCGTCCACGGCTCCGACGCCCCCGAAACCGCCGCGATGGAAATCGCGTACTTTTTCAGCCAAGTGGAACTTGTAGGCTAGTAATTCGTGAAAAACTGTCATTGCGAGGAGGGCCTTTAGGCCCGACGCGGCAATCTCTATACCAACATCGCCGAGATTGCCACGTCAATCCGCCTGCGGCGGCTCTCCTCGCAATGACATGTTTTTCTTGCCTAGCGGGCCCATCAATCCCGTTTTGGGCCGTAGTTTACTACGTCTCTTTCCCGCCCAGCCCCTTATTGATTTTCTCGGCCATATTTTCGAGATAAGCCGACAAATCCTCAGGAAGCTTGAGTTTGCTGACATCCTCGCCTTCATCCTCAAGCTCCACTTGCGGCACGATGGCTGTGTCAATATCATGCGGCACATAGCCGCGCGGAATCTCAACATCGCCAAGCGAACTGCCCTCGGCGCTTTCTTGGGCTTTGGCCGCTTGAGCCGGAGGCTCAACAACAGCTTCTTCCGTAAACTCTTCATCCTGCCATGATGCTGTCACAGGGCGCGCGCTTTTGGGTTTTTCTGTTTTGACCTGATCTTGCTCTTCCTCCACATCAATTATTTTTTGCGGCGTTTCGCCGATAACTTGAGGAAGCCCGCCGACACTTATCATACCGGCCTGCGTCATATCCAGCCCCTCCTGCTGGCACGCCGCCATGGTGCGCGCGACAAAAGCAACCTCCTGCGGCGTTTTTGCCGCCGGTGCCGCAGAAAGCGCCCGCCAGTCGGGATCATTCAAGCGGGCCGCAACTTCCGTGATGGCCCGCTCACGCCGCAAAGTCAAAGGCGTTGTCGGCGGCACAGGCAAAAGCTTGTGAACGCGCAAAGCGCCGACCTTCTCCGCCACGGCATAAAACATGCGCGCGCGCGCAAGCCATTCGGAGAAATAAAGATGCACCTCGCCCTCGCGCTGGTTGCGCAGATGGTCATAATCCGCGCGCACGCGAGGCGTGGCCAAAGAGGCCCCAAGATTGTCAACAAACGGATTGGTCAGGAACATGCCCGCCATTGACTCGGGCTTGGCGGCAAAGCTTGTGGATTCCATCACAAAGTTTGTCCCCGTATGATCCATAAAGAACTTTTTCGTATCGCCCGGATCTTCAAGCTTGCCGAAGATTTTAAGGTTACAGTTGGCCAGAATGGAATCCGCTTCCTGCTTGATGCGCTTTTGCATCGAAGGAAGATCTTGCGCGGCAAAAATCAAAGAAAAGCCCAAAGACCGCGCCTGCGCCGCCATCACAGCCATGCCGGGCGCGGTGTAATAACCGACCTCGTCAAACACGGCCATAAAGGAAGATTGTGAACGGGTCTGCTTGCTTCCAATCGCGTTTTCCCAGCTTCCCTCAACCGTGTTGCCAAGCGTGGCGCCCATCATGCCTTTAAGGCTGGCCACAACAATCTTGCCGAGATTTGCCGCTTCATCGCCTGATTTTTCCAAAGCAGGAATAAGACAGACAAGAATGCGGCGGTTGAGCACAATATCCAAAACATCCACATCCGCAAGCTGCGCCTTGAAGATATAGCCATATTCATCCGCCAGCGATTGCAAGGAGCGCGTAAACTGCATGGACAGATAACCATGCTGCTGGCGCGCAACCTGAAGATCATACATGGGCTGGTCGGCTGTCGGCGGACGCTCATTGCCTTCATCATCAAACGCCGCGTCAATATAGCCCGGCAGCGTGCGCAAATAGCCCTCAAGCGCCTTGACGATACGCTCAGGCAAAGAAGGATCGCGCGAAAGGCGGATAATGGCGGGAAGCTCGATATAATCACGCAAAGTGCCGACATCCAGAAGGAGTCCTGTCTTGTCGCGCTTCCATGTCAGCGCCGGCATTAAAGCGCCCATCAGCGCCACAGCGCGCTCTTTCCACATGGCGTTGTCGCCGCCGGCATCAGGCATCAAAGAAACGACCATATTGGTCAGATAAGATGCCGAACCATTGGAAAACGGGTTCATCGTATTGGACGCCGCGCCGCTGTCCGAGTTTGCCGTCATATAGTTCAAAACAAGAAGGTCATCATCCCGCCCGAACCGCCGCGCAAGCGCAAAAAGCGACGCCCATAAATCCGTATCCGCCTTGCCGTCAATATAAACAAAGCCAGATCCCCAAGTCAGCGCATTCACAACAAGAGATTTCAACCCTTCCGTTTTGCCCGAGCCTGTTGTGCCCAGAAAAAGAATATGGGTGCGCGCATCCGTGTTGGTCAGCCAAAGCTCCCGCCCGTGATCGGGGTGACCGGCTTCATCCACATTGCCGATATATAAAATACCGTCCGACTTTCCCGCGCCCGGACTGCCTGGTTTGGGATTATGCGGATCAGTCAAAGGCGCTGCGGCCCGAGGCATTTTAAACGGCAAAACAACCGGCGTTTTCAAAACCCATTTGGCATAAAGATAATAAAAAAGCATCACGATATCCGAGGCAACATGAACCTCCGGCATCGTGAACAACAACATGATCCAGATAAGCGAAACCGTTACCAGTGTCGTGGGGTCATTCCAATATTCGGCAATGCGAACGGACGCAGGCCGGATATCACGCAAAATCTGGCTGCGGTAATTGACGGTGTGTTTGCTAAGAAGAACCATACGCCGCTATCCCTCTGCCGTCACGGTCTTGACGGCGCCAAAAAATCATCCGCAGACACCGGCTGCCCCGTCGGAAGCCCAAGCGCCCGCTGAACCGTTGCTTTTGCGGGCTTCACAGACTCGTTTTTGCTCCCGATCATCACCGCGCCCGTAAAGACAAAAAACACCAGCAAACCGCTTAACAAAAGCAACAAAAAAGAAGACAGGGCGCGATGGATTCTTCTGCCCCACCGCTTGCCGCTTGTCGAACCCCTCAGCAACGCCCTTTGTATGGCGCGCAAAGCCTCTTCAGCTTCAAACTTTTCATCAAAATAAGCGCGGGCGACAAAATGGTTTTTTTCATCCGCATAGCCAAGGGCCCATCCCTCGCCTTGCGGCGCAAGCATCAAAGTCAGATGCTGAACTTCACCCAGATTGACAAACCAGCTTTGTGCCATTTTGGGGCCGCGCGTCATCACAAGGAGACCGGCATGGCGCCCCCAACAACGGACTTTTGCTTTAAAAGAGACTGTTTTCTCCGTGTGCGTCAGCATGTTGTCTTCTCCCTTCTCCTCATTTTACGTCCGCTTGGCACCTTGGCGCGGCGGCACGACAACCGGTTCATCGCCGCTCATATACACATTAAGCGTGATAATGGCTGTATCAAGTCGCGGCGTCGGCAAGGCTTTTTCAGCAGCCGTCTCAGCCATAAAATGCGCCACGGCACCCGCCCCTTCCGTATGAAAAGAGCGGCGACCGAGATTGTTCAAAGAATACCAAAGTTCACGATCCACGCCGCGCAGCCATAAAAACTGCGCCGAAGCCAGAACGCCGCCCATAAACCGCGCCCATTTAAGAAGCCCTAAAAGTGCCGTGGTGCGATAAGCATGGCGTGCCACAACCTCAAGCGCCTTGCCGCCCACTTCGGGATCTTTCAGAATCGCGCGCGCTTTGGATACAATCTCAGCCGAAGGCTTAAACCCCGTTTTGTCCGTCCAGAATGTGGAGATCTGGCCTAAAAACTCATCACTTTCATCACGTTTCTGCACGCCTTTAAGAGCAAAAGCCGCTGCCAGCAACTGCATGTGAACAGGCAACCCCGCAAACCCGTTCCAGCGCGGGCCAAGCTGCGCAAGAAAGGCCCGCCGCGCCGCTTCGCGGTCAGGCACGCCATTCACAACCGCGATGCGATGATAGGACAGCCATTCTTCCGGCGCAAACGCCTCAGCAAAAAGAGGCGTCTTCTCCGGCATGGGCGACCCAAGAATGCGCGCGCTGGCTTTGGCCGGATTAAAGTTCGCAACCGGCGAAATGACCGGCCATATTTTGGCCTGCGCGCGGATAAAGGTCTCAAGATTAAAGCGCGTTTTAAACAAATTGCGTGGCGACATGAATGTGCCATAGACCGCAACAAGCAAACAAACAGGCGCAATAAGCCAGCGCGTATATTGTCCGATATAAAGACTAATAACCTTCATACTGGAGCCCGTTATATTGTAAAAATCGTAAGCCATGCCCTGCCGCGCAAATACCACAAAACTTTCCGTGCCAAAGCACCGATAAGCCGCCTGCGCCACTTCCTCGCTGACCCTGTTCTCATTTCCTATCTGGGCGATGTAAAGCCAATGCGCGCAGTCTTTGGCGCGCGTGTCAACGGGCGCCAGCATCCAAAGCTCAATCAAACGCAGCCAGCGCAAGGCTTCAAGGATTTCGACATTCCAATAATGCCAGATTGCCCATCCTATCCCGAACAGGAATGCCAGCATGATGAAAAAAAGGGCTGAAGCATCTTCTTGTTGAGGGCTGTTCGCCATAGATCTATATCCTGCCGTTGCAAGCCTCATAGCAGAGCCTACCCAAGCCTTGCCATGAAAAGCCTTCAAAAAAGGTTAAAAGAGAATGCCCCCGCCAAATACTTGCAGCAATCTTTTTATCACAAAAGACCCTTGGAAAAAAGCGCCGGATTAACCATGAAAAGCCCTTATTTTTCCGAAAAATAGAGTCTATGGGCATTATTGACCAGCTCCTGCGCCAATTCCTTGATAATAAAGCTTGTGGAGGCGGTTTCAATTTCCCCCTTCGCGGTACGGTCCGAAATGCGGCTTTTGATTTCATTCCGCACCGAGCCGGTCGGGTAAAACTGGGCCAAAATCCGTCTGGCCATAGGCGCACCCAAAGCCTCATAAAGGCGTGAGCGTAGAGCCACATCCTCCCCCGAGGTGGAAAGCGCCCAAAGCTCAACAGGCCCTAAAGTGTTGACCAGCCACTGCTCATAGCGGCCTTCCGTTGTGTTGAACACCAGCAAAAACGGCGCGCCATAACTGCGAGGCCCCATCAACTGATACCGCATCGCCCATTGCGCCTTTTCGGAAAGGCTGAACAGTTCCGCCGTGG
This sequence comes from Alphaproteobacteria bacterium, assembly GCA_009779135.1. Taxonomy (GTDB): domain Bacteria; phylum Pseudomonadota; class Alphaproteobacteria; order UBA9219; family UBA9219; genus UBA8914. Next base: position 13,244 of record WREW01000001.1, read on the forward strand.
TCGTGATCGCGCGGTCTGAAGCCGCCGAGCCGCAAATCCAGATGCCTGTGGCCAGATCGATCATGTCGTTGCTGAAATCCTCCAAAAGCTGCGAAGCAAGAACAATCTCCACTTTCCATTTACGGCCTTCGCGCACGTCACGCATGACCTGCGCGCGCACGCCCGGGGTTTTGCTGGTGCGGTGAAACTCATCATAACAAAGTTTTTTGGGGCTTTCTTGCATATCACGCAAACGATTCTCGTGATAGGGGCGGTATTTTTCAGGCATCATGCGCAAAGAGTCCTGCCCAAGCCACCACGCGCGAACCAGCACATGGCGCGCAAGCATATACATCACCGCCGTCTGGCGATCCGCGCTGTCATCGCCTTGGGGCGCAACATCCTGCAAATCAACCGCCGCGATGCGTGTCGCGCCAAGGTCAAAACGTGTGATTGAGGCCAAAATAGGAAACTCCCGCACAGCCGAGGCGATCATACGGTCAAAGGCGTGAATGATGGACTCGGCTGAAGTGCCGATAGAGGTTTCCTCCAAAAGCGCGCGAATCTGCGGACGACGCGCCGCCGTGACGGCATCCGCCAAAGTCGGCACAGCATGGCGCTGGGCAAGGGTGCAGGCATGAAAATCCCCGATTTCATACAAAGCATCCACAACATCCCACCAGTAAGGATCGACAGGAAGATGAACATTATATTGTTTGAGAACCTCATCCACCTCAAGCTCGACATTGATGAGGTAGGGCCGAGGCTCGGCATTGGCGCCGGCATCATCGCGCCAGCGATACATCTCATCCACGCAAAGCCCTACCAGCTGCGCCATGCCGTCATAAGGCATTTTTTGTCCGGGCGAGGTACAAATCAGCGTTAAAAGCTCAATCAGATAGGCGCGCTCTTCAGGCAGCGGGAAGCGGCATCCGAGCTGTGTATCAAAAGGATTGATGGCATATTCAGGCGTCATTTTAAGCTTGAAATGCGTGACCTCATGCCGCCTGTTGACCGGAAGGGCGTCCTTAATCAGAGAAATCAACCCCGACGAAGAGGGGCCGATATCCAAAATCGCTATATAAGGCAGGCCGCCACGTCCTGTTGACAACACAGTGCCAAGGTTCAGGGTATTAAGCAAAACGGACTTACCCATGCCCGGCTGCGCAAAAATCAAATCAAACCAAGATGTCGTCAAGCCGCTCCCCGGCTGATAGGGCCAGACGCGCCCATCCGGCGTACGAAAAGTAACAGAGCCTTCACGGAAGGGCGAAGATCCTCTCTGCCACGGCAAAAGCTTGATAACCTCCCTAAGCGGCGCCACCGCCGCCGGCGCAGTCGAAGCACAAGCAATGCCCAGCGCCGAGGAAAGCACCATCTCAAGCGGATCACCTCCCGCTGAAGAAGCCTGACAATAGCCCCAAGCCTCCAAAGCTTGCGTCAAAGTCGCCAAACGCGATTCCACAAGCTTGCGTTCACGAACAGGCGCGGAGGTGGCAAGTGAAACGCGCAGCCGCACAACAGGCTCGCTCTGCGCCATCTGTTGCAGAACCTTGAACGACTCACGAATATCGCGGTTAATCGCGTTCGTCCATGCCAGAATACCGGCGGCAAAAGCCTGAAATGATGTGCTCTGCGCCCCGCCGCTTTCAATCAAAAAAGAAATACGGAACGGTATCTTCGCGTCACTAATAAGACGCTCAAGAAGCAGGTCAAATGACGAAGGCTCCGCCGGCCCCAAAGTCATATCAAGGCCAGCCCAGAGCAGCTCGCCGATCTGCACAACCGTGGGCGAAAGCACGGCGGCATCGCTTATGCAAAGCTGGCGGCGCAAAGATGGCCAGAGAATATCCGAAAGATCATCTTTATCCTGCGGCGCGCGTGGCCGCAAAGGATCCCCCGGTACACAGGCGCGCCAAGTTTCATTGGACTGCACCGGATACATGCTGCGCCGGCAGGCGTTAAGCGACTCATGCACATCTAAAAGAGACACCCTCATCTGGAGTTCCCCAAGTGACGCAAGCATGGCCGTGACATAGCTTTTATGCTTTATGCGCAAAGGATCGAACACAGAGGTAGGATTTTGTGAATCCGTGGCGCGCGGCCATTTTTGACTTTTCTGCGAACGCGCAGCTTCCTTCAGATCGCTCTTGGTCACCGCGCCCGGGCGCGTCCAAAGCACAAAATAGATTTCTTCATGCGCCAGCCAATTAAGATAATGCTTCTGCCGGTTCGACAAAAGATCATCAAGATCAAGATCCATGGCTTCGGCGGCGCTTGCGGTATTGCGCATGGCACGTTGCAGATCAAGCGCAGCCATCCCAGGATCGCGCATGAAATAAACCTGCAAGGCATAGCCCGGCCGGTCAAACCGCGCGCCGAGTTTAGTGGTAGCCATATCAACAAGCTGGACATAGTCCCGAGGGCCGATAATAAGCCTGTTGCCATGCACCTGAACAAAAGAAATCAAAGAGCCGTCACGCGCAACAAGCGTGTAATTATCATCCGCCGTTTCAAGCTGAACAAAAGATTCGATAGGCTGCTTGCCGAGCATCAGGATTGAAGCCAGAACACTATCGATAATATTGAGCATAGGAAGATTCCTGACAAGCGGCTCAAAGGGTAGCGAAGAAAACAAAACTGCACCTTCAAGAAGGCGCAGGGCAAAGATAGCCTCAAAAGCCTCACAAACGCAAGCCTTGGAACCCCTCTTTTCGGGCAAGGTTGCCCTTTTTCATGCGTGGCCGTTACGAAGCAAAAACAAAAAGGCCGCAATGTCTGCACATTGCGGCCCTTTTGAACTTAAAAAGCTTGAAACGGCTTATTCAACAATCACCGAAACAGCGCGGCGATTTTGCGCCCAGGCAGCCTCATTGCTGCCGGGAACGGCCGGAACTTCCTTGCCGTAGCTTACGGTGCGCAGACGCCCGCCATCAACACCGGCTGCAACCAGATAGTTGCGCGCCGCTGTGGCACGGCGTTCACCTAAAGCAAGGTTGTATTCGCGTGTGCCGCGTTCGTCCGTGTGGCCTTCAACTGTGACATTGACGGACGGATATTTGTTAAGCCAAGCCGCCTGACGATCCAGCGTGGCGCGAGCTTCCGCTGAAAGGTCATAACGATCAAACCCAAAGAAAACGCGATCGCCGACATTAACAACCAGATCATCTTGGCTGCCGGGACGAGCTGTCCCCAAACGCTGCGCATCCATACCGGCTGCGCCATCATAAGCGGACGCGCCTGAGCTTCCTGCTGTACCCTGATCTTCGCTGGATGTACCGCAAGCTGAAACCAAAACGAGCGCCGCCATAAGGCATAGATATTTTTTAAACATGACTTCCCCCTCGTGTGAACCTTTGGCGGTTAAATCAACTTTCTGTTTGTCAGAAGGTTGCTCTTGGCCAAGTTGATGAACAAAACTTATCAGCCGCGTCCAACCTGAACGCGACAAACCCCTATTGTCCTGAAAACAAACCGCTTTTACCGCGAATCGATTCGCCTTCAAAAACAACTTCATTTTCAAACTAGCCATTCTATCTTGATGAATCAAGATGGCTTACCGCCCGCGCCCCACCTTTTTCAACGAACAGCTGGGCCGTGGCGCGGGCGCAACAGGTCTGAAAACACACATGAAAATGTCTTATTTCAAGCGCCGCGCAAAACAGCGCCCGCGGCCTTTTCGACCGCGCTGACAATCTGGCGCGAAAGCGCCTCAAGCTCCCCTTCCGTCAAGCTGTGATCGAGCGGCTGGAACTGCACGGTTAGCGCAAGGGATTTTTTGCCATCTTCAATGCCCTGCCCTTCATAAACATCAAAGATTTCAATCGCGCGTATATATTTTTTCTCGGCCTTTTTGATGGCGTCAAGAACCTCTGCGGCCTCAATCTTCCGATCAAGCACAAAAGCAAAATCGCGTGAAAGCGGCTGAAGGCTTTCAAGTTTGAGCAAACTCCGTGCCGTCTTGCCCTTGCGCGCGACAGGCAAGGACGACAAAAAGATCTCACACCCCGCATGCGCGCCCTTGGCATCACAAGCCTCAAGAATGGCAGGATGAATCGCGCCGAAATAGCCGAGCAAAACCGGCCCCTGCTTTAAGGCGCCGCTGCGCGCAGGATGATACCAGCTTGGAGCCTGACCCGCGATGATCTGAACGGCATGCGCCGTGATACCGACAGACGCAAGCACAGCTAAAGCATCCGCCTTGGCATCATAAACATCAGCATTCCTTCTTTTTTCTGCCCAGTGCCGAGGCGTGCCGCCCGCGCGCAAAGCGCTTGCAGTTAAAATCTGACCCTCCGGCGTCTGATCCCGATAAGTCGGCCCAACTTCAAACAAAGCCACATCCGCATAGCCGCGCGAGGCGTTGCGCTGCGCCGCCTGAATAAGGTTGCCGAGGATCGAGCTGCGCATCACATCAAGATCGCTGCTGATGGGATTAAGCAAGCGAAGATCATCGCGCACGGGCCCGAAAGCCTGCGCAACTTTGGAAGACATAAACGACCATGTCACGACTTCCATCATCCCACGCGCCGCTAAGGCGCGTTTGCTTTTTTCCGCGCGGCGATCAAGATCATTAAGCCCGCTGCGATTGACCGCCTCCAGACGCGGCATGGAAACAGCCGGAATGCTGTCATAGCCCTTGATGCGCATAATTTCTTCAACAAGATCCGCCGCCCCATCAATATCGCCCCGCCAAGATGGCGCTGTGACGCGCCATTCATCCGCGCCCCGTTTCTCAATGTCAAACCCTAGCGTTGTTAAAATCTGTTCTTGTTCTGCAAGCGCCACATCCACACCTACAAAAGCCTTAACTTTCGAAGGATGATAATCCACAGCCCGCCTAAGATCCGGCGGCGCGCCCACAATTTGCCGTTCACTGACAATGGTCTGTTCTGTGCCGCAAATCTCAACAATCATCTGCGCGGCAAGATCCGCACCAGAGATCACAAAATCCGGATCCACGCCGCGCTCAAAACGATAACGCGCATCGGACGTCACATCTAAGGCGCGCCCCGTCTGCGCCGTGCGCACAGGATCAAAATAAGCGGACTCCAAAAACACAGCTGCTGTCTGTGGCCCGCAGCCCGAGCTTTCGCCGCCGATCACACCCGCCAAAGACAAAAACCCGCTTTCATCACCAATGGCCGTCATGCCCGCTTCAAGTGTATAGCTTTTATCATTAAGCGCCTTAAACACCTCGCCCCCCTTGGCAGGCGCTACCCACAAATCCCCCTTCAAAAGGGCGCAGTCAAAAACATGCAAAGGACGATTACAATCAAAAGTCAGATAATTGGTGATGTCCACCAACGCCGAGATCGGACGAAGCCCAATCGCGCGCAGCCGCGCCTGCATCCAAGCCGGACTTTCACAGTTGCGTATATGGCGCAGCGTATAGCCCACAAAAAGCGGACAATTTTGTTTTTGATCTTCCGGAAAGTTCAAACGCACCTTAACGCCGCAAGGCTCCTGCCCCTTGGGCGGAGCAATCCGCAAGGGCTTGAGCGTCCCCATCCCCGCCGCCGCAAGATCCCGCGCAATCCCGCGCACGCCTGCGCAATCAGCGCGGTTGGGCGTTAAGTTGATCGTGATAACAGGATCTGCAACATCAACCACATCTATAAACCGCGCGCCGACAGATGTATCCGAAGGAAGCTCCATAATCCCCGCATGATCCTCATCAATCCCAAGCTCCGCTGTCGAGCACATCATGCCTTGCGACATTTGCCCGCGAATATTTCCCTCTTTAAGCGGCTGCCCTGTTGAAGGAATCACATCCCCCGCCCGCGCCAAAACCACTTTAAGTCCGGTTCGCGCATTGGGCGCGCCGCAAACGATCTGTAAAGTTTCTTTTCCCGTTGTCACCTTGCAAAGCTTCAACCGGTCCGCATCAGGATGCGGCCCAGTCTCAACAATCTGCGCCACAATAAACGGCGCAAGAGAGGCGCCGCGATCTTGCACTTCTTCAACCTCAAGCCCGATCGCTGTAAGTTTCTCGCAAAGCTCATCCAAAGAAGCGTTCGTTTCCAAATGATCTTTGAGCCAAGAAAGTGTGAGTTTCATCGTTTAAATCCTCTTTACACAAGGCCCATGGCCAGATTGGGAATATCCAAAGACGAAAAGCCGTAATGTTTAAGCCAACGCACATCCCCTTCAAAAAATGTGCGCAGATCGGGAATGCCGTATTTAAGCATCGCAAGCCGCTCGATCCCCGTTCCAAAAGCAAAGCCTTGGTATTTTTCAGGATCAATCCCGCAATTTTCCAAAACCCGAGGATGCACCATGCCGCAGCCGCCAATCTCAAGCCAGTCCCCGTAATTGCCCAAAACCAACGCCCCGTCTTTGCGCGAGCATCCAATATCCACCTCCGCACTCGGCTCCGTAAAAGGAAAGTGGGAAGGACGAAACCGCAGCGGCAAATCCTCAATCCCGAAAAAGGCCCGCAGAAAATCTTCAAAGCAGCCTTTCAGATGTCCCATATGCGTGCTTTCATCAATGACGAGGCCCTCGAACTGATGAAACATGGGCGTGTGCGTCATATCATAATCGCAGCGAAAAGTGCGCCCGGGCGCAATGATGCGGATAGGTGGGTTCTGGCCCAGCATCGTGCGGATCTGCACGGGCGAGGTATGCGTGCGCAAAACCATCGGCATCTCGCCTTGCGCAGGCATGTAAAATGTATCATGCATCTGCCGCGCAGGATGTGTGGGCGGCAGATTAAGCGCCGTAAAATTATTCCAGTCCGTTTCAATATCCGGCCCCCGCGCCACAGTAAAATCCATCGCGGAAAAAATAGCGATGATTTCATCCAAAGTCTGCGTAATGGGATGAATAGTGCCTTCTTGTTGAGGCCTCACAGAAAGCGTGATGTCTTGCGTTTCCGTTTGCAGCCTTTGCGCCAGCGCCGCTTGCGATAAAATCTGCGCGCGCGTATCAAACGCATCCATCAAAGATGCTTTCGCCTCATTCAGAGCCGAGCCGAAACTCACCCGCAAAGCCGCATCCATCTGCCCGAGCGTTTTAGCAAGAAGCGTCAAGCGCCCCTTTTTGCCGAATGTCCGCGTCCGCGCCTCTTCAAGCGCTGCCGGATCTTGCGCCTGATTAAGCGCAACCAGCGCCTCATCAACCAGTTGCCTAAGATCATCCTGTGCCATGTTGTCCTATCCTTAAAACAAAACGGGAATCCTGCGCCTTGCACCGGATTCCCGCAAGTGTGTCAGCTGCCTGACGAATTGTGAAGCTTCTTATTTCTGCGCAGCCTTGGCTTTTTCAACGAGCGCCTTGAAAGCTGCAGGCTCCAAAGCGGCAAGATCAGAGAGCTGCTTGCGGTCCAGCTCAATACCAAGCCGCTTGAGCCCGCTTATAAATCGGGAATAAGTCATGCCATGCGCCCGCGCACCTGCGTTGATGCGCATGATCCAAAGCGCGCGCATATCGCGCTTTCTGTTGCGCCGGTCGCGGTAGGCATAGCGAAGAGCCTTTTCGACCTTTTCAATCGCCACGCGAAAGCAGGTGCTTGCGCGCCCGCGATAGCCCTTGGCCAATTTCATGATGTTTTTATGCTTGGCGTGCGCTGTTACGCCTCTTTTTACATGTGCCATAACGTCCCCCTTACTGTCTTAAAAAATGCTGACGGATATTTTCGCCATCGGCCTTGAAAAGTATCAGGCCCTGCCGCGATTCACGTTTCATTTTCTGGGGACGTTTGCGCATACCATGCCGCTTGCCGGTTGCGCCAGCCTTCACCTTCCCGCTTGCAGTCAGGCGAAAGCGCTTCTTGGACCCGCTATGGGTCTTGAGCTTAGACATTTTGTTTTTCCTTATCTTCTTGATATCAAAACAAGCGGTGGCCGGCATGTCTAAAGCACGGAAAACGCACCACGAACAACCAGCCTTCTACCCCACCCCCCCAAAGAAAGCAAGGCAGAAAGCGCAAAAAACCCGCCCCGAAAAAGCCTTCACATCTTAGGGTTATAGACGCTTGCTTACGCCGCCGCGTGCTGCTCCAGCCAAGCAATCAAGGCTTGCTTAGGCAAAGCCCCGACCTTGGTTTCCACAGGCTTGCCGTCCTTAAAGAGAACCAAAGTCGGGATCGAGCGCACCCCGAACTTGCCAGGCGTGCCCGGATTTTGATCCACATTCATCTTGGCGACCACAACCTTGCCCGCCATCTCACCGGCCACTTCTTCTAAAGTCGGCCCCAAAGCGCGGCATGGCCCACACCATTCCGCCCAGAAATCAACCAAAACCAGCCCCGAGGTTTTCTCGACATCTGTCTCAAAGGAAGCATCAGAAATCTGCTTGCTGTTTTCGCCCATGATTTTTTCTCCTTGTTGTCATGAATAAAAGCGCTAAAACTCTAGCGCGTTCTTGAGCTCCAGTCCAAAAGAAAGAACACGCGCCATGCAAGCAACCGCCCACGCCAAAATCAACCTCTATCTCCACGTCACAGGACAACGGGCGGATGGGTATCATACGCTTGATTCTCTGGCTGTTTTCGCGCAGGTCGGCGACCGGCTCCAGCTTGATAAAGCCCCGGGCTTTTCTCTGGCGCTTGAAGGCCCCTTTGCAAAAGATCTTGGCGTCTTTGACAGAGAAGACAATCTGGTCGTCCGCGCCGTGCGTCTGCTTGCAAGGGAAACCAGCCTGCCTTTGGACTTCCGTCTTACCTTGACCAAAAATCTGCCTTTGGCATCAGGAATCGGCGGCGGCTCTTCAGACGCAGCCGTCGCATTGAAACTTATGGCCCGCCATCACGGCCTTGAAGAAACAGGCCCCCTTTTGGATTCCATAGCAAAGCGTCTGGGGCAGGATATTCCGGCCTGCCTTGCCGCGCAAAGCTGCTATTTCCGCGACGTAGGCCAGATCACTGCGCCTGCGCCTGCGCTGCCGCGCACCCCCATTCTTCTTATTAATCCACGCCAGCCGCTTTCAACAGCCGCCGTGTTCAAAGCCCGCCAAGGCCCTTTCGACCCTCCGGCTCCCTTTGAAGCGGACACATCGCCCCTTGAAACCGTCCATGACCTCGTGCGCCGCCTTACCCCCTGCCGCAATGGCCTGACCCAAGCCGCCAGCAGCTTGTGCCCTGGCATTATTGATGTGCTAACCGAAACGACCCGCCAAAAAGGCTGTCTTTTAGCACGCATGTCAGGAAGCGGCGCTACATGCTATTGTATTTTCGCCACAGATAAAGAAGCGAACGAAGCCGCAGAGGCCATTAAAAAAGAACGCCCTTGGTGGGTAACGGCCAGTTTTTTTCCGAAATAGAAAAGAAACTGTTTACCAACACCATGATATGCTGGACGGCAGTCAGGCGGTTACAAAAAGACGTCAAGGCCTCTTGACAGTTTGGGGGTCAAAGGATCATGCTCCCCCCCACGTGGTTGTAGACGAAAGAAACAACGATAAGGATATCTATTGGCTCATCATCGTCTCGGCGCGGTACAGGCACCCACCATCAGGGTCGATAAAGCCTCGCCGCTGGTTCTCATAGGGCTTTTCATCTTAGCCGTTGGCACAACAGGCCATCATGTTTCCCCGCATTTTACAGATGCGGCGGACAGCGTGTTGCGTGTGGCTGAGCCGGCTTTGCAGGAGCTTGTCGAAAACGCCGCGATGCAAACCGTAGCCCAAGCCGCCGCCAATGTGCAGGAGCTTGCTTCATCCGTTGTGACTGCCGAACCCGAACATGTCACCCGCATTGTGGAGCTGGGCGCGGGGCGCACCTTTGCGCGCATGCTGATTGATGCGGCCATTTCAGGTGAAGATGCCTTTGCCGTATCCTCGGCGCTGGGCAAAGTGTTCGACCACCGCAAACTCAAAGCCGGACAGGAAGTGGCGCTATCCATCACGCGCCAAGGCAACAGCGAAACCCTTACGGCCCTTACTTTTGAGCCTGAGGCCACCAAGGAAATCTCCATCCAGCGCCAAAAAGACGGCTCTTATCTGGCCACGCTGCATGCCATGCCGATTGAACGCAAGCGCCTTGCGGCGCAGGGCGAAATTCGCGGCTCACTTTACGGCGCGGGCGAAAAAGCGGGTGTGCCGAGGGCCATTATGGCCGCCATGCTCCGCGCTTACGCGCATGAAATTGACTTCCAGCGCGACATCCGCGCAGGCGATCGCTTTGAAGTTCTCTACGACCAACCCTCGGCGCGTAACGGCACGCCTGTGGGTCAGGGCGTTATTATTTACGCCGCCCTTATTCTGCGCGGCAAAGTGATCCCTCTTTACCGCGTGACCTTCGGGGACGGATCTGTGGATTACTTTGATGAAAAAGGCCGCAGCATCAAGCGCTCCCTTTTGCGCACGCCTGTTGAAGGGGCGCGCGTATCCTCAAGCTTCGGCGTTCGCCGCCATCCCATTTTAGGCTACTCCAAAATGCATCAAGGCACGGATTTTGCGGCGCCCATGGGCACGCCGATCTTTGCCGCCGGCTCAGGCACTGTCGAGGCAGCCAAGTTCAACGGCAGCTATGGCCGCTATGTCAAAATCCGCCATAACAGCCGCACGGCCACGGCCTACGCCCACATGTCCCGCTTTGCCAGCGACATCAAGCCCGGCGCGCGCGTCAATCAGGGCGATGTGATCGGCTATGTCGGCACATCAGGCCGCTCAACAGGCCCGCATCTTCATTATGAGGTTCTTATTGATGGGCGGCAGGCCAATCCCATGACCATCAGCATGCCCGTAGGCCGCGTTCTGGACGGCGCCACGTTTAAGCAGTTCAAGCAGGGGCAGGAAAAAATTAAAAAAGAGTTCGCCGCGCTTTTGCAGAAAAACGATGACACAGCCAAAGAAAAGCTTGCCGCGCCCACGCTTGAGGAGCCGCCGGCTTCCATCAAAGTCGTTTCCAGATAACAGGCCTGTTTGATCCCGTTTCTTTTTGGTCTATAGTCAGCGGCGTTTTCAACAAACAAGATTGGGCTGTCTTTTGAGCCGCAGGATTGACGTCTATATTGCCAAACAAGTCCTTATGGCGCTGCTTTTCACCAGTGTCGCCGTGTGTTTCGTTGTGCTTTTCGCGCAATTCTTCCGCATGCTGACTTTCGTGATTGATAATGCGGGCGGCGTGTGGGTCTTTTTTAAATTGATGGCGCTTTTGGTTCCCACTTTTCTGCCGCTGGTTCTTCCCATCAGCCTTGGGATTGCGGTTTTATTTGTTTATCATAAACTTGCCATGGACAGCGAGCTTGTGGTACTGGGGGCCGCCGGTCTAAGCCCAAAACAGCTGGCGCGCCCTGCGCTGGGCGTGGCCTTGGCTTCCTTGCTTTTGGGACTTCTGTTGTCGCTTTGGCTGACGCCCGCCGCAAGCAGAGCGCTCGTTACGCTTCAATATGCCGTGCGCGATGATTTTTCGGCCTTCATCCTCCGCCCGGGCGCCTTTAATGACATCGGCAAAGGCTTGACTGTTTTCGCCCGCCGCCGAAGCTCTGAAGGCGGGCTTGAGGACATTTTAGTTCATGATGTCCGCCAAGCACGCAAGCCCGTCACCATAATGGCCGAAAAGGGCCGCCTTTCCTTTGAGAGCCGCGCTCCCAAAATCATCGTCTTTGAAGGACGGCGTCAGGAAATGAATCTTGAAACAGGCCATCTTCAAGAGCTTGTTTTCGACAGCTATGTGCTGGATCTCCAGATGATTAAAAGCGCGCGTAAAGACCGCATGCCGGATGCGCGGGAAATGTCGCTGCCGCGCCTTTTGCGCGAGCAAGCTAGCCCGCAGCACACAGCCAGATTTATCACCCGTCTGCGCACGGAAATCCATCAGCGCCTTGCGGGGCCGCTTTTGTCGCTGACTTTTACATATGTGGCCGTGACCGTCATTCTGGTAGGCTCTTTCAACCGCCGTGGCATGACGCGCCGCGTTTTAATGGCCGCGCTGGCCATGGTTGTCGTGCAGGCCGTGATGTTCGGGCTTGTATCTTTGGCAGGAAAAACCCCGTGGGCCGCCCTGCTGCTTTATATGGCGGTTTTAAGCCCTCTTCTTCCCTGCTTTTACTGGCTAAGCAATAAGCAAAGAGGTCGCGCATGATCTCGGGCTTTACACTGGCGCGCTATCTGGCAAGGCAATATCTGTTTTGGTTTCTGGCCTTTTTAGCTGTTCTGGGCGGCATTATCTATCTCTTTGAAGTCGCCGAACTGACCCGCCGCACAACAGACCTTGTGGATGTCCGTCTCGGCACCATCCTGCGCATGGGGCTTTATAAGTTTCCCAATACGGTTGAAACCATTTTGCCTTTCGCTGTTCTCTTCTCAAGTATGTTTTCCTTCTGGCGTCTGACGCGCAGTCAAGAGCTTATCATCGCGCGCGCCTGCGGCATCTCGGCTTGGCAGTTTTTAGCGCCGGCCCTTATGGTGACGCTGTTTTTCGGCCTTTTGCATATAACGCTGCTCAATCCTCTAAGCACAATCATGGCCGTGCGCTATCAGGAGATGGAAACCAAATATCTGCGCAAAGGGCTTTCCTTGGAGCTCACAGAAGCCGGTCTCTGGCTTAGGCAGGAAGAAGGGGGCCGCAATTATCTGATCCATGCCGATCAGGTCAGTCTGGCGCCGCTGACGCTTCATCCTGTTTTGGTTTTTATTTACGACCGCAGCAACACCTATCTGGGTCGCATGGACGGACAAAGCGCCGTTTTGGATGACAAGAAAAAAGCTTGGATCTTTTCAAATGTCTGGTTCAACTGGGACAGGCAGGAGCCTTTTTTCAAAGACAGCGCTAAAATCCAAACCGGCCTCACGCTGGAGCAAATCCAAGACAGCATGGCCTCCCCCAACACCATCTCCATCTGGATGCTGCCGCATTTCATCCGCGCCCTTAACAGCATCGGCCTGCCCGCCACGCGGCATGAATTGAAATTACACGCCCTTCTGGCCGAGCCGGTTTTGCTGTGCGCCATGATCTTTTTCGCCGCCGCCTTTTCTCTGAGGCTTTCAAGACGCGGCGGCGTTCTGCGCGCCATGGCCGCAGGCCTTGTGACGGGAGGCCTTGTTTTTGCCGCCAACAATGTCGTCGGCGCATTGGCAAGTGCCGGCACCTTGCCGGTTTTTCTGGCCGCTTGGGCCATTCCCATCACGGCGCTGATCGCTGGGCAAACTACTTTACTTTATCTTGAGGATGGCTAAGCTGCCTTATCAGGAGTCCGCTATGACCAAAAAAACCCTTCTTTTGACGCTTGCCCTTTTGCTTATAAGCTTTTCGCCCGCGCAAAGTGCATCCACGCACATAGCGGCTGTGGTTAATGACAGCATCATCTCAGACAGCGATGTGGCCGCACGGCTGCGCCTGATTTTGCTGTCCGCCGGTCTTGAAGACAGGGCCGAGATGCGCGCGCATTTTCTTCCCCAAGCCCTGCGAACTTTGATTGAAGAGCAGCTCCAGCTGCAAGAAGGCAAAAAACTGAACATCGCCGTCACCGAGGAAGAAATCAACGACGCCATGACGCGCCTTGCGCAGGAAAACCGTATCCCCGGCGGCGACATGCGCGCCTTTTTGCGCGCGCATAACATCAAGCCATCGACCCTGCTCGACCAAATCCGCGCCACCTTGACATGGAACAAGGTCGTCATGCAGCAGATCCGCCCGCGCATTGATGTCGGCGAAGATGAAATCAACGCTGTGATCGAGCGCATACGCGCAAGCGCAGGCAAGCAAGAATATCTTTTAAGTGAGATCTTCATCCCCGCCGAAAGCGACGCCGACGAGGCCCGCGCGGCAGCGCTTGCGGAAAATATCGCAAGACAATTGCGTCAGGGCGCTGTTTTCGGCGCGATGGCGCGGCAATTTTCGCAAGGCTTGGGCGCCAGCAATGGCGGCGATCTGGGCTGGATTCAACGCGGCCAGCTGGATCCCGCGCTGGATCAGATTCTTCCCACGATGGGGGCGGATTCCATCGCTGGGCCCATCCGCACCGCCAAAGGCTTTCATATTCTGGGCCTGCGCGACAAGCGCACCATCGCCGTGGGAGGGGGGCAAGCGCTTACAGCCCGCCTGCAGCAGCTCTTCCGCCCTTTCAGCAAAAGCATCTCCAAACAGGATCTTCTTAAAGAGGCTGAATCCATCCGCGCCGCCGCAAATGGCTGTCAGGCTCTTGATGCTCTGGCCAAACGCTTTTCCCATTGGGAGCTACAGGATCTGGGCGAGGTCGGCCTGCAAGGCGCACCGTCTTGGCTGGTTCAGCTGGTGGCCGAAACGCCGGATGATGCGGCCAGCTCCGTTATGGCAACGGAAAAAGGCGCGCTGATCGTCTTTGTCTGCAGCCGCACAGCAGGGCAAGGGGAGATCAACCGTGACGCTGTCTTAAACGCGCTCGGCACAGAAAAGCTGGAGCTGATGGCCCAGCGCCTTCTGCGCGATCTACGCAAGGACGCGTATATTGAAATACGTCTGGAAGACAGGCCTTGATCCCCGAAGCTCTACCCCCTTTGCGCGCGGTGATTGACGCGCATAAGCTTGCAACGCGCAAAGCTCTTGGGCAGCATTTTCTTTTGGATATGAATATCACGCGCGCCATCGTCGCCCGCGCCGCTTTGACGCCCCAGACCCATGTGATCGAAATCGGCCCAGGCCCGGGCGGCCTGACGCGCGCGCTGCTCGAAAGCCCTATCGCCTCCTGCACCGCGATCGAGCGCGACAAACGCTGCATAGAAGCCCTTGCCCCTCTGGTAAAAGCCGCCGGTGGGCGCCTGACTTTAATCGAAGAAGACGCGCTGAAAACTTCCCCGCAAACTTTGGTGCCCGCCCCGCGCGCTATTGTGGCCAATCTTCCCTACAATATCGGCACGCAACTGCTTCTCCAGTGGCTCCCACATGCGGCCATGTTTGAAAGCATGACGCTGATGTTTCAAAAAGAAGTCGCCGACCGCCTTTTGGCCGCGCCCCATAGCAAAGATTATGGGCGGCTGACTTTGGCCGCGCAGTTTTTTTGTAACATGCAGCGCGTGATGAAATTGCGCGCCGCCGCCTTCTGGCCGCCGCCCAAAATTGATTCAGCCATGCTTCGCTTCACGCCACGCGCGGATCGCCCTTCGGATGTTGATTTTGAAACGTTCGAGGCCCTGACCAAAGCCGCTTTCGGCCAGCGGCGCAAAATGCTGCGCGCCGCGCTTAAGTCTTTTGGTGGTGAGGCCTTGCTTGAGCGCGCGCAGATCCCCGCAAGCCGCCGTGCTGAGGATTTAAGCCTAAAAGATTTTGAAACGCTCACGCGCCTTTTTGCAAATCCTTGACGAAATGCGCAAGCCCGACCTGACGGCTGCGTTTGAGGCGCTCGCTCTGCAAAATAGCATGTACAGCCGCGATCGAGGCCTCAAGATCATGGTTGATAATGATATAATCATATTCGGCCCAGTGACTCATTTCATCCGCAGCCTTGGCCATGCGTCGATTGATCTCTGCCGGCGCATCTTGGGCGCGGGTATGAAGGCGGCGCTCAAGCACCTGCCAGCTGGGAGGAAGAACAAAAATACTGACAAGATCATCACGCGCTTTTTCAGCTATCTGCTGCGTTCCCTGCCAGTCAATATCAAACAAAACATCACGCCCTGCGCTTAGTGTTTTCTGAACCTGATGGAGGGGCGTCCCATAATAATGCCCAAACACTCTGGCATGTTCGAGAAAATCACCGCGATGCGCCATCAAATCAAATGTCTCAGGATCTATAAAATGATAATCCCTGCCTTCTTCTTCCCCCGGGCGAGGGCGGCGCGTTGTCATGGAGATGGAAAGGTTGATTTCATCATCAAGATCTAAAAGCCGCCGCGAAATCGTTGTCTTCCCCGCCCCCGAAGGCGAAGACAGCACAAGCATCAAGCCGCGCCGCTGTATTTTTTCTAAGGCAGGTGAATGTGCCGTCATTTTTTTCCTTCAAAAAAAGTGGTAAGGACTTTACATTGTCCGCGCACAAAACGCAATGCCGGCTTGTGCGGCCCCCTCAAACCGCGTAAGGAAAAAGATGAAAAATCCGAAAAACATCCTGATTACCGGTGCCTCAAGCGGCCTTGGCGCCGCGATGGCTTTGGCCTATGCCGCGCCCGGACAGACCTTGTTTCTGGGCGGACGCAACCAAACCCGTCTGGCGGACATCGCGTTGCAAGCGCAGGCGCAGGGTGCGCAGGTCATCACCAAAATTATTGATGTCGCCGATGCGGACGCCATGAAGCTTTGGATTGAGGAATCCGATGATTTCTTCGCGCTCGATCTGGTAATTGCCAATGCCGGCATCTCCGGCCTTACGGACGGCCAATCTCAGGACGAGCCTCTTTTAGCCACCAATGTGCAAGGCGTTCTCAACACGCTGCACCCCGCGCTTGCGCGCATGAAACAAAGGCAAAAAGGCCAGATCGCGCTGATGTCATCGCTGGCTGGCTTTCGCGGCTTTGCCGGCGCGGCAGGCTATTGCGCAAGCAAGGCCTTTGTGCGCGTTTACAGTGAAGCCCTGCGGCTTGACTGCCGCCCCTATAACGTCGCCATCAACGTCATTTGCCCGGGCTTTGTCCGCACACCCATGACGGACGTCAATGATTTTACGATGCCCTTTTTGATGGAGCCGACCCGCGCCGCCGCCTTGATAAAAACCGGCCTTGGAAAAAATAAGGGCCGAATCAGCTTTCCATGGCCGCTTGCCGCCGTGGTAAAGCTCGTCACAATCTGCCCCTCTTCATGGCTTGATCTTTTTCTGGCCCGCCTGCCGCAAAAGGGGCCAAAGAGCATAAAAAAATAGTTTATTTTTCCTTAAAAAAGCCAAAAAAAGAAAGGCGCAGCCATTTAATGCCCTGAAAAACAATTTTATTATATAATTTTTAAGAAATTATTTTTTTGGTCATTTTCCCCCTTTTTATTGCTTTCGTACTGGAAAATATGGTATAATTAAGTAGAATATTTCGAGCAGCCAAATGGTTTTTGGGAGATCGAAAGATGCCGCATTTGAATAAAAAAGCCGTGGAAAAGACCTTTGCTTCCTTCCTTGACAAGGATGGCGGCCGCTTTATTGCCTGCATGATCCAGCATAAAAATCCGGAGCCCTCGCGTCCGCTGTGCCACAAATCAGCGTTTAAGGCCCTTTTCGGCCTTGATCTCTAACGACTTGCGGGCATTATCTCGCATTTAATTAAAATCCAACCTATTGATAAAAAAAGAAAAATCGCAATTTCTTTGCGAGATCTTAATCTTTTTGCGCTTTAATAAAGCCAGTGCTTCTTTTTTTATGAGGTTTCCTATGAACAAAATGCCTTATGCCGAAACCATGGCGCCTATGACAGCTTTTGACATTACAGCATCGGAAATAGCCTGTGGGCGTTTGGGGCAGCGTGCCCTTCTGTTAGAAGGCACAATGGAGCTTCCGGGCCCCGCCAATGTGGCGCGCGTTGCGCCCCGTTCTTCCTTTTCGACTCTGGAGCGTTAGCCTCCCGCGCTTATTCCCCGCTTCCACGGCGCGGCTTGGCGATGTCGCTTGTGTTCTGACTCATGGATTCAAAGAAATCCTTGTTGGTCTTGCTGTATTTCAGCTTGTCCAAAAGGAACTCCATCGCTTCCGTGGTGCCCATCGGCATCAACACGCGGCGCAGCACCCACATCTTGGACATGGTGCCCTTATCGACCAAAAGCTCTTCCTTGCGCGTGCCTGATTTTGTGATGTCAATCGCAGGGAAGGTGCGGCGATCCGAAAGCTTGCGATCCAAAATCACCTCAGAGTTGCCGGTGCCCTTGAACTCTTCAAAAATAACCTCATCCATGCGGCTGCCCGTATCGACAAGCGCTGTAGCAATGATGGTGAGTGAGCCGCCTTCCTCAATATTGCGCGCCGCGCCGAAGAAGCGCTTGGGCCGCTGCAGAGCATTGGCATCCACGCCGCCCGTCAAAACCTTGCCCGAAGACGGAACCACCGTATTATAGGCGCGCGCAAGGCGCGTGATACTGTCAAGCAAGATCACCACATCGCGTTTATGCTCGACGAGGCGCTTGGCTTTTTCAATCACCATCTCGGCCACTTGAACATGGCGCGAGGCGGGCTCATCAAAGGTCGAGCTTATCACTTCACCCTGAACCGAACGCGCCATATCCGTGACTTCTTCAGGCCGCTCATCAACCAAAAGAACGATCAAAAACACGTCAGGATTGTTCTTAACGATCGCATGCGCGATATTCTGCAGCATCACGGTCTTGCCGGTACGCGGCGGCGCCACGATCAAAGCGCGCTGCCCCATGCCCAAAGGCGAGATCAGATCAATCACGCGCGTTGTATAATTTTTCTTAGACGGATCTTCAAGTTCAAGATGAAGGCGGCGATTGGGGAAAAGCGGGGTTAAGTTGTCAAACGCAATGCGGTGGCGCGTTTTTTCCGGCTCTTCAAAATTAATGCGGCCTACTTTAAGTAGGGCAAAATACCGTTCATTGTCTTTGGGCGCGCGGATCTCGCCTTCAACCGTATCGCCCGTGCGCAGATTGAACTTGCGCACCTGACTGGGCGAGACATAAATGTCGTCGGGCCCCGCAAGATAATTGGATTCCATCGAGCGCAAAAAGCCAAAGCCGTCCGGCAAGACTTCAAGGACGCCTTCGCCATGGATGGCAATATTATTGTCCGCCTGCGCTTTTAAAATCGCAAACATCATTTCCTGCTTGCGCATCGCGCCGGCATTTTCAATCTGATGCTCCTCCGCCAGCGCCAAAAGGGCGGCAGGGGTCTTTGCTTTTAATTCCCGTAGATTCATGATGACCTTGATTGTGTAAGTTTGGAAAACCTGGGCCCTATTCAGGAGGGGCGAAGTGTCTTTTTGAGCTGAAGAGAGAAAACCGTGAAAGCGGGCAGATCCATCTAAAAACATCCCACACGGCTGAGGGCTGTTCTAGCGGGTTTCCCTGCCCAAGTCAAAAACAATCTATGGTTAACACCCGAAAAAGGGGCCTTTTTTCTTACTTTTCGGTTAAGATTCGCGCTAAATCCTCAAGAAAACAAGGCGCGCAGGCCGCTGTCGGCACGACCTTATAGGACGGAACCCCCATGCTTTGGGCCAAAACGCGCCCCTCAAGCGCCAGATCACAAAGCGTTTCAACATTTTCACAAGCAAAGGATAAGGGCACGACCAAAATCGCCCGCCGATCCCGCGCGGCCCGCTCTAAGGCCTCATAAAAAGAAGGGCCAAGCCAGCGCCCCGGGCCTGTGCGGCTTTGATAGCAAAGCTCCTGCTCCAAAGAGGGCTCAGCCAGCGCCTCGAAGACCGCCTCCTGACTCTGTACACACTGCAAAGGATAAAGCTCGCTCTTCAAAACATGCCGCACGGGAAGACTATGCGCCGAAAACAAAAGCCGTGTTTTGACGCCTTCCTCCAGCAACGGCCTGATATTCATCGCTATGGCCTGCGCAAAACCGGCGCTTTGCGCAAAAGACTCCACCACCTCAACCGGACAGTATGGCAGCAGCCGATCAAGGGCTTTGCGCGCCCGCGCAAGAAAAGCACCTGACGTCGCAGCGGCATATTGCGGATAAAAAGGCAAAAGAATAACGCGATCAGGCTTATAGGAAACAAGCGCGGCGACAACATCCTCAACAAAGGGCGGCGCATAAAGCGCGGCCACTTGAACGCGCCAATCTTCCCCCAATAGGCCCTCAAGCCCTTGCGCCTGCGCCTGCATTTCAGGCACCAAGGGCGAACCGCCCCCGATGGCCATATACCGCGCGCGCGATTTCGGCGCACGAAGCTGGGCGATGACGGCAGCCAGCAGCTGACGAAACGGCGCGGGCACAGACAAAAGCGCCGGATCGGAAAACAAACGAAATAAAAAGCCCTTAACATCTTTTTCCTGCTGCGGCCCGCCCATCGTGCCAAGCAAAACAGCTGTTTTCATGCGTACCGCCTAACCAGCCCCACCAGCTGCTCGACATGCGCGGGCGGCGTTTCCTTGTTGATCCCGTGCCCAAGATTAACGATATGCCGCGCCGGATCAAGCGCCGCCAGAAGATCTCGAACCCCGCGCTCCAGCGCCGCCCCGCCTTGCACCAAAAGCGCCGGATCCAAAAGCCCCTGAATCGGACAAAGCGGCTGTAAAACATCGCGCACAAAAAAAAGCTCCATCTCCTGACCAAGCGACACAGCCGAAAGCCCGCAGTCCCGCGCATAAATCACGCTGTCCTGCGCCCTTGCCCCTCGCGCAAAGCCGATCACCGGCACATCAACAAAACGCTGCCTTAACGCCGCCACCAGCCTTTGGGTCGGCTCCACCACAAACTGCGCAAAATCCTGCCCCTCAACAAGTCCGGCATGGCTGTCAAAAATCTGGATCACCTCAGCGCCGGCCTCAATCTGCGCGGATAAATAATCAACGCTCGCCTCAAGCAAAAGATCCATCAAGGACACAAGCCTGTCTCTTTCATCCCTTAAAACCCTCATCATCGCGGGAAAACCGGCCCGCGCTGCGCCTTCCACCATATAACAAGCCAGCGTAAACAGCCCGCCTCCGAAACCGATCAAGGCCACGGCATCATCAAGCTTGCTCCTAAGCGCGGCGATCGTTTCATACACAGGCGCAACGCGCCCTCTATCCCAAGAAAGCCTTTCCCTCTCCCCCAGCTGCGGCCCACCTTGCGAAGAAAACCCAAGCTTCTGGCCAAGCCCATAGGGCACCAGCAAAATATCAGCAAACATAATGGCGGCATCCAGATCATACCTTTTCAAAGGCAATAAACTCGCCTGAACGGCCAAAGCGGGATTTAAACAAAAGCGCAGAAAATCCGGCTCCTCGGCGCGCAAATCCATGTAATCCGGCAAATAGCGTCCGGCCTGACGCATCAACCATAAAGGCCTGCGCCCCTCAACAAGCCCCTGCCCTGCTAAAAGTTTCAAGAGCGGCTTTTCCATCTATCCCCACGAAGATCCCTTCTTAAAAAAATAAAATAAGATTGTAGTAGTAGGTTGGTTGTAGGACAATCGGGGATAGTTTTTATCAAGATTTTACCAACAAACTTACCCGAAAACACCACCCCGTACGATGTGGTCGCGCACAAAAATGTTAATAAAAGATTTATAACATGGCAAATCAAAGAGGGACAAAACTGTGGATAACGTGAATAAAACTGCCCCACGCCCCTTATCCCCATTTCTCACAGAAGGCGGACAAAAAAGCCCACCGACACATAGTGATGTGGACAAAAATCGTATAAGGGGCATTGAAAGATATCGCCTGCTCAGGCACATTAACTTGTCCACACAATATACCGATTGGTAAAAATCCGTGAATGAATCCGAAAAAGACGTTTTTCATGTTCACTTGGTTTCTGACGCAACAGGCGAAACAATCAACAGCATCGCCCGCGCCTGTCTGGCGCAGTTCGAGAATGTTGAAGTCCAACAACATTTTTGGAGTCTTATACGCACCCGCCGGCAACTTGATCTTGTCAGCGAAGGCCTACGCCAATGGCCTGGGCTTGTTTTATACACCTTTGTCGATGACACGCTAAGCAAGGCGCTGAGCGATCTTTGCAATAAAATGGCCCTGCCCTCGCACGCGGTGCTTAATCCCATTCTTAGTTTAATGACAAGCTTTTTCGGTATGCCCTCCTCCAAAGACCCGGGCCGCCAGCATGTTTTGGATGATGAATATTTCGCCCGCATGGACGCCATGCACTATGCCTTGTCCTTTGATGACGGCAACAAAATGGACAAACTCGGCAGCGCGGATGTCATTGTGCTGGGCGTTTCGCGCACATCCAAAACGCCGACCTGCATCTATCTGTCCCATCGCGGCATCAAGGCCGCCAATATTCCGATCATCCCGGGCCTGCCGCTGAAAATTGACTTTGAGAAACTGAAAAAGCCCCTCATTGTCGGCCTGACGCGCGATCCTGAAAGCCTGATTGAAACGCGCCACGCCCGCGTGCGTTTTCTTAATCAGACCGAGAAAACCCACTACACCGACCCCGAAAAAGTCCGACAGGAAGTTTTGGACGCCCGCCGCCTTTTTGCAAGGCTCCGCTGTCCCGTGATTGACGTCACGCGCCGCTCGATCGAGGAAACAGCGGCAGAAATCACCATGCTTTTAACCAAGCGCCGCATGACGGAAGCCATGAGCCAGAAAGACGCGCCATCATGAAAGGCCTAACGGGCAAAGCGCGTCTTGCCGGTGTGATGGGGTGGCCTGTTGCGCATTCGCGTTCGCCCTTGATTCATGGCTATTGGCTAAAGCTCTACAACATAGACGGCGCCTATCTCCCCCTTGCGGTCGAGCCGCGCCATCTTCAAGAGGCCCTCAAAGCCCTGCCGCATCTGGGCTTTCGCGGCGTGAACCTCACGGTGCCGCATAAAGTCATGGCGCTTGACGTTCTGGATCATGTGGATCCTCTTGCAAAACGCATGGGCGCGGCCAACACAATCATTGTCCGCGAAGACGGCACGCTGGAGGGCCGCAACACAGACGGCTTTGGCTTTGTCGAAAACCTCAACGCCGCAGGCTTTTCCTTTTCGGCGCAAAACAACAGGGCCGTAATCCTTGGCGCCGGCGGCGCAGCCCGCGCCATCGCCGTGGCCCTGCAAGACAAAGGATTCAAAGATTTTTGCATCATCAACCGCGACCCCGAACGCGCAAAAAGCTTGGCAAGCGCCCTTGGAGTCCCCGCGCAGATTTTTTCATGGGATCAAACAAAAGAAGCCCTCGAAAACGCCACGCTCCTTGTCAACACAACATCTTTAGGCATGACAGGCCAGCCTCCGCTGACGCTGGATCTTGCGCCCCTGCCGCCATCGGCCTTTGTCGCGGATGTTGTCTATGCCCCCCTTGAAACAGAGCTTTTAAAACAAGCCCGCCGCCGAGGCCTTCCAACAGCTGACGGCCTTGGCATGCTGCTGTATCAAGCGCGCGGCGGGTTTGAGGCATGGTTTGGGCAGGCGCCAGTTGTCACGCAGGAACTTTACGACCTTGTCGTCCACGATCTTTCCAAGGCGGAGATATGAAAAAAAGAAAAACCATCATTCTTGGCCTGACCGGCACCATCGGCATGGGAAAAAGTACGGTCATGCGCATGTTTGAAAAGCTCAGCGCGCCATGCCTTGATGCGGATCTTGTGGCGCATGACGTCATAAAAAACAACCGCACGGCCGCGCGCCAGCTGGCCAAACTTTTCCCCCAAGCGCTGGAAAAGGGCACAATCAACCGCAAAAAACTAGCCGCCGCCATTTCAAAAAACCCCGCAGGGCTTTTAAAGCTTGAGGCCATCATCCACCCCCTCGTCATCAAAGCTTGCCGCGCCTTTATCAAACAACACAAAGCAAAACTAATCGTCCTTGAAGTTCCGCTTCTTTTTGAAGCGGGCTTTGATCGGCTGTGCGATGTGACGCTGACCGTAAGCGCCAAAGCTGCCACGCAAAAAGAGCGCGTGATGAAACGCAAACATATGACACCGGCCAAGTTCCGCGCCCTCAATAGCCGCCAGTTTTCCGACAAGGAAAAAAGACAGCGCGCTGATTTCATCATCCGCACCGACATCAGCCTGCCGGATACGCGCAGGCAAGTGAAAGCGCTTTGGAAAACTTTAGTTGAGGAATCCCCCCATGCGTGAAATCGTCCTTGATACGGAAACCACCGGCTTTGATCCTCTTAAAGATGATCGCATTGTCGAGATCGGCGCGGTGGAGCTGTCGGGCCGCCTCCCCACGGGGCGGCATTTTCACATCTATCTCAACCCCGAGCGGGACGTCCCCGAGGATGCCGAGCGCGTCCACGGCCTCAGCACATCCTTTTTAGCGGACAAGCCCGTTTTCGCGCAGGAGGTGGATCGCTTTTTGGAGTTTATCGGCGATGCGCCGCTTGTCATTCACAACGCATCATTTGATATGAGTTTTATCAACGCCGAGCTTACCCGTTGCGGCTTTCCGGCGCTGGCGCAAAATCGCGCTATCGACACACTCGCCATGGCGCGCCAAAAGTTCCCCGGGGCGCCCGCCTCGCTGGATGCGCTTTGCAAAAGA
This sequence comes from Alphaproteobacteria bacterium, assembly GCA_009779135.1. Classification (GTDB taxonomy): domain Bacteria; phylum Pseudomonadota; class Alphaproteobacteria; order UBA9219; family UBA9219; genus UBA8914. Next base: position 37,175 of record WREW01000001.1, read on the forward strand.
TTTGATATTGATCTAAGCGCCCGCACATTCCACGGCGCGCTTTTGGACGCGCAGCTTTTGGCCGGTGTTTATCTGGAGTTATGCGGTGGCCGCCAGCCCGATCTTGATATGTCAACGCAGGAAAAAACCGAACAAACAGCGGAAGACGCAGCCCATCAAAACCGCCCCTTCCACCCCCCAAGACCACACGCGCCGACAGAAGAAGAGCTGGCCGCCCACACGGCCTTCCTAGAAACCCTAAAAACCCCCCTATGGAAACGCAAAGAGGGCGCTTAACGCCCCCCCCCGCCCCCCTGTCATTGCGAGGAAGGCCTAAAGGCCTTCCTCGCAATGACAGGGGGGCCTAAGCCATAAGATTCTGCCGCAGAAAACTTTCCGTCCGCCCGCGCGCCAGCAGCGCGACCTCAGCATTATAGGTCGGGCCGGAGGTTTCCGCAAAACCATGCTCGACCCCTTCATAAATATAAAGAGAAATCTTTTCATGCCGCGAGAGCGCCCTCACCACACGCACCCGCGCCGCATCTGATAAAAGCTGGTCATTTTGCGCCATATGGATAAGGTAGGGCATGCGGATATCCGGCGCTTCATCAAGCCTTGCGTCAAGCCCCGCGCCGTCATAACCCACCACACAATCCACATCGCTGCGCGCGGCCATCAAAAAAGCAAGAGAGCTGCCCAGACCATAACCCAAAACGCCGATTTTCCCGCCGCATTCAGGACGCCTGCGCGCATAGGCCGCAGCAGCCAAAAGATCACGCGCCGCCGCCTGCCCGTCAAAGTTTCTATAAAATTGCTCAAGCTGCTGCCAGTCAAGAGCGCCGTCTTTATAAGGAATCTCAATTTTATTTTTCCCGCGATAAAGATCCGGACAAAGAACCAAATATCCCATATTGGCAAGATGCGTCAGAATCCGCGTGACTTCTGTCTCATTGGAAAAAAGTCCGCGCGCAAGCAGCATCGCAGGCCCCATATCGCCATGAGGCAAAGCGACAAGGGATTCAAAAGAAGACCCCCCCAGACCTTCAATCATGATTTTTTCCATGCGCCTGAAATTAACGATTTAGTGCCTGTTTAGCAAGGTTGAAGTTTTCGCATAGTTTTTTTATAGTCAGCCGCAGACAAACCCGAAAAGGAAAGGAACCGCTTCTTATGAAAGTCACCGTTAATGTTGATTGCACGCCAGAGGAAGCGCGTACATTTTTGGGTTTGCCGGATGTGCAGCCGATGCAACAAGCCGTTATGGAAGAGCTTGAGCGGCAAATGCTCGCCAATGTCAAAGCCATGACACCTGAATCCATGATGCAAACTTGGCTCCCCGCCGGCATACAGGGCGCCGAAAACATCCAAAAAATGTTTTTCAATCAAGTCCAAAAAATGATGGCGGGCGTCGTTGACACAACAAATGTCATGCTCAGCCAAAGCAGCAAAAAAGCCTCTTAAATCCTCTAGCCCTCCCCCCTTGCGGGGGAGGGTTGGGTGGGGGGTCTAAACAAAATGCCCATTCAAGACGACAAAACCATCTACACCCTAGCCTCCGCCGCAGGCCGCGCGGGCGTAGCCGTCGTCCGCCTCTCCGGCCCATCCTGCGCGCAAGCCTGTGAAGCCCTGACGGGCGCCCCCCCGCCCCCACCACGTCAAGCCGTCCTGAAAACCCTGCGCGATCCGCATACAAAAGAACATCTCGATCACGCCCTTGTCCTTTTTTTTGAAGCCCCCCACAGCTTCACAGGCGAAGATGTTCTGGAGCTCCACATCCATGGCAGCCGCGCGGTTTTACAGGCCTTGTTTGAAAGCCTTGCGCAAAATCCGTCCTTGCGTCCCGCGCAAGCGGGCGAGTTTGCCCGCCGTGCCTTTGAAAACGACAAAATGGATCTGACGCAGGCCGAAGGCCTTGCCGATCTGATTGACGCCGAAACCGCCGCGCAAAGACGCCAAGCCCTGCGCCAGATGGAAGGCGATCTGGGCGCCCTCTATAAAAACTGGGCCGCAGATTTAACGCAGCTTTTGGCCATGAGCGAAGCCGCGCTGGATTTTGCCGATGAAGATATTCCGCAAGACCTCACAAAAGGACACAACAAAACCATTTCGGTACTGATTGAGGCGATCACGCAGCATCTTTGCGACAATCATCGTGGCGAAAGACTGCGCCACGGCTTTGTCGTCGCCCTTTTGGGCGCGCCCAATGTGGGAAAATCAAGCCTGCTGAATGCCCTTGTCAAACGAAACGCCGCCATTGTCTCCCCCATCCCGGGCACCACGCGCGATATTATTGAAGTGAGCCTTGATCTCGGCGGCTACCCCGTCACGCTGGCCGATACGGCAGGCCTGCGCGAAACAGCAGATCAGATCGAACATGAAGGCGTCCGCCGCGCCCTTGAACGCGCAACGCACGCAGATCTTAAACTTGTTATTATGGACGCAAGCCAAAGCGCAAAGCCCGATCCGACCATAAGCGCGCTGCTTGATAAAGACGCGCTTCTTGTCGTCAACAAAATCGATCTTGTAAAAAATCAAAGCGCCTTTCCGCAAAACGCTCTTTTAATCGCCGCAAAAACCGGCGAGGGTCTTGAGCATTTAACGCAAACCATCATCAATAAAATCGAAACCGCCTACGCGCCAACCCAAAACCCAACCCTCACCCGCGCGCGCCACCGCTACGCGCTTGAAAAAACGCTCGCATATTTAAAAGCCGCACAAACCGCAACGCAGGACGAACTCACCGCCGAAGAACTGCGCCTTGCTTTGCGCAGCCTCAGCCAAATCACCGGCCATGTAGATGTCGAAGATCTTTTGGATATTATATTTGGTTCGTTTTGTATTGGGAAATAGAGCTGTCCGACCTAGGCTTGCTTGGCTTCGGCTTTTTTTTGCAAATCTCAGAGAATTGCTTAGACAACCAATATACCAGAAAGGGATGATGATTTTTATCAGCTATAACAGAAGGATTACACGCAGCGATACGATTAAGATTTTGGAATACGACAGATTTAAAACTATCGACAGCGACGGATGGTTCAGATTTATAAGACTTGGTCACGCACCACACCATTTCGCTAACCAAACTGGACGTAATAAGATTTTTTGTGTCCTCAGTTCTTTCATCAAGAAGCTTGCCCAACAGCAAAGCCGCATTCCAGTGCTTGAACATATCGCCTGACGCGGCAGTCTGCTCAATCTGCTCCATAAGCAAAGGCGTAATAACAACATCTTTCACCGAAGGCTGAAACAATGTAGGGCTAGACGGTCTGCTCATATGAGATCCTTTCTATATAGAAACGATCTCTTGCTAACATAAAAAAATCGAAAGTAAAACCCCCTCCCTCAATTGTCATTGCGAGGAAAGCCGGCGAAGCCGGCTTGACGCGGCAATCTCTACAACATCGCCGAGATTGCCACGTCAGGCCTAAAGGCCCTCCTCGCAATGACAGACCCCCCATTATTGCTTTCCCCCCACGCCTAGCGTATAGAACCCAACATGACCAACCCCTATGACATTATCGTAATTGGCGGCGGCCATGCCGGTGCCGAGGCCGCCGCGGCCGCCGCGCGTATGGGCGCGCAGACCCTGCTGGCCACGCACCGGATCGACACGCTGGGCGAAATGTCATGCAACCCCGCCATCGGCGGACTCGGTAAAGGCCAGATGGTGCGGGAGATTGACGCGCTGGATGGCCTCATGGGTCGCGTAGCGGACGCCGCAGGCATCCAGTTTCGAATCCTGAACCGTAGCAAAGGCGCAGCTGTCCGCGGCCCGCGCTGTCAAGCCGACCGCGCCCTTTACCGCGCGGCGATGAAAGAAGCCCTTTTCGCGCAGGAAAACCTCACCATCATGGCCATGAGCGTTGAAGACCTCACCAAAGACCAAAACGGCCTTTTCACCATAACAAACGCCCAAGGGCAGACCTATCAAGCCCGTGCGGTCATCGTCACAGTCGGCACCTTCCTAAACGGGCTAATGCACACAGGCGAAGAAAAAACCATCGGGGGCCGCGTGGGTGAGCCGCCCTCTATCGGCCTAGCCACAGCCCTGCGCCGTCTGGGCTTTGAGCTAGGCCGCCTGAAAACAGGCACCCCCGCGCGGCTTGATGGGCGCACGATTGATTGGGATTCCCTCGAAAAACAAGAAGGCGACAACCCGCCGGAGCCTTTTTCCACCCTCACCAATTCCATCACCAACCCGCAAATTACCTGCGCCATCACCCACACCACAGCGGCAATGCATGAGCTGATGCGCGCCAACTTCCATCGCGCCCCCCTTTATTCCGGCCAAATCGCCGGCATAGGCCCGCGCTATTGCCCTTCCATCGAGGACAAAATCGTCCGTTTCGCCTCCCGCGACTCCCATCAGGTCTTTTTAGAGCCGGAAGGGCTGGACGATCCCACAGTCTATCCCAATGGAATCTCGACCTCTTTGCCCAAAGACGTCCAAAGCGCCATGATTCCCATGATGAAGGGCCTCGAAAAGGTGAAAATCCTGCGCTTCGGCTACGCCGTTGAGTACGACTATTGCGATCCGCGCGGTCTAAGGGCCACGCTTGAGACCAAACTTGTCCCAAACCTTTACTTTGCCGGCCAGATCAACGCCACCACAGGCTATGAAGAGGCCGCAGCTCAGGGCCTGATGGCGGGCCTGAACGCCGCTTTGGCCCTTTCAGGCCGTCCCCCGCTGGTTTTGGGCCGTGATGAGGCCCTTATAGGGGTCATGATTGACGACCTCATCACCAAAGGCACCAACGAACCCTACCGCATGTTCACCTCCCGCGCCGAATATCGCCTGTCTCTGCGCGCCGACAATGCAGACCAGCGCCTAACCCCCCAAGGCCTGATCCTCGGCTGCGTAGGCCTGCCCCGCCGCGCCGCGTTCGAGGCCAAAATAAAGCGCCTTCAAGAAGGCCGCGCCATGCTCCAAAACCTATCCGCCACCCCGCAGGAACTGCGCACAGCAGGCTTTCAAATCAACCAAGACGGCGCAAGACGCACGGCAGCGCAGCTTTTAGCCTACACGGCCATCTCTTTTGACGATCTGACGGGCCTCTGGCCGCAAATCAGCGCCCTTGACCCCCAAACCAAAGCCCAATTAGCCATAGAATGCACCTATGCGGGCTATATGCAGCGTCAGGAGGCCGATATAAGGGCCTATCGCCGCGATGAGAACCTTATCCTGCCCCTCAACCTCGATTATGACTCCATAGGAAGCCTTTCAAACGAGATCCGCCAGAAACTCAAGCAAGTCCGCCCAGAAACCCTCGGCGCAGCGGGCCGAATCTCAGGCGTAACCCCCGCCGCCCTTATTGCCCTTTTACGGTATGCCCGCCGTCACCCCGTAAGTGGTGCCGTATGAAGGATTTTTTGGCCCGCGCGGGGATTTACCCCCAGACTTATCCACATGAACCGCTAGAAAGGCTCAAAGCCTACGAATCCCTGCTTAAAGACTGGTCTGCAAAGATAAATCTGGTTTCCGCCAACAGCTTGCCGGAGCTTTGGACACGCCATTTCCTCGATTCGGCGCAACTTTTTCCACTTTTGCCTGAAAACACGAAAAGTCTCATAGATATGGGCAGCGGCGCGGGCTTCCCCGGGATGATTTTGGCCATTTTGGGCGTCCCCCAAGTCCATTTGATCGAAAGCATCGGCAAAAAGGCCCGTTTTCTCGAGGTCGTGGCCCAAACCTTGGATCTTCCCGTCAAGATCCACCATGCGCGAATCGAATCCCTTAAAGGCCTGAAAGCCGACGTCATCACCGCCCGCGCCCTTAAACCGCTGCCCGAGCTTTTATCTCTGGCCCATCCTTTGATGAAAAAAAACAGCCAAGCCCTCTTTTTAAAGGGAAGGCAAGTCCCTGCGGAATTGACAGAGGCCCGCAAATATTGGACATTCGTTTGCAATGAGATTCCAAGCCGCAGCGATTCCTCCGGCCATATTCTCAAAATCAGCGATTTAAGGGCTACCCCAAGGCATGACTCAAGAAAACGCCGCTTTTAACCGCCATCCTTCCTGCCGCGTGATTGCGATTGTCAATCAAAAGGGCGGCGTAGGCAAAACCACCACCGCCGTCAATCTGGCCACCGCTCTGGCCGCCGTGGGAAAAAGAGTTTTGATCGTTGATGCCGACCCGCAAGGCAACGCCTCAACCGGCTTTGGTTTTTCCCGCGCCGCGCGCGGCGCAGGCAGCTATGAGCTGATGTTTGACGAGCTGTCCGTCGAGGATGTCGCAAACCCAACCATGATCCCCAATCTGTCGATTATAACAGCCTCGGCCGATCTGGCGGGCGCTGAAATCCAGCTGGTGACGGTCGAGCGGCGAGAATCGAGGATGAAAGAAGCGCTTGATCGCAGCTCCAAAAACTATGATTACATTTTGATTGACTGTCCCCCTTCCCTCAATCTGATGACGCTGAACGCGCTTGTGGCCGCCGATGCGCTTTTGGTGCCGCTGCAGGTTGAGTTTTACGCGCTTGAAGGCATGAGCTCCCTTCTTCAAACCATTGACGCTGTCCAGACGCGCTTTAACCCGTCTCTTGAGATCCAAGGCGTGATCCTGACCATGTTTGACCGCCGCAACGCGCTTTCCGAGGCGGTGGCCAAAGATGTCCGCGCCTTTTTCGGCACGCAGGTTTATGAAACCGTGATTCCCCGCAATGTCCGCGTTTCCGAAGCGCCCTCGCACGGCAAGCCGGTGTTGCTTTATGATTTGAAATGCGCGGGCGCGGATGCCTATATGCATCTGGCCAGCGAGTTTCTGCGGCGGGAAAATGACCGACCCCACAAAGAACAAGCCGCCTGACAAAAGGAGCCCTTTATGACTGCCAATTCTCAAACCAAACCGGCCCCTTTGGGCCGAGGCCTTTCCGCTCTTTTCGGCGATGCGGATGCTTCTTACAAGCCGCGCACGATAGCAGACGTGCCGCCGGCAACAGATCAAGGCGTCAGAAAAATGCCAACCACATGGCTTATGCCCGGCGCGTTTCAGCCCAGAAGGCATTTTGATGAGGAATCCCTCAATGAACTCGCCTCCTCCATCCGCGAGCGCGGCATTTTTCAGCCGCTTATTGTAAGGCCTCTGCCGGACGCCAAGGATTCGTTTGAAATTGTCTGCGGTGAACGCCGCTGGCGCGCCGCGCAGCTTGCGGAGCTGCATGATGTCCCCGTGATCGTCCGCACGCTAAGTGATATTGAGGCAATGGAAGTCGGCCTCGTTGAAAATATCCAACGCCAAGATCTAAGCCCCATTGAAGAAGCCGAGGGCTATCATCGTTTGTCGGAAGAGTTCAACTACACACTGGCCGAGCTTTCCCGCATTGTCGGCAAAAGTGCCCCGCATATCGGCAACACGATCCGCCTGCTCAAACTGCCCGAGGCCGTAAAGCAGATGGTCAATGAAGGCCAGCTCAGCATGGGCCACGCCCGCTGCCTGATCGTCACCAAAAATCCCGAGCAGCTGGCCCGCGAAATCATCAAGCGCGGCATGACCGTCCGTCAGGCCGAAGAATATGCGAATAAGGAGTCCGGCGTCCAAACCTCAACAAAAACCAACCGCCTTGCTAAGGTTCTCGACCCCAACATCATCGCCCTTGAAAACGAACTCAGCCGCCAACTCGGCCTAAAAACCCGCATCAACGCCCGAGGCGGTGTCGGGACAATCACCGTCCATTTCACAGATCTGGATCAGTTGGATACGGTGATCCAGAAATTGCGCGGGTGATACATGAGAGGGGACAAGATTTATAAATTGATCCAAAATATTTCAACAAATATGAGCTTTAATAATCCTGGCGGTGGAACATCCATTATTACGAGCATAACCAATGATAAGATCAGCTATATTCGCGGAAAATCCCGCTTCGCCCTGCCAATACAAGAGCTTGTAAGTGTATATACAATGGCAAAACATGTTCGTCATCTGATTTGAAAAAATACAATGCAAAAATATTTGATTCCAAGGAAAAAGGACATAGTTGTAATTGCACATTTTTGTTTTGTATAGCGAAGTATTTAGGATTGATAAACGGAGATATATCAGGGAAAGGTGTTAGGGGCTCTCCATTTCATGTGACTTTTAAGCGTGTTGATTAACCCCGCGCAACCAACATCAGCACCACATGCGCGCATAGGCTAACATCCGGTGCGCCGGTTTTTTTGACGTCCGCTTCGGCTTTGTAAAGCACCGCAAGGGCCGTGGTGAGTTTTTCCATAGTCCAGCGCTCAAGTTGGCGCGTCATGGGCGTGGTGTGTTTCCAGAAAACAGGCGGCGCGAGTTTTTTTAGCGCCATGCCCGCATCAAGCCCGCCATCCACAAAAGCGCGAGCTTGCTGCAAACGTAAAAAATGTCGCTGCAACGCGCGCAGAATGGAAACCGGCGCGGTCTGCTGTTCCAAAAGCGAGTCCAAAAGCCGCATAGCCCGCGCCTTCTGGCCCGAGGCTGTCATCATCGCCAAATCATCAAGCGCTGCGTCCGCCGTGTAGGCGATCACGGCCCGCACATCCTCAAGCGAGATTTCTTTTTGTCCCTGCGCATAAAGGATCAGCTTTTCAAGCTCCCGCTGCAAAGCCAAATGCCCTGCGGGCAGGCAGCTTTCAAGAAAGGCCACAACATCCTGCCTTGCGGAAAATCCCGCTTCTTTCAGTCCCTGCGCAAGCTGACGCATCCGCGCTTGCGCATCTTCAAAATAACAAGGAATGGCGGCCACGACACTTTCCGCCCCTTCACAAAGCGCGCGCAATTTCGAGCGTTTATCAAGATCCCCGCCTTCGATCAAAACAACGCTGTCATTCTGTGGAGGCTCCTGCAAAAAAGAAGAAAGCGGCTGCGCCACAGCCTCCACAGCTTGGCGCACACGCACAAGCCGCGTTCCCCCTATCAGGGACAAGGAAGAAGCCTCATCAAAAAGCAAGCTCGGCTGCGCCGCAATCTGTGCCCCCGTCAGCGAGGAAACAGAAAAAGGATCGTTCGGATCCGCCGCAAACTTCACGGCCAGTTTTTCCAAAGTGGCGCTGACAAGAGAGCTGTCAGGCCCATAAACAAGAACAACCCGCACAGTCTTAGGCGGGCTTTCAAGAAAACGAGCGATGTCACGCGCGGCAAGTTTCATAAAGCACCCCCTCCCCTGTCATCCTCGTGGCTTGTCTGCCGGTAGGCAGGCAAGAGCACGGGGATCTGACGGTGGAACGATGCTCTGGCGTCAGATCCCCGAGCGCTTGCTGCGCAAGCCTCGAGGATGACAAGGAAGGCGGACGCGGCGCTCATCCCCCTAATCCTTCTGCGCATAATAAAGACTTAACGCCATCACAATGCGTTCTGCCACTTCGTTCAACACACGTTCAGTCGCATCACGCTGGCCCACGACAAGGCCATATTGCGCATCAATACGGCTATAGGCCGTGATGGCTTGCGCATTGCGCGACAAAAGAACCTGCCCATTTTTATCTTTAAGCTTATAGGATGCCAAAGCGCGCATCTGGCTGCGTGAAGCCGTGGCGTCTTTTTGAATGGCAAGATCTGTTTCCTTGATCTCAATCTTGACGGACAGAATGGCATCAGGCGCAGTGGGACGGCCTTCAAAATAAAGACTATCCATCAACTTGTTGCGCAAATATTGTCCGGCGCGGTCGGGAATATTGTCGATATAAATCTGATTAAGGGCCTTGGCCGTCAGCACGCCTTGGTCATGGCTTGCATAAATAGGCGAAAACCCGCACCCCGCAAGCATCACAAGCAAGAGGATAGAGACTCTCCTCATCCGCGCACCACGATATTGACGATTTTTTCCGGCACCACAATCACGCGGGCGATCTCTTTACCTTCAAGCGTGCGCTTGACGTTGGGCTCATCCATCGCCGCCTGCTCCACAAGCTGCGAGGCCGCGCCCTTCTCCACCACAATCGTCCCGCGCAGCTTGCCGTTGATCTGCACAGCCAGCGTGATTGTGTTGCGCACAAGATAGATAGGATCAGCCGCAGGCCAGTCCGTGTTGGTAAGAAAAGTCTGACCGCCCAAAATCTGCCAGAGCTCCTCAGTAATATGCGGCAGCATGGGGTTCAGCAGCCGCACCAAAACCTCAAGCCCCTCGCGCAGCACAACATCCGCGCCCGCTTGAGAAGCTTCAAGCGTGTCAAGCGTGTTAGACAACTCCCGCGCCCGCGCTACGGCGCGGTTGAAATGGAAGCGCTCAAGATCCTGCGTGAAAGATTCAATCGTGCGGTGGATTTCTTGGCGCACCGCCAAAGCCTCCGGCGACAACGCGTCGGCCCTGGCCCCCTTGGGCGCAAGAGGAATCTTAGGCGCCGTCACCTGCCGCCAAAGACGGCTGACATAGCGCCAAGCTCCTTCAACGCCGGCCGTTGACCATTCAATATCCCGCTCCGGCGGGCTGTCCGAAAGCATAAACAGCCGCGCCGTATCCGCGCCATAGGCCTGAATGATGGAGCTTGGATCCACAACATTCTTTTTGGACTTGCTCATCACCTCAATGCGCCCCACTTGGACAGGGCGGCCCGTGCTGATCTGCGTGGCGGTGCCATCGGGGTTTTTCTGAACATCTTCGGGATAAAGCCACTTGCCTTGATCGTCCTTATAGGATTCATGGCAAACCATCCCTTGGGTGAACAGACCCGTAAAAGGCTCGTCAATTTTAAGGTAGCCCGTCAGCTTCATGGCCCGCGTAAAAAACCGAGCATAGAGAAGATGCAAAATCGCATGCTCCACCCCGCCCACATATTGATCGACAGGAAGCCAGTAATCGACATCCTTTTTGTCAACGGGGAGCTCCGTATTGTGCGGCGAACAATAGCGGACGAAATACCAGCTTGAATCCACAAAAGTGTCACAAGTGTCCGTCTCGCGTTCGGCCTTACCGCCGCATTGCGGGCAGCTGACATGCTTCCATGTGGGATGATGATCCAAAGGATTCCCGGGCTTGCTGATGTCAATATCCTCGGGCAACACGACAGGCAGATCCCTGTCCGGCACCGGCACGATTCCGCATTGCGGACATTTAATCATCGGGATAGGACAGCCCCAGTAGCGCTGGCGGCTGATGCACCAGTCGCGCAAACGATATTGCACCGTGCCCTTGCCCGCGCCCAAGGATTCAATCTTGGCAATGGCCGCGCCGATGGCTTGCTCTGTCTCCATGCCATCAAGGAAGCGCGAATTAAAAGCAGTGCCCGGGCCCGTATAGGCCTCAAGCATCGTTTTGAAAGTCGCAAGATCTTCGCCGGAAGGAAGCACAACGGGCGTGATGGGCAGCTTATATTTTTGCGCAAAAGCAAAGTCGCGTTCGTCATGAGCCGGACAGCCGAAGATCGCGCCGGTGCCATATTCGATCAAAACAAAATTGGCCACAAAAACCGGAAGAGCCCATGAAGGATCAAAAGGATGCACCGCCTTCACGCCCGTGTCATAGCCGAGCTTTTCGGCCTTTTCGACCTCAACAAGGCTGGTGCCCATGCGGTTGCAGTCTTCGCAGAAGGCGGCGAGCCGCTCGTCTTTCTTCGCAAGTTTTTGCGCCAAAGGATGATTGGCCGAAATCGCAAGAAACGAAGCGCCGAACAAAGTGTCAGGACGTGTGGTGAAAACCTCAAGACTTTCGCCTTGGCCCTCGACAGCAAAATGAACGTAAGCGCCTTCGGATTTTCCGATCCAGTTTTCCTGCATCAGCCGCACTTTTTCGGGCCACTGGTCAAGAGAGGGCAGCGCGCTCAAAAGATCTTCAGAGTAAGCGGTGATCTTGAGGAACCACTGCGCCAAAAGTCGCTTTTCAACCAAAGCACCCGAGCGCCAGCCGCGCCCGTCAATCACTTGTTCATTGGCAAGGACGGTGTGATCCACAGGATCCCAATTCGCCCAAGCCTCATTCCGATAAACAAGACCGGCCTTGAGGAAATCTAAAAAGAGCTTTTGCTGATGCTTATAATAAGCAGGATCGCAGGTGGCGACTTCACGCTCCCAGTCAAGGGACAGGCCCATGCTTTGAAGCTCGCGCTTCATCACCTTTATATTATTGTACGTCCATGCTGCGGGATGAGTGTGGCTGTCCCGCGCAGCATTTTCTGCGGGCAGACCGAAAGCATCCCAGCCCATGGGGTGGAGAACATTGAAGCCCTTCGCCCGCTGATACCGCGCCACCACATCGCCGAGCGTGTAGTTGCGCACATGCCCCATATGGATACGTCCCGAAGGATAAGGCAGCATCGAAAGCGCGTAATATTTAGGCCGCGCCGGATCGGTCACGGCGCGAAAACAATGATTTTCTTCCCAGATTTTCTGCCACTTACTTTCCGTTGCAGCCACATTATAACGCTCAGCCATCTACGCCCCTTTTAAAAAACTGTTAAGGACGCAACAATATCGCGCAGATGCCGGTAATGCAAGCCAGCCCGTTTTTTCCTCGCTTATGTCATCCCTACAGCATGCCTGCCACAACGAGCTCCCCTCTTGTCATCCTTGAGGCTTGCGGAGCAAGCGCTCGGAGATCTGACGGTGGAGCGATGTTCTGGTGGCAGATCCCCGTGCTCTTGTCTGCCGACAGGCAGACAAGCCACGAGGATGACAAGAGGGGGTAGGGGGGGATTACTTCCCTTCCTTCTGCGCCAACCGCATCTGCCTTGCCCGAGTCAAAATCGACTCCTCAAGCCTTGTCGCGGACTCCGCTGCGACGGGAGCGTCTTTCCAAGACCCCTGCGGCGTGTGGATCTGGCGGAAGATCGACACCCTCACCCCATCCGCCCGCAGATCGCGGTCAAGAATAAAGATGTTCACCTTGGCGCGTTCTTCCGGAGCCTCCGGCGCGGAGTACCAGTCTGTAATAATCACCCCGCCAAAAGGATCAGCCGAGGCGATGGGCATAAAGGAAACCGTATCAAGACTCGCCCGCCACAGATAGGCATTGACGCCAAGCCCGCCGCCGCCGCTGTCTTTCTTGTCTTCCTTATTGAAGAAGGAGAACCCCCCCTCATCGCTGACCATGGAGCCGTATTTATAACGATCCTCCTTCGCGCGGTCGGGATAGCTCGGGTCGGTTTTGATGGCGCTGTCAGCGCAGCCGGCCAGCAGCGAAAGGGCCAGCGGCAGGGCAAGGAAAGAAAGGCTTTTCAAGAAGGAAGCACGAAAAAGAAGCATGATTATTCACCGGAAAAGTTAAGGGGTTAAGTTTGGCGAAGCGCTTGATTATGGCAGGGAAAACAAACCGTTGCAAGCATCTCCCCCGCCATACAGCTGTGTTTTTTATATCACAGATCTATACACTGTTATGGGAAAGCCTATTTCATACTTGTCTGTGCAAAGCTGTTGTTTCAGATTGGCTTGGACGGGGCGTGTCCGCCCTCCAAAGTCAATCGTTAACTAAAGTCCATCCACGAGGGGGGATACACATGCGTAAAATACTTTTAGCGACGACAGCGATCGTCGGTTTTGCCGGAATAGCACAAGCAGCCGAAGCACCTATTCAGGTGACCTTGGGCGGCGAAGTTAATTTCCGCGCAGCTATGTTCCACGAGTCACAGAAGCTTGCTGGCCCTGACAAGCGTGCCAATGGCGACATCCAGACCGAATATGCTTTCACCATTGCGGCTGAAGGCAAAGCGGCTGGTGGCATCAACTATGGTGCGTTGGTTGAAATCAACAACGACCAGAATCAGGGCAGCTCAAATCGCCAGATCGGTCTTGAGCAGGCCTATCTCTGGATGTCCGGCGCGTTCGGCAAGGTTGTCCTTGGTGACCATCAAGGCGCTTCCGATCTGTTCGTGTTTGCTCCGACAGTTGGCGAAGGCCAAATTGCGGGCAAGTACACAAACTTCACGGATGACTACACACTGGCACGCTTCCAGCCTGCTTTCATCGATCTGACGGAAACCGCAACCAAGGTGACCTACTTCACACCTAAGGTTGATCTGGGCGACAGGAACCACAGCGTTCAGCTCGGCGTTTCCTTTGCGCCGGATGAAGACGGAAAAGGTACGCGGACCAACCTTTACAAGAATGACATTCGTGGCGCCAAGAACGTCATCGAAGTTGCAGCACAGTATAGCGGAACCTTCGACCAAGTTGGTGTGACAGTTACGCCGATGCTGGTTTCGACAGAGTCCAACAACGCCAGCTGGAAATGGGGTGGTGGTGAACGCGGCGGAACCCTCTGGGGCATTGGCGCGCAAGCAACCTATGCCGGCTTCACGCTCGGTGGTTCCTATGTTGATGCTGGCAAAGTTCACGCCCCAACAGGTGGTGACGACAAGCAGCGCGTCTGGACAATCGGTCTTGGCTATGAAATGGACAAGGTCGCTTTGGCAGCCAACTACATGCGCGGCAAAGGCTATGATGAAAACGTCTGGGGCGGTGACTATGTCAATCGCTTCGCAGCCCTTGGCTTCGGTGCGTCCTACACATGGTTCCCCGGCCTGACAACGGCAGCGGATGCGGTGATCTTCAGCCAGAAGATTGACGGTTGGGACAAGAACGCCGGTCATGTGCTGATGCTCTCGCAAAAGATGGCGTTCTAAGCGCAATCCAAGCGAAAGCTTAAAAGAAAAGAACAGCCTCTCGAAAGAGAGGCTGTTTTTTTATGGCCCGCCCCGCGCCCCTCTCCCTCTTGTCATCCTCGTGGCTTGTCTGCCTGTCGGCAGACAAGAGCACGGGGATCTGCCACCAGAACATCGCTCCACCGTCAGATCCCCGAGCGCTTGCTCCGCAAGCCTCGAGGATGACAAAGGGAAAAAATGTCATTGCGAGGAGGGCCGCGCCTTCCCCCGTATGATGCCGTTCATGTCACAACCTTCCCCATAAACACGCCCCCAAAAAGATTCAATCTTGCAAGCCCTCCGCTCCCCCGTCACACTCGCGGGAAAAATAAGAACGCGGGGAGGAACTCGTCATGCGCAAAATCTTGCTTACCTCAACAGCCCTTTTAGCTCTGCCCACATCAGCCCATGCTTTCGACGTCATGCTTGGAGGCTCGGTTGATTTCCGCGCCGCACTTTTCCATGAGTCAGAAAAATCAAGACCCGCAGGCGAAGGCCCGCGCAGAAGCCGTGACATCCAAAGCGAATACGACTTTGTCATCACGGCGCAGAAAGAAGCCCCGCGCGGCATCACCTATGGCGCGCTGATTGAAATCAACAACAGCCAAAGCCATGACGCCCCCGCCGGACTTGAGCAAGCCTATGTCTGGCTGGAAAGCCCCGCGCTCGGCAAAGCCATGTTCGGCGATACTTACGGCGCGCGAACCCTCTTTGTTATCGCGCCGACCGTGGGCGAGGATCAGATGGCGGGTTCCTACACCAACTTTACAGACCCGCGTTCCTTAGGCCGCCTTCAACCGGCCTTTGTTGACCAAACATTGGGCGCAACAAAACTGGTCTGGTACTCGCCAAAAACCGCAATGTTCGGCGAAGATCACACGCTCCAGCTTGGTGTGTCCTTCACCCCGCGCGAGGACATGGCCGGCTCCGAAGTCGCTCTCTATGACAATGCGACGGAGCCCAAAAATGTAATCGAGATTGCAGCGCAATATACCGGCATTATGGGCCCCGCCAATATCGTCGTCTCGCCCATGGTCGTGATGGCGCAATCGTCAGCCACGCAGCGAAGCGCCACCTTGTGGGGCCTTGGCGCGCAGGCGGAATATGCGGGGGTGACAATCGGCGGCTCCTATGTCGATGGCAGCCATTACGGCATGCAAACCGGCCAGACCCTGCCGCAGCGCGTCTGGACAGCAGGCCTGAAATATGAGCTGGGCAGCATGGAGTTCGCCGCGAGCACCATGCGCGGCAGGGGCTATATGGGCTACGGCTTTATAGGCAGTGCCGCAAAAGGAAATTATGTGGATCGCCTCAGCATGTGGGGCCTCGGCGCCAGCTATAACTGGTTTGCAGGATTCACCACAACAGCAGACGCCGTGTTCTTCGACCAAAAGATCACCGCCGGCGAACCCAACACCGGCCATGTGCTGATGCTCTCCCAAAAACTGAGCTTTTGATCCCCCCTTCTTGTCATCCTCGGACAAGTGCCCCCCCCATTGTCATCCTCGGGCAAGCGCAAAGCGCTTGAACCGGGGATCTGACGCCAAAGCGCTGCCCACCGTCAGATCCCCGGGCGCTTGCTGCGCAAGCCCCGAGGATGACAAGAGAGGAGCAAAAACGCCACAACCAAAAGACGCGAAACTTTTTAACCCCCCTTACACCCCCCCTCCCCATACCCCCGTCTTCACCCCGCGCTCCCCTCACCCCTTCTCCAAACACAAATAGTTGTTTTTGCATACATAAATAGGCAAAACCGCAGCTTTTGAGCCACAGCAGAGACCTAAGTGAGAGCAAGGTTCATTTACAGCTTGTTTGCGCGGAATGGTTGTATCAGATTATTTCAGACAGGGCGATCCGCCCTCAAACACAATAACAAAACCGTCGAATCCATGAGGGGGATACATGCGTAAAATACTATTGGCAACTACGGCTCTCGTCGCAATCTCCGGCGCAGCCTATGCGGCTCCAGCATCCAAGATGTCTGACCACCGCGCAACGAAACAATCACCCATCCAGGTGACTTTGGGCGGTTATGCCGACTTCCGCGCCGCGCTCTTCCACGAATCGCAAAAATCGGCTGACGCCCTCGGCCTTGGCAAGCGTCGCTATAGCGATCTCCAAACCGAATACGGCGTCATCATCGCGGCAGAAGGCAAGGCCGCGCAGGGCGTCACTTATGGCGGTGTGATCGGCATCAACAACGATCAGAAATACGACCAGCAAGTGGCGCTTGATGAAGCCTATGTCTGGGGCGCTTCGGCCATGGGCGAAATCGTCCTTGGTGACGCACGCGGCCCTGCCGACATGTTCGTCTATGCGCCGACTGTCGGTGAAGGCCAGATTGCGGGCAAATACACCAACTTCACCGATCCGCAGTCTTTCGGGCGCTTTCATCCGACTTTTATCGACCCTACGGACACAAGCACCAAGGCCGCCTATTATACGCCTAAGTTTGAGCTTGGCTCAGCCCAAAGCACACTGCGTGCTGGCGTAAGCTTCGCGCCGAGCAAGCAGAAGAAAGGAACAGAGGCGTATCTTTACGAACCTCTGGTCGGTGCGCCTGCCGAAAATGTTGTTGAAGTTGCCGCAGAATATAAAGGCACCTTTGACCGCTTCGGCCTGAAGTTCACGCCTATGATGGTGATGACGCAAAGCAAGGGCGACCATGTAACCAGTGAGCGCAGCGCGTTCATCTGGGGCCTTGGCGGACAAGTGAGCTTTGACACCCTTACGCTCGGCGCATCCTATGTTGATGGCGGCCATTATGGCGCTTGGTCGGGTGATACCAACCGGCAATATGTATGGACGATCGGCGCAGGCTATGACTATAACGAGCAGATTGAGCTGGCCGTCAACTACATGCAGGGCAAGGGCTATGTGAATCGGGGCTATGTCAGCGGCGTGACCGGTTTTTATGTCAACCGGTTTGCGGCTCTGGGTGCGGGCGCCAGCTATCAATGGTTCCCGGGCTTTGCCACAGCGGCTGATGCGGTCTTCTTCAACCAGAAAAGCCCCACAGTTCCCAAAAACATCGGCCGCGTGCTGATGCTCTCGCAGAAAATAGCATTCTAAGGCGAAAGCTGAAGAAAAAAGCAGCCTCTCGAAAGAGAGGCTGCTTTTTTAATCCCCAAAAGGATCCCTCACCAAAATCGTATCCTCACGCTCAGGGCTGGTGGAAACAAGTGTGACAGGAACTTCCGCAAGCTCCTCAATCAAACGTATATATTTGATCGCCGCTGCGGGCAGATCAGCCCAGTGCCGCGCGCCACGGGTACTCTCTTTCCATCCCGGACAGGAAACATAAAGCGGCTCAACAGCCGCCTGCTGCGCAGGGTTTGCGGGAAGATGATCGATCTCTTTGCCGTTAAGTCTGTAAGCGCGGCAGATTTTCAGCTCCTCCATCCCGTCAAGCACATCAAGTTTTGTCAAGGCAAGCCCGTCAATCCCACCGACCTTGACCGCCTGCCGCACAAGAACCGCATCAAGCCAGCCGCAGCGCCGTTTGCGGCCCGTATTGGTGCCGAACTCGAATCCCCTTTGGCCAAGGCCTTCGCCGATGGGGCCGGTTTCCTCGGTCGGAAAGGGCCCTGCGCCCACGCGCGTGGTATAGGCTTTACAAATACCCAGCACGCGCCCCAGACTTTTTGCGCCGATTCCGCAGCCTGCGGCGACCGCGCCCGCAACGATATTGCTTGAAGTCACAAAAGGATAAGTTCCATGGTCAATATCAAGCATGGTTCCTTGCGCCCCCTCAAAAAGAATAAGGCTGCCATTCTTGCGTGCCTCCTCAAGTCTTTGCCAGACAACGGCCGAGAAAGGCAAAAGTCGTGGCGCAAGCGCCAAAAGCTGCGCCACAAGATCATCCGTTTTCAGCTCCGCCGCGCCATAGCCGCGCAGCAAGGCGTTGTGGTGAACCAAAAGTTCTTCGACTCGTTCGCGCAAAAGATCGGGGGTTCTCAGATCGCAAAGCCGCACGGCACGGCGCGCGACCTTGTCTTCATAAGCGGGGCCGATGCCTCGGCCTGTCGTGCCGATTTTGCGCGCGCCCTTGGCCGCTTCACGCGCGCGATCCACAAGCCCGTGCACAGGAAGAATAAGGCAGACATTTTCCGCAATGATCAGATTATCCGGCGTGACGACAACATCCTGCTTTGCGATTTTGTCGATCTCGTCCAAAAGCGCCCAAGGATCCACCACAACGCCATTGCCGATGATAGAAAGCTTGTTTTTGCGCACAATGCCGGAAGGCAACAAATTAAGCTTGAACGTCACGCCGTCAATCACAAGCGTATGGCCCGCATTATGCCCGCCCTGAAACCGCACCACGACATCGGCGCGCGCGGAAAGCCAGTCCACGATTTTTCCTTTGCCTTCATCGCCCCACTGAGCGCCTACGACCACAACATTTTTCATAGTGAAACCCCTTTTAATTTGGCCATAAGGCATAAACAAGGCCGCCCAAAACCATAAGCACGACACAGGCCCAGCCTATGCGGTCAATGTAAAGCCTGAGCTTTTCTTCCATCCTGCTGCCGCCATAAGCGGTCGCCCCCGCAACAAGAAAAAACCGCCCCCCGCGACTGATAAAAGACACAGCCAGAAAAGGAAGCAAAGGCGATCCCATCGCCCCCGCCGCGATGGTGAGAATCTTAAAAGGAACAGGCGTAAATCCCGCCAAAAGAAAAACCGCCAGCAAACCAAAGCGCTTGTCCCACGCCACAGCTTGTTCATAAGCGGCCCAATAAGCGCTTTCGCGCAAAAAAGGCTCGATCAGCCCAAAAGCAAAATACCCGATCGCATAGCCCAAAAGAGCGCCCGCGATCGAGGCCGCCGTGGTCAGAAAAGCAAACCAAAACGCGCGTTTTGGCTGGGCCAGCGACATCGGCGCCAGCATCACATCCGGCGGAATGGGAAAAAAGGAGGATTCGGCAAAGCTCAGCGCACTGAGATAAAAAGGCGCGTGACGATGCCGCGCCCATACAAGCATTTTGTCATAAAGATAAGAGAAGATTTTCATAAACCACCCGTCAGGAACTTTTGCGCAAAGGGAATAGTGATTTTTTTGCCCGCGCGCAACGCTTCCTCATCCAAAAGCTGGACAAGTTTTTGCACGGCGGTGCCTGTGCGCGTGGCGCGCTTGACAAGATATTCGACAACATCATTTTCAACGCGCAGCTGGCGATCCGCAAAAAGCTTGAGAAAAAGCCCGTGAATCAAGTCATCATCCGGCTCCTCGATCGCCACGCTTTGGCAGCTTTTAAGGCGCGTTTCAATATCCTTGAGCATCAAGCCCCAAACCGCCACCGGTTTTTGCGCGGCAAGAACAACGGGGACGTGAAGCGCTTTTGTCGCATTGTAAAAATGGACAAGCCATTCCTGCTGCGCCGGAAAAGCGGCGATCTTGTCGGCATCATCAAAAGCAAAGGCAGGCGCTGCGGCCTCGCCACGCGCAAGGGATTCCAAAACAGAACTTTCCGGACAAACTGCCATCGCGCCGACATGCTGGCACCAGCTTTGCAGCAGATGACTTTTGCCGCAGCCTGCGGGGCCGTGCAGAATAAGCATATGCGAAGGCCAAGCCGTCGGCGGCGTTTCAAAAAGCCAGCGCACCGCTTGGGCATTGCTGGATGTGAGGAGAAAATCATCCAAAGACATGGCTATGTGATGCGGCCAAGACAGCTTATATTGCTGGCTCATGATATTTTGTCCTTAGAGCCCGCGCGGTAAAGAGGGCTTGCGCGATAATGCCGCACGGCAAGGCGGATCAGAACGCCCAAAACAGCGGCCACAGGCACAGCAATCAAAATGCCGACAAAGCCGAGCAAAGCGCCCCCCGCAAACACGGCAAACAAAACCCAAACCGGATGAAGCCCGACGCGGCCACCGACGAGTCTGGGCGTCAAAACGTAGCTTTCAAGCGTCTGCCCGATAAGAACAACAAGAAATGTCGCAAGAATAGGTCCCCATGTGTCGAACTGGATAAAGGCAAGAGTCATGCTTACCACCAGACAGAAGATGGTTCCCACATAGGGAATAAAAGCCACAGCGCCTGAAAGAATGCCGACAATCACGCCATATTTAAGGCCGACCAAAGTAAGGCTGATACTGAAAAACAGCCCCAAAGACAAACACACAAGCGCCTGCCCGCGCAGAAAGCCGGACAGCGTGGTGTTGATCTCGCGGAAAGCGCGGGAGAAAAGAGGATATTGTTTGCGCGGCACGAGATCTTCAATCGTTTTTGTTACAGAAGGCCAATCACGCAGCAGATAAAAAGCAACAATAGGCGTGATAACAAGCAAAGTCAGAATATCGAACAGCGCGACACTGCGCAAGACAAGCCCTTTAAGAACGCCACCGGCCCAGCCTATAACGTCACCGGCATAAGCCGAAACGGCATCACGCAGCCTGTCAACATCGTGCGGCGAAAGCTTGTGTACCCATTCATAAACCAAAGGCATCAGGCGCTCGCGCACATAGCCGACGCCATCAGGTATAGAGGCAATCAAGGTCAGGATCTGGCTTTGGATCAGCGGAAAAAGAAGCAAAACAAGCGAAAGCGCCGCCACAACAAAACTTAACAACACCAAAGATGTGCTAAGCCAGCGCGGCCAGCCCGCGCGCGATAGCCGATCCACAACCGGATCCAGAAAATAGGCGATCACCATACCAGCGACAAAAGGCAGCAAAATTGGCCGCAAAAGCCAGATAAAAAGGCAAAGCAGCGCGGCCATGACAAGCCAGAAACGCACGGCAAACTGGGATGAGACTTCACGAGGCATGATCGTTTTCCTCTTCTGTTATTTTAGTTATTCCGCCGCATCATAAGAAAGCTCCCAGCCGCGCCCATAGCCATGCACAAGAGCAAGGCCCTGAACGGCCAAGGCTGCCTGCAAATCCTGAAGATCGCCACGGAAAACAAGCTCGATATGCACAAGGCCGCGCGTCATGGTCACCACATTGACATCTATAAGATCCTGCACAAGATCCAGTTTTTTACGCAAGGCCGTCCAGACCGCCAAAGTCGGCACCAAAACGCGCACCGGAAGATAAGATGGAGGTTGAGTCAAAGAAGGATGATCTTCCCGCCAGCTGCTTTCAATTTGCGCCATCACCTGCTGCGTGGCGTTATGAAGGACGGCCTCGATCATATTTTTGCTTTTGATGGTTTCAAGCGCGATGCGGAAAGGCGATAAAGGGCGGCCTCTATTGTCATAGCGGTAAACGGTGACAAGCGCCTCAAGCGCGCCGGTCTGGTCAAGATCAGCTTCCAAAACAGGAACAATAACGCCCTCGGCCTTGTGGTGCTTCATGATATTTTGAAGAACATCTTCCGATCCTTTAAGCGCTTCCTGCGCAGAGATAAGCGCAATATCGTCAAGATCGCCCTGCGGGATAATCACCGGCGCAAGCCCCGCTTGGCGCGGCATGGCCGACCAAGCCTGCGCCCATGGTGTTGTTTGCTCCCACAAAATCGCGCGCTCGCCTATTTTAAAGACAGGCAGCACCACAACAGGCTTGGCGCGCATTTCAAAATAAGAAACCCCCTGCCCGCTTAGATATTGCCGCACGCGCTCGGACTTGAAAGCAACGGTGAATACGCCCGTATAGCGCGGCCCCGCAATATGTTCTTTTTGAACTTCCAGAGAGGAAACAAGCGCGGCAATCACCTTGTCATCAGGCGGGTCACTCGGCATTTTGCTGCCGAGCCGATCCAGAAGTCTGAGGAAAGCCGTATTTTGCGCCTCTAACATAGCTTGATCGCGGGCGGCAGAGGCCGAGGCGGCGCTTACATCCACGGCCACATTAGCCACAGTATAAACAGGGTCGGCCCCCTGCCCCCATGCAGGCAGCGCAAAAATAAGAAAAATCAGGCCACATAAAAAAGTGATAAGGCGCATTTGCAAACTCGCTTATTTTCGCTAGGATCTACCCTCAAGCAGGGTTTATCGTATTTTTCCTCGATCAGCAACGATGACGGTCAAAGTATGACAGAGATGGAAGAAAAAAAACAAGACGCTTATGCGCGCGCGGGCGTTGATATTGAGGCCGGCAACCAGCTGGTCGAGGCCATCAAGCCCCTTGCCCGCGCCACGGCACGGGCGGGCGCGGACGGCGCTCTGGGCGGCTTTGGCGGCCTTTTTGACCTCAAGGCGGCAGGTTTTCGGGATCCCATTTTAGTCAGTGCTACGGACGGGGTAGGCACCAAAATCAAGCTGGCGCTGCAGATGGACAAGCATGACGGCATCGGCATTGATCTTGTGGCCATGGTTGTGAATGATCTGATCGCAGTCGGGGCTGAGCCATTGTTTTTCCTTGATTATTATGCAACAGGTCAGCTGAATACCGAAACCGCCCGCACGGTGGTTGCCGGTATAGCCGAAGGCTGCAAAGTCGCGCATTGCGCGCTGATCGGCGGCGAAACGGCGGAAATGCCCGGCATGTACGCGCAGGAGGATTACGATCTTGCGGGCTTTGCCGTGGGCGCGGTCGAGCGTGGCCAGACCCTGCCTCGTCAGGACATCAAGGAAGGCGATATTGTTCTGGGGCTGGCCTCAAACGGCCTTCACAGCAACGGTTTTTCTCTGGTGCGCAAGATTATTGAGCAAATGGGTATGGATCTTAATACCCCTGCCCCCTTTGATGGCTCGCGCTCTTTGGGCCAAGCTCTTTTGGAGCCGACACGCATCTATGTGCAGCCTGTGTTAGGCGCTGTTAAAACAGGCAAGGTTAAGGCTCTGGCGCATATCACCGGCGGCGGGCTTCTTGAAAATATCCCGCGCATATTGCCCAAAGGCCTTGGCGTCTGGCTTTCCACAAAAAGCTGGCCGGTGCCGGCTGTGTTTAAATGGCTTGCCAAAGAAGCTTCAATCAGCGCGAAGGACATGGCCCGCACTTTTAATTGCGGCCTTGGCATGATCGTGATTACAGCGGCAGAAGATGCGGAAGAGCTTATGCGCTTTTTCACCGATGTGGGTGAGACCATTTACCGCGTGGGCGAGGTTGAAAAAAACCTCGGTGACAACCGCATTTCCTTGCAAGGCATGGAAAGCAGCTGGCCATGCTGAATGTGGCCATTTTAATCTCAGGGCGCGGCAGCAATATGCAGGCCTTAGTCCGCGAATCTCAAAAAGAAAACGCGCCTTTTCGCGTGGTTTGCGTTCTTTCCAACAAAGCGGATGCCGCAGGGCTTGCATGGGCGCAGGAACAAGGGATTCACACGGTCGTTGTGCCGCATAAAGATTTCAACAAAGACCGTCAGGCTTTCGAGCAAGTAATCAATGAAAAACTGCAGGAATGCGGCGCGCAGCTTGTTTGTCTGGCTGGCTTTATGCGTCTGTTGACACCGTGGTTTGTGCAGCAATGGCGCGATCGCTTTATCAATATCCATCCGTCTTTGCTCCCCGCCTTCCCGGGCCTTGATGTGCAGCAAAAAGCGATTGATTACGGTGCCAAACTCTCCGGCTGCACGGTGCATTTTGTGCGCGAAGAAATGGATCACGGCCCCATCATCGCCCAAGCCGCAGTCCCCGTCCTACCCGAAGACACCGCCGAAACCCTCGCCGCGCGTATTTTGAAATGCGAGCACCAGATTTATCCCCAAGCCGTAAACTGGATCGCCCAGAATCGTGTCAGCATAATAAATGAAAAAGTCTTTATCGCAGACGCCAAAGCCCCCCAAAGCCTAACCAATCCCTGCGCAGAATAACGCCCCCCTCCTGCCAATGACAAGAGGGGAGGCGACACGGCTATGGGTTCTTCCACCTAATTCAGCCGCCACCGCAATTCGCGCAGCATGCTGTCTTCCTGTGGCACGGCTATGGCTTGGGGGGCCAGATCGCGCACGACTTCAAGGGCGTTGATGGCGGCGCGTAAATGGCCGCGTTCGGCTTGCAAATAGCCAAGCTCGCGCCACAAATCCTGCTGGCGCGGGGCAAAAAGAATCATGCTTTGCAGCGCGCCGATCGCGCCTTCGATCCGATCCTGCATCAAAAGACGGCGTTTGACGCTGTGCTGCAGCCGCAAAAGCACCGCGCGGCGGGAAAGGGGGCGCAAAAGTTCAGACGAAAGATCAAGAAGGGCAGGGGGATCCGGTTCGTCAAACAGCAGATTTTCCAGATCATCAAGCGGCGCTTCTTCAATCAGGCAGGTTTGGCCTGCGCGGAAAGGATCAATCACGACCTGCCCGTCTTGGGCGGAAAGCCGCAAAAGAAAATGGCCCGAAAGGTCAAGCCCCGTCATCGCCCAGCCCATCTTTCCGGCGATATGAAGATAAAGAATCCCCAAAGCCACGGGCGAGCCGCGCCGCCGCTCAAGCACATCCGCAAGATTGGTGGCACGCGCATCATCATGATGATTTTCATCGCCTGTGTATTTGTTTTGCACAACGAGCACATGCCGCAAAATCGCAAGCTGATCGTCAAGAGCTTTAGGGCATCCCGCGCTGCGCGCCTGCGCAAGCAGCAGATCCAGCGCCTCCCGCGCGCTTTCAAGCCTGTCATGAGGCCGGTCAATCACAGCCAGAGCCAAAGCCGTCTGCGCGATATCAAGAGAATCATCCTCCTGTTCGCCGGCATGCCGTAAAAGACGTATAGATTCGGGATTGTTTTGCATCGAATCAGTGTAGCGCAAAAGCCCGCCCAAGTGAATCCAGCCCAAGGAAAAAGAACTGGGGATAAGTCAAACTTTTTGTCTGCTGTGGCTTTCTTCCTCTTGTCATCCTCGAGGCTTGCGTAGCAAGCGCTCGGGGATCGGCCACCAGAGCGTAAGATCCCCGTGCTCTTGTCCGCCAGCAGGCGGACAAGCCACGAGAATGACAAAGAGGGAATAGATAACTTTACCGCGCGTTCATCATGGCCACAGCCGTGTCCAGCATGCGGCAGGAAAAACCCCATTCATTGTCGTACCAGCTCATCACGCGGACAAAACGGTTATTGATAACGCGGGTTTCTTTTAAGGAAAAAATGCTCGAGCGTGAATCATGGTTAAAATCAACAGAGACCAAAGGCTCATCATAAACGCCGAGAATGCCTTTAAGACGCCCTTGCGAAGCTGCGGTCATGGCATGCGCAATTTCCTCGGCGCTTGTATCCCGCTTGGCGGTAAAACACAAATCAACCAGAGAAACATTTTGCGTCGGCACGCGGATTGAAGTGCCGCCGAGCTTGCCTTCAAGCGCAGGCAAAACCTTGCCCACAGCCTTGGCCGCACCCGTGGTTGTGGGAATCATGTTGACCGCCGCCGTGCGCGCGCGGTGCAGATCCTTATGCGCGGTATCCACAACACATTGATCGCCCGTATAAGAGTGAATCGTTGTCATAAAACCGCTTTCAATGCCGACCGTATTTTCCAAAACCATCGCCACCGGCGCCAGAGCATTGGTCGTGCAGGAAGCGTTAGACACAATCACGTCCGAGGGTTTGAGCTTGTCTTCATTAACGCCGAAAACAACCGTAAGATCCTCATCCTCGGCAGGCGCGGAAATCAGGACTTTTTTGGCACCGGCCTCAAGATGTTTCATGGCCTGCGCGCGCTTTCTGAAAACGCCTGAACATTCCAAAACAACATCAACGCCAAGCGCCTGCCAAGGCGCCTGCGCGGGATCAAGAAACATAGATCCCTTGATGGTGCGGCCATTGACAATCAAATCCGCGCCGGAAACCTCAACTTGGCCCGAAAAACGGCCATGCGCGGAATCATATTTAAAAAGATGCGCATTCATGTCCATATCGGAAGGCGTATTGATGGCGACAATTTCAATATCCTGACGCCCGGACTCTGCCAAAGCGCGCAAGGTTAAACGTCCAATGCGGCCAAATCCGTTGATGGCAGCGCGTAGGGTCATGATGTTTTCTCCTGAAGTAAAAAAGTTTTTTAGGATTTGCGTTTTTTACGCGCCGCAATCGCGCTTTTGGCTGCTTCTTCCACAGCCTGTGCCGTAAGGCCGAAATGCTCATAAAGAACGCCGGCAGGGGCCGAAGCGCCGAAATCGCCAAGCCCTACAAAACGCCCATCACATCCCAGATACAGATCCCAGCCCATGCGCATGCCCGCTTCAATCGCCACGCGCGGCGCGGCGCCGAGAACGCTTTCCTTATAAGCCTCATCCTGCGCATCAAAAAGCGCAAAACAAGGCATGGACACCACGGCGGCCTTGATGCCTTGGGACAGCAAAAGCCCCTGCGTCTGAATGGCAATCGCAACTTCCGAGCCGGTTGCTAAAAGCGTCACATCGCGCGGCCCTTGTGTTTCTTTGAGGATATAAGCGCCTTTGGCCGTCAGATTCTTTTTGGAAAAATTGCGGATGGTCGGCAAGGCTTGGCGCGAAAGCGACAGGATAGAGGGGCTGTTTTCCGCCCGCAAAGCAAGCTCCCAGCTTTCGGCGGTTTCAATGCCATCACAAGGGCGGAAGACCAGAAGATTGGGAATCACGCGAAGACTTGCCAGATGCTCCACAGGCTGATGCGTGGGCCCGTCTTCGCCAAGACCTATACTGTCATGAGTCATCACAAAAATTGAACGCACCCGCATCAGCGCCGCAAGACGCACAGCCGGACGGCAGTAATCCACAAACTGCATAAACGTCCCGCCATAGGGAATAATGCCGCCATGCAGCGCCATGCCGTTCATCAGGGCCGCCATGCCGTGCTCGCGTACGCCGTAATGAATATAGCGCCCCTTGAAGTTTTGAGCCTGCACGGCTTCATAGCCCTTGACCTGCGTGTTGTTGGAGGGCGAAAGATCAGCAGATCCGCCCACCAGAGAATCCAAAAGCGGCATCAAAGCGCCAAGAACTTTTCCTGAAGACTGCCTTGTCGCATCAAGCGGCTTGTCGGTTGCGATACGCTCTTTCAGCTGCGCAAGAACATCCTGAAACCGCGCGCCCAAAGTCCCTTGCATGGCGTTGGTAAAAGCATCCTTATGCGCGGATTCTTCAAGCCGTTTTTCCCAAGCCTGCCGCGCATGCCGATGACGCGCGCCGGTTTCGCGCCAAGCGTCAAGCAAGGCTGCGGGAATGTCAAAAGGCTCAGACTCAAGGCCCAGCGCGCAGCGCGCGGCGGCCACTTCCTCACGCCCCAAGGGCGAGCCGTGACAGCCGGACGTGCCTTGTTTTTTCGGCGCGCCATAGCCGATAATCGTGCGGCAGGCAATCAAAGAGGGCAGGGAGGCTTCATCCAAAGCCGCCTGCGTGGCCGCCGCAATCGCTTCAGGATCATGCCCGTCAATCGCCTGCGTATGCCAGCCATAAGCGCGAAAACGCATCAGAACATCTTCCGTGAAAGAAAGATCCGTTGTGCCGTCAATCGAGATTTTATTGTCATCATAAAAAACAATCAGACGGCCAAGCTTTAAATGACCCGCCAAAGAAGCGGCTTCATGCGAGATTCCTTCCATCAGATCGCCATCCGAAGCGATCACAAAAGTGCGGTGATCCACAAGATCATCGCCAAAGCGCGCATTCAAAAGACGCTCGGCCAAAGCAAAGCCGACGCTGGTGGCAAAGCCCTGTCCCAGCGGGCCGGTTGTCATCTCAATCCCGCTTTCAACGTCGCGCTCGGGATGGCCCGGTGTGTGGGAGCCGAGCTGGCGGAAACGCTTGATCTCCGCCAAAGAAATCTTGTCATACCCCGTCAGATAGGCCAGAGCATAAAGCAGCATCGAACCATGCCCCGCCGACAGAATAAAGCGGTCACGATCCAAAAAGGCAGGGGCCTTGGGATCAAACCGCAAAAACTGCCGCCACAATACCGTAGCAACATCCGCCATACCCATAGGCATGCCGGGATGGCCCGATTGGGCCTGTTCAACCGCATCCATTGCCAGCATGCGGATGCTATTGGCCATAGGTTTATGCAGGGAATAGGGCATAACAAAAAAACCCGTGATTTTATGACTAGGAATAGAACGCAAAATGCCGGAAAAGGGCGGCCAATGCAACTGCTTTCGGAACAGTTGACGCCGCCGCTCAAGTAACTTAGGCTGAAAACCATCAAAACGGAATCGAGATAATTGACCAATCAAAGGGTAAGGCAAAAATGGAGCGGCTAAAAACAGCGCTTGAGCAACTGGATGAAACCATCTCGGATCTTGAAGACAG
Organism: Alphaproteobacteria bacterium; assembly: GCA_009779135.1. Lineage (GTDB taxonomy): Bacteria > Pseudomonadota > Alphaproteobacteria > UBA9219 > UBA9219 > UBA8914. Next base: position 65,781 of record WREW01000001.1, read on the forward strand.
GATCGGGGATGTGGCGGTCTCGCGGGCGGAATCGCATAAAAAGCTGAGCGATATCATGAAGCAAGGCCGCGCGCGCGAAACCAGCATCGTGGCCGCCGCGCAGAAAGTCGCCCTGAGACTTGAGCAGACCATTGGCCGCATGGAAAAAGTCCTGAAGGCCGATGAGATAAAAGAGGAGAAGGGCCAATGACCAAACAAGAAGCCTTGGCCGCAGAATCGGTTGATTCCTTTTCCACCGAAGAAAATAGCGCGCCCGAATCGGAAACCACCAAAGTCACCATCTCGCTTTTAGGCCGCGATTATATTGTGGCTTGCGGTAAGGGCGAAGAAGACAAGCTCGCCCATCTGGTGTCTTTTGTGGAAGGTGAACTAAACGGCCTTTCACGCCGCAACCCCTCAGCTAGCGAAACAAGACTTTTTATGCTGACCTGTCTTTTGTTGGCGGACGCCCTGCTCGAAACCCGCAAAGCCGCTTTGTCCGTACGCCACAGCGACGAAGCCCTCATGGTCGCCGCCGTAGATCACCTGCGCCAAAGACTTGAGAATATTATGGCGCAGATTAAGCTGTAATGTCCCCCACTTGTCATTGCGAGCCGCGCCGCAAGGCCCAACGCGGCAATCTCGCCTTCGCTGCGCTATGGCTGGCTTTCCTCGCAATGACAATTCACCCCGAATAACCCCAAGCATTCTTAACATGAACAGGCCACCGCCACGGCACCACCAGCATGGCATCAAAGCGGCAATCCATCACCATAAACACAGGATTTTGGGCGAGGTAGCATTGCACGGCGCGGTGGATACGCTTTTGCTGCGTGGGGGAAATGACCTCAAGCGCCTGATGTAGGGAAGGGCGGATTTTAACTTCAACAAAAGCCAGAACATGTCCGCGCCTTGCAATCAAATCAATCTCACCCAAAGGCGTTTTGGCGCGGATGGCGACAATATGATAGCCCTTAAACCGCAAAAAAAGGCAGCATAGACGTTCAGCCCAAAGACCTTTTTGCTGGGATTTTTGTCCGCGTTTTTGGCGCGCTTCTTTACTCATTTGTGCCAGAGCATTTTTTTGCGCGGATCATACGCATTTTTCTGCCCCCATTTTTCAAGCGCCTCAAGCGCCGCGCCCGAAGGGGGCAGCATGATTTTAATCGTCAAAAGCAAATCACCCTCCGGCGCATGAGGCCCTGCGGGCAGGCCTTTGCCTTTAAGGCGCAAGACAGAGTCTGTGTCTGTGCCCTTGGGAATCTTCATCGCAACGGAACCCGTCAGAGTCGGCACATGGATTTGCGCGCCCAAAACGGCCTCGGGCAAAGAGATGGGAACATCAAGACGCAGATTGCGTCCGTCCAGTTTAAAATAAGGGTGCGGCTGCACTTTGATCTCAATCACCGCCGCGCCGCTTTTGCCCACGCCACGCAAGCGCAGCTTGTCGCCATCCACAGTTCCGGCGGGAATCGTGATGTCAATCACTTTGCTTTGATCCAGCGTCACGCGCCGCTTGGCGCCGAGCGCAGCTTCCGTAAAGGGAACCGTAACCGTGTAGGCCGTATCGCGCGGCGCAGGCTGCTCCTGCTCAAAAGGATGAAAGCCGCGCTGTCCGCCTTTGTTGCGACCGAAAAACTCGGCGAAAAGATCTTCAACATTAATCCCACCATGGCCGCTCGCGCGGTGAGATCTGAAATCAAAATCCCCCGCATTGCGCCCGCCGGAATGAAAGCCGCGCTCATGACCCTGCGCGTCAATCTCGCCTTTATCATAGCGGGCACGTTTGTCCGGATCTGATACAAGATCATAAGCGATCGTAATATCCTTGAACTTTTGTTCAATAGCCTTGTCGTTTTGATTAAGATCAGGATGATATTTTTTGGCAAGCTTGCGATATGCGCTTTTGATCTCGGCTTGCGATGCGGATTTTGAGACGCCTAAGATTTTATAAGGGTCGTTCATATCTTAGAAAGCACAATCCTTAAAGAAGCGCCCCAGATGCATGATTGCGTCTGGGGCGTTTTTCATTACGGAACAATTTTCCACGAACCGTCAGGCTGCTGGCAGGCGCGGCCATAGGCCTGCTGCTGCTGTCCACCAACGATGATGGTTTGCTGGAACTCACGGCAGAAAGCGCCGTTCGCAGCCGTACCGTCACGCACAGGCGTGATGGTGCCGCTATTGCCGCTTTGCGGATTGTTCCACACAATTTGCTGACCGATCGGTGCCGTATAGGCGCGTGATGTGGCGCCGCTCATCGCCGCGCGGTCTGCGCTATCCAGACTTGCGCCGATTTCATTGCCGAGCCATCCGCCGATAACAACGCCGGCTGCCGTGGCGGCAACGCGGCCTGTGCCGCCGCCGATCTGGCTGCCTAAAAGACCGCCGACACCTGCGCCGGCAAGTGTGCCAAACGCTTCCTTGTTCCCCATATTGTCAGCCTGACAGGCGGATAGCAAAAGGACACAAGCCAAAGGAGCCAAAAGAGTTTTACGAAGCATAGGAAACCTCATGTTTGTCAAAGAAAGGATCAAAGGGTTTTGTTGTTTTACCCTAAAACCTTATCATGGCGCAACCCTATCCCCCTCTTGTCATCCTCGGGCAACCGCGAAGCGGTTGACCCGGGGATCTGACGCTAGCGCCCACGTCAGATCCCCGTGTTCTTGCCCCGCAAGCCACGAGGATGACAAAAAAGGGAGAATAGGCAACGTGAACAGATTATGCTTTAGTCTGAACAAACTGATTCGTTTTGCGGATTGGGGCCTAAACAAATCAAAATCTTAACAGCAACCTACGCCGGTGTGTAATGTTTGATCCTTTTTTATGGGCGCTTGCTTGTTTGCATGTTTTGGTTTTGTGCGGCTTGTTTGTTTTTCTCTGCCGCCGCGAAAAGGCCGATTGGCGTGAGATTCCTCTTATTCTTTTGCTTCTTTTATGGGCAAGCCTTGTTCTGGCAGGCCATGGCGCAAGCCTTTTGGGCGCGCTGGATAAGATAGGACTTTATCTTCCTCTAAGCCTTTTAAGCGCTTTTCTGATGGGCGGCGTCTTTTCGTGGCTTTGGAAAAAGAAAGCCAAAGCGCCTTTGGCCGCTTGGCCCAAAATAGCGTTTGAGCCTTTGGCCATGCCGCGCCTGCGGCGTGGTTTATTCTGGTTTTTGTCGCTCACTTTGGGGCTTTTTGCGCTGATAAGCTTTATTTTGTGCCTGAGCGTTTTTCCCGACAATGCGGATTCGATGATCTACCGGTTGCCGAGGGCTTTTTGGTACGTCTCGCACGGCTCTTTTCTTCATCCCTTTACCTCGCTGGACAACCGGCTTGTTTATTATCCTTTGGACGGGGTGATGCTTTATGTGCCGATGGTGCTTTACGGCCTGCCCGGGGTATTTTTTGCAATCCCGTCCTTTATCGCTTGGGGCGTTGTCGTTTATCTCAGCTATCTTTTTGCGCGCAGCTTTGGCGCAGATCGCCTCTTTTCCCTTTTTGCGGCTTGGCTTGTGGGGATCACGCCCAACATTCTGGCCCAAGCCACGGCGACCAATGATGAAATCATCGCCGCAGCGGCCTTGCTGGCTTGCCTGTTTATGCTGATGCGCTGGCTGGTGACAGGGCGCGGCGCCTATATCTTTTTATCCGTCATGGCGCTGGGTTTAAGCGCAGGGACAAAGCTACATATAGTCTTTCTGATGCCTTTTGTATTTTTGGGCGCGCTTTTAGCGCTTTGGCAGATCAGAAAGAACAAGGCCTTTATCAAGCGTAGCGGCAAAGCCCTCGGCCCGAGCGTATTGATCGCCTGCCTTGTCATCCTGTTTGTGATGTTTGCGCCGTTTTTATTTTATAATTTTGCCTCGACAGGAAAGTTTTATTTTCTGGATGAGTTTAAAGACGACGTCTTCAACCTTGCCGCCAGCCTGCGCGGCGGCGCGCAGAATCTTTTAATTTATACGGCGCAAATGACCCTTTCGCCGCTGTCGGATCTTAATGTCTGGCCGGATGCGCAAGTAAGGCAAAGCTTCAGCACTTTGCTCAATGATATTTTCAATCCGCTGATTATGCCGCTGATTGATTTTGACCCGTCTTATTATCATATGGATTACCGCTTCAAAGGGATCACCATACCGGTTTCCATCCGCTTTATCGAGTTCAGTCTGTGGGCCGGATTTTTGTGGCTCTTATGGCCATGGCAGTTTGCCTTGGCGCTCAAGCAGAAAAAGGAAATCAGGCTTTGGCTGCTTCTTATGGCCATGATTCCGGCGCTTTGGCTGCTTCTTTGGTCTTTGACAACCCTTTATATGGAAGGCACGGCCACCTATTTCACCTTCTATCTTATTTGCGCCGCGCCGGTGATGAGCCTGATTTTTGCGCGCTTTGAAAAGCCGCGCTGGCATGAGCTGCGCTGGGTCTTCGTCGCGCTTGTGACTCTCACGCATCTGGTCATCGGGCATAATCTTGTGATGTATAGCGGCTTTCGCGCCTTGCCGGATCTTGTCCATGCCCGTCGCCTACCCTATGACTGGCTTTTGATTGATGAGAACATCATCAAGGAAATCAAAAAGGCCGACAATATACGCATCCTCTTTACGCACGAGAAAATGCCCTATTTTGCCTATATGCATTGGAACCCCAAAGCGCGGTTTCTGGCGCCTTATCTGCAGCCACCATCTTACCTTTTGCCGCCCGAGCAGGATCTTTTGACGCTTTATCCGATTTCAAGCCTTCATGTTTACGGCTTTATGCCGCTTAAAATTGAGGGCAAAAGAACCCCGGGCCTGACCTATCTGGGCACAGCGCGCGCCATCGGGCGCGAGGTTCTTTTTGCGCAAGGCGCCGGCGTAGAGCAGCGTTATCCCTTGGATGCGGACTATATCGTGCTGCGCGCCATCATGGGCCCCACGCCTGACGGCAACTGGCTTGTGCGCCTTGCACATGAGTTTTTCGGCCTTACGACGCAAGACCGCCTTCTTTTCGCTTACAAGATATTTTTGGGCCAAACCCCTATGGCGCAGAGGGATGCGCAGCCGGAGCCGGGCTTCACCTTTTATGTGGATGCCCAGCCCTTTGATCTGCGCATTCAAATCATCGTCACAGAGGAATGGTCTGGCCGCGAAGTCGCCCGCGCCACCTATAGCTTTGGCGATGAAGGCGCCTGGCTTCCCGCCACAGGCGAATATTAAGCGTAACCCCCCCCCATTGTCATTGCGAGGAAAGTCGCCACAGGCGACTTAACGCGGCAATCTCGCGGGTGACACGGAAAGCACAAAAAACCCGCAGCTATAAACTGCGGGTTTTTAAGGAAAGACGACCCTTAGGCCGCTTTGATCTTGGAGAACTTACTGAACGCATCATTGGCGTTTTTCGCCACGGGCTCAGCCGCCTGTTGTGCAATGCGGGAAGAAAGCTGGGAGATGGTATTAATCTCCGTCATCAGGCTTTCAAGGTTGGTCTTAATCATGTCGTTTTGTGTCGAGATCATCTCATTCACATTGCGCGTGGCCATCATGCTCTTGCTGGCCATAACGCTTTGCTCCATCTGCTTTTGGAGCAAGCCGCTCAGATTGTTGCACAAATCGCTGCAGCCTTTGGACATAATGACGACGGATTCAAGTGTAGCATTCACCGTGTCGCGCAACATGCTGTTGAAGTCGGTGGCCGTCTGCATATAGCTGCTGGTCATTTTTTCGATTTGTTCACTGTTAAGTGTGGGGTTTGTAGCTTGCATGCTTGTCTCCTGAGAAAAAACCAAAACGAGGGGGCCTCAACAAAGCGTGAGGGAACAATAAAGCGCCATGCTGCACTGCAGCAATTGTTAGTTAATGTAAAGGGCTTTACTCTTTTTGTCAAGCCTGACTCAAAAACATCGTATAAAAAAAGACGTTCCGTGTATTTCTGCAACGAAAGGGCCGGAAAAACATGCCGTCTTATGACTTGCGAAAAAGGGCGGATAAAGACTACAGTCTGAAAAGAAACGAATCACACGAAAAAGCTGATTTTGCAGCAAAAATGAGGCTATGGATTTGATAAGCCAACCTTTTTACGCCAAAAGACCCTTCTGGCGCGCCCTCACAATTTTACTGGTGACGGTGGCTTTGGCCTTTGGGGCGAGCGCGCAGGCGGCCCCGAAAGCCAAGGGCAAAAAGCGCGCCAGCAAAGCCGCCATACAGCGCGTAGTCCCCGCCAAGCCGCCGGAGCCCACACCCTACGCCGATCTGGTGATCGAGGCCCGCACAGGCCGCATTCTTCTTGAAACTGACAGCACGGCCAGCCGCCAGCCGGCCTCTTTGACCAAGATGATGACGCTTTATATCGTCTTTCAGGCTTTGGAAAACGGGGTTCTAAGGCTTGATACGCCCTTGGAGGTCTCGGCTTTGGCCGCAACCCAGCCGCCTTCGAAAATAGGGTTGAAAGCGGGCCAGAAAATCCGCGCTCAGGACGCCATTTTGGCGCTTGTCACGCAATCCGCCAATGATGTCTCTGTCGTGCTGGCCGAAGCGCTGGGCGGAAGTGTGGAAGGCTTTGCCGAATTGATGGGCCGCCAAGCGCGCGCCCTTGGCATGCAACAAAGCGTTTTTGAAAACCCGCATGGCCTGCCCTGCCCGACGCAGATAACGTCGGCGCGGGATATGGCCAAGCTCGGCTATGCGTTGGTTTATCATCACCCGGGTTTTTACCCCTATTTCAGCCAGATGACCTTTCATTATAACGGGCGCATCATCAGCAACCACAACCGCCTTATGGAGCGCTATCAAGGCATGGACGGCATCAAAACCGGCTATATAAAAGCCTCGGGCTTTAACCTTGTGGCCTCGGCTGAACGCGATGGTGTGCGGCTTATAGGGGTCGTTTTCGGCGGCAGCAATGCGCGCGCGCGGGACGATCAGATGGAGCAGCTTTTGGACGAAGGGTTTGATTTAATTGACAAAAGACCCCATGGCCATGCGAGCGACCATTATATAGCGCTGCCGAGCAAAGTGGCCGCAGCCTTCCCGCACGCAAGGGCCGCGCGCTATGAACGCCAGCCGCGCCATGCCCCAAGGCCTCCTGCGCTTGAAACGTCACAGCCGCCGCAATGGGGCATACAGGTGGGTGCATTCAGCGATGTGGCCGGTGCGCAACGTGCTTTAACAAGCATGGCTTATGCCATGACTCCCCTTTTGGATGGGGCAGAGCAAAGTCTGCAGAAAATCACGGTGGAAGACGGCTCAGCCATGTACCGCGCTCGCTTTATGAAGCTTGACCAGACAACAGCGCGCGCCGCCTGTTCTTATATGGTGCGCCACGGGCAGGGATGCCTTGTGATTTCGGGGTCTTAAAGCCCTACTCCTCAAACGCCAAAAGGCTTGAAACAGGAACGTCCAGACAGTCACGCCCCCGCAGGCCGGTAAGCTCGATCAGGAAAGCCGCAGCCACCACCTCAGCCCCGCACTGGCGGGCCAGCTTTATGGCCGTGGCGGCTGTGCCGCCGATGGCAATCACATCATCCATAAGCACGGTACGCGCCCCTTGGGGGATCATATCCTCTTGAATCTCAAGGTGGTCATGCCCATATTCCAGATCATAGGCCAAAGATTTCGTCGCGCCCGGGAGCTTGCCTTTTTTGCGCACCATCACAAGCGGAACGCCCAAAGAAGCCGCCAAAGGGGCCGCCACAAGAAAGCCGCGCGCCTCGACCGCCAGAAGGCAGGCGGGGTTAAGAGCCCCCACAAGGTCAGTCATTTGCCGGCAGGCCTGCTGCCAAGCGGCCGGCTTAGCCAAAAGCGAGGCGATATCATAGAAAAGGATTCCTTCTTTAGGAAAATCAGGGATCGTGCGGATTGCGGTTTTAAGATCAAGTTCCATCAAGAGCCTCAAAAAAGCAGAAGACGTTAAGAATATGGAAAAGCTTTGCAAGGATAGTTAAAAAGAGGAAAGAATATCTTAACGGAGAGACCCCTATGGCCGCCCATCTTTCGCAAGATGATGTCAAAAAACTTTTGGAAGAACCATCCCCCTCGGTACGCGCCGAGGTGGCGCGTAAAATCGCCAATGAGATCGACAGCCCGACTCTAAACCAAAGCGAGATTGATCTGGCGCATGAAGTTGTGCGCCTGATGGCCAAGGATGTTGAAGCCTCAGTCCGCGCAGCTTTAGCCTTTAATTTGCGCCGCGCCTCACGTCTGCCGCATGATATCGCGCTGGCTTTGGCGCAGGATATCGAGCAAGTGGCGCGTCCGATTTTGCAGGATTCCTCTGTGCTGACGGATGATGATCTTATTATGATTATCAAACAAGGACACACGCAAAAACAGGAAGCCATCGCCGCGCGGCCTCATGTTTCCAAGGAAGTGTCCGATGTCATTATTACCGAAGCTTCGGAAGATGCTGTTTCAACCCTGATGCGCAATGACGGCGCTAAAATCACGCAAACAAGCTACGAAAAAGCACTCACCCGCTTTGAAGGAAGTGAAAAAGTCAAAGAGGCCATTGTCAAAAGAAAGTTCATCCCCATGGCGGTGGCTGAACGTCTGGCCTCGGTGGTTTCGCGTCAGCTTAAAGATTATCTGGTCGCGCATCATGATTTGCCGGCAGCACTGGCCACGGATCTTGTGATTCAGGGCCATGAACGCGCCGTTGTTGAAATGGCTTCGGGCGGTTCGGTTGAGGAAGTTGAAAAACTGGTTGCGCAGATGCAAACGCATGGCCGCCTGACGCCCTCTATTATCCTACGCGGTCTTTGTATGGGCGATCTGATGTTTTTTGAGGCCGCCATGGCGGCGCGCGCCAATGTGCCTTTGATGAATGCGCGCATTCTTATTCATGACGCGGGACGACTCGGGCTTGAGACGCTTTACAAACAGACAAGCATGCCGGACAACATGTTTCCCATCGTCCGCGCCGCGCTTGATGTTGTGCATGAAACGCAAATGGACGGCCAGCCCTACGACCGCGAACGCTACCACGCCCGCGTGATCGAGCGCGTGCTTACCCAGTTTGAAAAAGTCAATCTCGACGATTTCGATTATCTTATAAGCAAGCTGGGCGATATCCTGTCTTTCGAAGACATGAACGCGGCGAATAAGTCGCCTATTTCTTGACACAGCGGATAGGTGGGGGTGGCCCCCCTCAAGCAAACCGTGCCCGTATAAAACGCGATAGGCTGTCTTTGGTAAAAAGAAAAACCGAGCCATCTTCATGGGCGGCCAGAAGACTTTGTCCGTCATGGCTCCAGATGAGGCCGACAGTGCGCGCGCCCAAAGGCGGCAGAATCACCATCTCATGCCGTCCGTCAAAAGGAACCAGAAGAATAAGGCCGTTTTCATAGCCCACGGCCAGCAAAGGCTCATGCGCGTGCGGCGCCACACAGCAGGCCGGACTATCTGTTTTTATATCCGCAAGCAGCTCTGCGTGCGTTTCTTCCTCCGCGCTGGGGAAGGGGGCGTTGAAGACTTCGGGATGGCCCAGAGGCCTTCCTTCCTCATCAAGCCTGTAGAGCAAACCACCGCTTGCGTAAGCGCGGCAGCCGTCAGGGCCTGCGGCCACATGCTCGATCCTTTGGCCCTTATGCTGTGCAAGGAGGGTCGGCGCCGCGATCTGCGGATCAATCAAATAAACAGCGCCATCATCGCCGCCGGATAAAAAAGCATGAGCGTCACTGTCAGCGCAGACGCAAAGAACGGCACCATCATGAAGCTTGAAGATATAAGGCTCCACACCGGCATCATCCGTCGGCACAAGAAAAACCTGCCCGTCCGTCAAAGCGCCCAAAGCCCAGTCGCCTCGGCGGTTGTGCGTCAGGCTTAAAATATTTTGGCCTATATGCCATTGGCGGCGGAAGGGGCTGTTCATGAAAAATAAACCCTTGCCTTTTGCGCGTCCTTAGCAAGCTGCGCTTTGAGCTGATCCGTTGAGTCAAACTTTTGCGCGGGCCGTAGCGGCGCAAGAAACGCAACATCCAGCGTCTGGCCATAGAGATCTTTATGAAAATCGAAAAGATGAACCTCAACAACATCTTTGGGCGGGCCGTAATAACCCATAGCTTGATGCCATAAGCCGTCCGGCGTGCGCGCCTGCATGATATAAGCGCCCACCGGCGGGCGGATGCTGTCTTGCGGGTCAATATTGGCGGTGGGATAGGAAAGCTGGTGGCCGAGGCTCTTTCCTTTCTCAACGCGCCCGCTGACGATAAAAGGCCGCCCCAAAAGCGCGCGCGCCTGATCGAAATCGCCGGATTTGATAAGCTCGCGCAGGCGTGAGCTTGACACAATATGGCCCTGCGCATCGCGGCAGGCCGGAACAGGGTCAAACCCTATGCGGCTGGCGGCCAAAGTCTGACTTAACAAGGCATGATCGCCTGCGCGATCGCAGCCGAACGCAAAATTAAAACCGACCACCACATGGCGCGCCGCAAGCGCGTCAATCAGAATCTCCTGAACAAAAGCCTGCGGCGTTTTTGATGCCAATATATTATCAAAAGGCAGAGCAATCACCGCATCAACACCGGCCTCTTTCAAAAGACATTCTTTCAAAGGCGCAGGGGTCAATAAAAAACTTTCCGCCTTTTTATTAAAATAAGAAAGAGGATGCGGCTGAAACGTCAAAGCATAAAAAGGAACGCCGTAAGATAAAGTCAGGGCCTTGCCTTTTTCCAAAACGGCCCTGTGGCCGCAATGCACGCCGTCAAAATTGCCCAGCGCCAAAACGCCGCCTTGAGGCAAAGATGTTTGCATGGATGCGTTCCTTTACGAGGTTTCTTTTTTTTGCCAGCCTTGAGCGGTTTGCTGCCAGTAGGTCAGGTTTTTGCCATCTGCTTTATAGCGTTTCCAAGCCTGCCGCGCCAGCTCTACCGCCGGCGCGTCCGCCTCGCTGAAAAGATGACAAATCAGGTCATAGAGATCTGTTTCATGCGCCTGCGCGCTGCCGAGCAAAAACAAAACTTGCGCGTTATTGGGATTTTCCGCCTGCGCCGTAAGCCAGACCGGCTGATGCGCTGCCTGCCCGTCCTGCGCAGTGCCGTGAGGAAGAAAGGAGGTGGGATTAAACTGCCAGAGCTGTTCAGCTAAAGGCTCAACCGCGTTCTTGCGGTCAAGCCGCACCACGGCGCGCATGCCGCGCGCCAGCGTTTTTTCCAAAAGCTCAGGCAAAGCCTGCGCGATCGGGCGGCTGGTGAGATGGTAAAAACGGACTTCGGTCATAGGGATAGTATTAGCGCTCCTTTTGCGTGACTTGAAGAACAAAATCATATAAAACAACGAAAAGTTTGGAAAAAAGAAAGTCGAAAAACCATGCGTATAATCTTTTTGGGCGATGTCATAGGCCGCGCGGGGCGTGAAGGATTGGCGCGGCATCTGCCGGAGCTTGCGGCACAATTCAAGCCTGATGCGGTGATTGTGAATGTTGAAAATGCCGCAGCGGGCAGGGGGGTTACGCTTAAAATCGCGCAGGAGATTATGGCCCTTGGGGTGGATGTCATGACCACCGGCAATCATGTCTGGGATCAAAAAGAGCTGATGAGCTCCATCGCCCTGATCCCCCAGCTGATAAGGCCCATCAATTATCCGCAAGCCATGCCCGGGCAGGGATTTTACCGCCATACGCTCAAGGACGGGCGGCGGATTATGGTTGTCAATGTTATGGGCCAGCTTGGCATGCCGATGCTTTTGGATGATCCTTTTGCGGCGATGGATGCGTTTTTGGCGCGTTATCCGCTCAAGAGGGAGGCCGATGCCGTCTTTGTGGATTTTCACGCCGAAGCAAGCTCGGAAAAAGTCGCCATGGGCCATTTTCTGGATGGCCGCGTTTCCGCCGTGATCGGAACGCACACACATATTCCCACAATGGACGCGCGCCTTTTGTCGGGCGGCACGGCCACGCAGACCGATACGGGCATGTGCGGCGATTATAACAGCGTGATCGGCTTTAAAAAAGAACAGTCCCTTTGGCGCTTTACGCACAAAGCCCAAGGCGAGCGGCTGGTTGCGGCGGAAGGCCCCGCAACCGTCTGCGGCGCATTTATTGAAACCGATGACGCCACAGGCCTTGCAAAAAGCATCACGCGCATTCAAACCGGCGCGCCGCTTTCTTAATAAGAAAGATCGTGAATGCCCGCGCCACGGGGAATGCGCACGGATATCCCAAGGCCTCGCTTGGCCTCAACATCGCAGATAAACCCATCCGGTGTTTCTTTAATATGATGGCCGCCCAGAGACGTTACGGTGTGCATGATGGCGCGCCATGGTTCATACGCAGGCCCTTTTGGCGCCTGAGAGAAAAAGAAATGATGCACGGCCAGATAGGTGAGGTTTTTGTTGGCCTCATCAAGGTCAAAACCTATCAGGCCGCTGTTGCCGTTTTGAACAAAAAGAGTCTTGTGTGCCGCTTGAAGGAAAATATGGAGGCAGCCCGTTGTTAAAGGCCTCGCCTCGGGGTCAATTCTGGTCGCAAGAGCCATGCGATCGCTGCAGGCAATAAAAGGTTTGTTATCCGCCGTGCCGGCATAAAGCGTGTTGACCGGAAGCGTAAGAATCCTGCTGCCGCTGAACCAAAGACCAAGAGGAACTTTTTCTGTCATAATATTTATCCTTTTTCTTTTGTCATTGGCAGGAGGGCCGCAAGGCCCGCCTGCCAATGACAATAGCCTCTACCCACCCCCACGGCAATTCTTGCCGCTTTCAGGGTTAAAATATGCCCACCCCGCTAGGCCATCTTCACAGAAAAAACAAATAAAAACAAAGAGATATATTTTGGCACGCGCTTTGCTGCGATGGAGTTGGATCTTTGTCTTTTATTTTCATGAGGTACTTGCCATGTCTCTTTTTGCTGCTATGACCGTTGCTGTGGGTGGGCTGACGGCCCAGTCTTCGGCGATCAGTAATATTTCCGACAATCTCGCCAATGCGTCCACCACCGGCTACAAGCGCGTGGACACCAAGTTTGAATCGCTTGTGACGCAATCAGGCACGCGCTTTCACGATCCAGGTGGTGTTTTGGCGCTGCCTTACTACAGGAACAGCACGCAAGGAAATCTGATTCCGGATTCAACAGCGACCTCGCTGGCCATCTCGGGCTCCGGTTACTTTCCTGTGCGTCCCGCTGTTGTCGGCGCGGACGGGCTGACGACGTTCGGCAACACCACCTATTTTACGCGCGCGGGCGACTTTACGTTGAACGCGGAAGGCTATCTCGTCAACAATGCGGGCTATTATCTGACGGGCTACACAGTGACCACAGCCGGTCTTGTAGATACCTCCTCCGCCGACCCCATCCATCTTTCCGAGCTTTTGGACAATCCGGTTGCGACGTCAAACGTCAAATATGCCGCCAACCTGCCTGCCGGCGCGGAACTTAACATGCCCTTTGCGCCGTCCAACATCCAGATTTATGACGCGCTGGGAAGTGCGCATGACATGTCCTTTACTTGGAGCAAAGTCGGCATCAATTCATGGGAGCTTCATCTGATCGTCCCTGATGCCGTCAATACAGGGGGTGTGTTCTCTGACTTTGACGTCACCATTCCCTTTACCTTTAACGACACGCTCAACCCGGGCACCATCCAGACCATCGGCGCGGGTGCCGGATGGACGGTGCTGACAAGCCCGACAGGCGCTGCCGAAATCAGCATTGATTTGAGTTATGAGGGCGCGGGGGCGGAGACGGTGGTGATTAATTTCGGCTCCTATAACAGCTCGGTCGGCGTGACGCAGTTTGCGGATACGACCATTACCGTCAGCACGCTTGAGCAAAACGGTATTCCGCGCGGTTCGTTCCAAAGCCTTTCAATCGATAATAACGGCTTTGTTTCGCTTAACTATGACAACGGACGCACGCGCATCATCGCGCAGATTCCGGTTGTTCAGTTCTTTGCGGAAAACCAGCTTCAGCGCATCACAGGCGGCGCGTTTGCGCAGACTTTGGGTTCCGGCTCGGCGCGGTTTGGCGTGGCGGGAACCAACGGAGCGGGACAGATTACATCTTATACGCTTGAGGGATCGAATGTTGATATTGCGGACGAGTTCACCAAGATGATTACGGCGCAGCAGGTCTATTCGGCCAACGCCAAAACCATCACGACCTCAAACGCCATGATGCAGGAAGTCATCAATATTATTCGGTAAAGGTGATCCATGTCGTTGATGACAGCCCTTAACATTGCTATTTCAGGCATCCGCACCAATGCAACGCAGCTTGAGCAGGTGGCCAGCAATATTTCCAACGCCGTAACGCCGGGCTATACGCGCAAAACCGTCACCACGGCGCCGGTTGTTTTAGGGGCAGCTGGCAGCGGTGTGCTGATAACGGGATTTGTGCGCGCGGAAAACCGCGCCATGTTTACGACGCTTTCGCGCGCGACTTCGACAAACGGCTATTTTGACGGGCAGAACGGCTATTTGCAGCAGGTTATGGATCTTCTGGGCATCAGCAACACGGATAATCCGACGCTTTCAGCAACGCTGGCGGATTTCGTCAATGCTTGGAACAATCTTGCGGCAACGCCGGAAAGTCAGGTCAACCAAAGACAAGTCGTCAACACAGCCACGTCCTTTTGTGTCGAAGTAAACCGTCTGGCCAATGAAGTTGAAAATCTGGATCGCCAGTGCCATGCCGAAATCGACTCGCTTTTAAAAGAGATGAACAGCTATCTTGAGCAGATTTATGATTTGAACGTTAAAATCTCGCAAGCCCAGAATGCGGGCCTTTCATCCGGTGATCTTCAGGATCAGCGCGATCAGATTATTATGATGATCTCGGACATCACCGAAGTTGCTGTTTTTGAAAGACCCAGCGGTCAGGTTGCGCTTTATACAAGAGGCGGCTACCAGCTTGTTGACGGCGCGGCTGTGCGCGCTTTCTCCTATGACGGAACGCATGTTTATGGCGGCAGTGACCCGACACTTGTTCTTGATAATGTTTTGATGGGCGGACGTCTGCAGGCGCTGGTTTATTTCCGCGCAACAGCACCGAGCACGGTCACGGCAGCGGATGTTGATGCCGCGCTGGTGGATGTCAATAATTATCTGGCGCAGATCCAGACGCTGAACACCCAGATTGTCGCGCTGGGCGGTGATGCGACGCTTGAAGCGGATCGAGCGGCGCTTATCACGCAGCTGCAAGCCATTATACCGGTGACGGCCACAACAAATCCGGACTTTTCGGTGACGCTGCGCGGTTTAAGCAATACAATTCTTTTGCAGGATAACCCGCCCATCATGGCCAATCTGGCTTTTGATGGAACACATGTGTATGACACAAGCAATCCGACTGTTTCGCTCAATGCGGTGCTGATGGGCGGCTCTTTGGGCGCGCAGCTATCCTCGCTTGGCGGCATTACCTCCGTAAGCACGGACGGCGGCACCAATGTCATTCAAAAACTGCGCAGCCAACTTGATGAGGTTGTGGCGATCTTTACGGATGTTATGACCTCGGCCACATCGGGACAGGATTCTTTTGCCGCGGCTTATAACAATGTCATAGGCGTGCCGGGGAATCTTGATGCGGACTTTTTCGTTGGAACGGATCGCACGACTTTCCGCGTCAATGATGCGCTTGTAAACGGCTCTGCAACATTGAAAATAGCGGCGGCGCAGGAAGTTATGGACGCCTTGGTCGATTCCACGCGCGCTTTCACGGCGGACGGTATAAGTGTTGTCGGCGCAAGCTATTCCACCTTTTTGACCTCGTCCTTTATCAGCTTTCAGCAGGCTGCCAACAATACGGGAACATTATTTACAACCGCCAACAATCTGCATGCTTTTATGGAGAAGAAGTTTACGGATGAAACGGGCGTAAACACGGATGATGAACTCATCAAACTTGTTGAGTTTCAACATGCTTATGCCGCCTCGGCGCGCGTGATAAGCACGGTTAGGGAAATGTTTATCACTATTCATAATATGGTGTCATAAAAACGAAAGGAGGCAGGTATGGTTGATTCGATAAGCACCCGAGGCATCCAGCTTGCTGTGACGCGCACCCTTGCGGGCGGCCAGAGGCAGCTTACCAGATTAACCCAGCAGCTGGCCACGGGACGCTATTCGGATAATATGTCCGACTATTCGCCAAGCAACGCGCAGAATCTGTTGAACTTTAACAATCAGATCAACCTGCAAAGAGGCTATCTGGATGTCATCGGCGCCATCGCGCCGCGCATGGAGGTGTATGAGCTGGCCATGACCGGCATAGAAAGCACCGTAAGCAGCACCATGTCCACGCTTGTCAATTATCCCATCTATAACGAGGCCCAGAATGACGCGCTGCGGGCGGAGCTTCGCAACGCTTTGAGCCAAATCGAATATTATCTGAATCAGCGTATCGGCGAGCGGTTCGTTTTTGCAGGCGCCCGCTTTTCCACCGCGCCGGTTGCGGATTTGAACGGCCTGCCTATTTTGACCATCAGTGACACCCCGACCATCGTGTCCCCCGATGAAGTCCCCGCTTATGACGTGGATTTCGATCCGCTCAACCCGGGCCTCCTCGTGCCGGAGGCCAACACCAACGAATCGGTCAATATTGACGCGACAAGATCGCTGACCTACGGCTTCAACAGCAATGAAGAGGCTTTTCAGCAGATTATCATGGGGTTGCGTCTGGCGTTGGCGGCCACTTATGATCCCGCAAACTATAGTGACCTGATGGCAACAGCTAAGGATTATCTTAGAGATGGGCTTGCCAATACAAGGGGTCTTCACGCTGAAAATGCGAGCAACATGGCCACCATGGCCCGCACGCAGGATATGATCCAAAGGAAGGTCGCAAACCTTCAAACTCAAGTTGATAACATCGAAAAAGTGGACATATACGAGATTGGAATCAAGATCGTCGTTCTTCAGGCCCAGCTTGAAGCGTCATACTCGGCGGTGTCATCGCTTATCAATTTAACAATCCTTGATTATCTACGATGAAAGCGTCATAAAAGAAGTGCCGTCTCGCAAACTTTTGCCTCATGGAGAATCCCGATGTCGTCAGCCCTATCCTTCGATCTTAGCCCAGTTCGCCTTAGCTACGCGGCCTCGCTGCGCGGCATTGTTCCTTTAGCGGCCGATGCCGATTTCACCTACGCCCATGCCGGACGTTTTGATGTGGAAGCTCTTTTGTGTCTGGCGGCCAGCAACCCGCAGGGACAATTTTACGGGCTTGTGAACCAGCCGGACATAGCCAGCAAATCTGCGGAACTTGCGCGTCTGCGTAACGTCAACAACATCACCTTCCTGACCTCGACAACAACCTTGCCGAGGGATCTGGATTATCTGTGCTGCGAAATCACGGATAAGCTGATGACGGCTGAGCAGCGCTCCAGCATGATGACCTTGGCCGAAACGCATCTGGCGCCCAGCGGCCTTTTCTGCTGCCGGTATCTGGCTTATGCCAGCGCGGATGATACCTTGCGTTTTCTGCTTTCGGAATATCGCGCGGATCTGGGAACAGCACAAACGGCAACATTCTTGGCGGATATCAAAAACCTCGGCACGCTTTATTTTGCCGATCATCCTCAGGCGCGTCAGGCGCTCGACCGTGCTATAGCGACGTCGGATGCCAATGTTCTTTTCACGGCCACGGGAACAAGTACCAAAGCGCATTCGGAAACGTTTGAGCTTATGAAGGAGCTTTTGCCGCGTAACTTTGCTTTTGCCGGCGATGCCGAAATTGCAAGGAACTACCTTGAAATGGTGGCCCCCACCGCCGCGCAGACGGTTCTTGTCAAAACCCGCGACCAGCTTTTATATGAGCCGATCAAGGACTTTGCGCTTCAAAAGCTTATCCGCAACGACATATGGGTACGCCTGCCGGCCAACCAGTCTTTGAACATGCCGGATCTTTGCAACCCCTTCACCTTCGGCATTCTGACGGCGCGGGCTCAGGTGCCGCAGAGCGTCACCACGCATAACGGAACAATCCCCATCAACACGCCGCTCTTTACGCGCCTGATTGATATGATGACCGACATGCCCATCGGCGTAGGGGACTTCCTGACAACCGCCCTTGGCGTGGGCATGAACCCCAGTGATGTTGTTTCAGCCATGCGCTTTTTAGTGGCGGCCAACATTGCGCAACCCATGCGTGGCCGCTTTACGGGAACGATTGCGCTCAATCCGACCAATCCTCAGTGGGCCTCGGCGTTTAACGATTATCTGACGCACGCGCCGATCAACAACACGCAAGTCCGCGTGGCCTCCTCCATCGTGGGTGAAAGCATCTTGCTGGGCGCGCGTGATGCGCTGGTGCTGCAGGCAATCAGCCGTGCGGGGCTGGCGCAGTCCTCGGGGATCTTGCGGCCTGAGCTGCAAAGGCTTCTCAGCGCCAACCCGTCTTTGACGGCGCAGATCACCGACTCGCGCACGATCACGGATGATGTGATAAGCAACATCCTGACCAGCACGCTGAACAACAACGCAACCAAGTGGTACACTTACGGCATTCTGGCCGCTTGAAGCCACTTTAAACGTCTAGGAAAAGGAGCGGGGCATCTGCCGCCGCTCTTTTTTCTTGTTGTTTAAATCCGTTTTTTGTCGTTTAACGTAAAAATCATGTCTTCTGCTCATACACCAAAAAACATGCGCCTTTATGCGGTGGGCGATATCCACGGACGTCTGGATCTGCTGACCCGTCTTTTGGCGATGATCGAGGCGGACGCGCTGGCGCACCCTACCAAAGAAAAAATCATCATTTTTCTAGGCGATTACATAGATCGGGGCCTTGATTCGCGCGGCGTGCTTGAAAGGCTTTCCGGCAGTTTTGTGCAAGGGCTGATGCCCATCTTTCTGCGCGGCAACCATGATGAGATGTTTTTGCGTTTCCTCAAGGGCCAGACGGCGCTGACGGCGACTTGGCTTAGCCTTGGCGGCCTGACAACGCTAGCCAGCTATGGCGTGCGCGCGCCTATGGTTTTGAATGAAAAGGCGCTTAAAACCCTGATCGTAGAGACACGCAAAAAAGTCCCGCCCGCCCATAAGGATTTTTTGGAGCAAACGCTCCTGAACGTCATTTTTGGTGATTATTATTTTGTGCATGCGGGCGCTCACCCCGACAAGCCGCTTGAAACGCAAACCCTGCGCGACAAACTGACCATAAGGGAGCCTTTTTTATCTTCATACAAGGATTTCGGCAAAGTGATCGTTCACGGCCATACGATCGAGGCAAAACCTGCCTTGCACAAACACCGCATTGGCCTTGATACAGGTGCCTTTGCCACGGGCCGCCTGACGGCGCTGGTTTTGGACGGCGCAACGCAGCATTTCATAACAACGTGACCAAAGGCTAGTGCGAGGCCGTTAAGCTATCTCGCGTGTGGGTGGAGATCACAAGCTCCTCATTGGTGGGGATCACCCAGACATCAACCTTGCTTTCAGGCCGTGAGATCAGGGTTTCAACGCCATGGGGCAGGTTGGCGTTAAGCTCCATATCATAAGAAACGCCAAGCCATGCCAGAGCATTAAGAATCTGCGCGCGGATGGGAGCGGCATTTTCACCGATGCCGGCTGTAAAGACAAGCGCGTCCATCCCGCCCATCATGCTAAGAGCGCTGCCGATTTCACGGACGGCGCGCAGGCAGAACATATCCAGAGCCTCCCGCGCATTGGGTGAATCACTGTTTAAAAGCACCGCCATGTCGTTGCTGATCCCTGAAATGCCGCGCAGACCTGAATCGTGATAGAGCATGCGCTCAATCGAGGCTTCATCAAGCTTGGCTTCGCGCATAAAGTACAAAAGCACACCCGGATCTAACGTGCCGCAGCGCGTGCCCATAATCAAACCGTCAAGCACGGAAAAGCCCATGGTGGTGTAAAAGCTTTTTCCGTTTTCAAGCGCGCACAGGCTCGAGCCATTGCCAAGATGCGCAACCACAGTCTTGCCTTCATAGGCTTTTGGCGCGATGTCTTTCAGCCGCCTTGCGATAAACTCATAAGAAAGCCCGTGGAAGCCGTAGCGCCGCACGCCCTTTTCATGCCAGATGCGCGGCAGGGCAAAGCGCGTGTGAATGGCCGGAATCGTGGTGTGAAAGCTTGTATCAAAGCAAGCCACCTGAAGCACGGAGGGCCGCTCCTGCTGGATATATTCGATAATATCCACATTAAACGGCTGATGAAGCGGCGCCAAAGGCGAAAGCGTGCGCAAATAGGCAAGGATATAAGGCCGCACAATAGCAGGCTTGGCCAGATCGCCGCCATGCACCACGCGATGCCCGACGCCAAGAAGCTTAACCTCCGGCAGCACCTTATCAAGCCAGTCCAAAAGAATCTTGGCCCCTTCCGAGGGACTTTTGCAATTTGCGTTGGTGATCTCAGGAAAGGCCTTGCCGTCAAAACCCGTGCCGGAGGCCGCAAACTTGGCCTGCGTGCCGATGCCTGTGATCGAGCCGCGCCCGATGCTAACATTATCCGTCCCCGCAAAAAGAGCGAACTTTAAGCTGGATGATCCGGCATTCATCACAAGAACGGCGCTTTTATCATGCATGGGAAAGGCTCCTTATTCGCCAAAACGGCTTTTTTGTTCAATATTGGCAAGCACAGCCAAAGCCGCCGAAGCCAAACGCGCCTGCGGCGGATCCGCGCGGCTTGTCAGCATCACAGGCACGCGCGCGCCTAAGACGAGCCCTGCCGCCTCAGCCGCGCCAAGATAGGCCAGCTGCTTGGCCAGCATATTGCCCGCTTCAATATTGGGAACAACCAGAAGATCTGCCTGTCCAGCCACCGGCGAGTCGATGCCCTTGATCCGCGCCGCTTCCATGCTGATGGCATTGTCGAACGCCAAAGGCCCATCCAGTGTTGCGCCGACAATCTGGCCGCGATCGGCCATCTTGCACAAAACGGCGGCATCAAGCGTGGCGGGCATGGTCGTGCTGACCGTTTCCGCCGCTGCCAAAATAGCGACTTTGGGATTTGCAAGCCCCAGAGCATGCGCCATATAAATGGCGTTTTGCGTGATGTAGCGCTTGGTATCAAGATCCGGCGCGATATTCAGCGCCGCGTCCGTGATAAGAAGCGGGAACTTGTAGGTGGGCACATCCATCACGAAAACATGGCTCATGCGGCTTTCCGTGCGCAGGCCTTTTTCACGGTGAACCACAGCTGACATCAGCTCATCCGTATGAAGGCTGCCCTTCATCAGCGCGCCGACCTTGCCCTCGCGCGCAAGGGACACAGATTCCACGGCGGCAGCATGGCTGTGCGGAACATCCATAATCGTGCAACCGTCAAGCGAAACGCCGGCCGCTTCGGCAGCAGCGCGGATCTTGGTTTCGGGGCCCACCAGAATCGGCTCAATAAGACCGGCGCGGCGCGCTTCGTCCATGCCGGTGATCGATGTGTTGTCCGTAGGATGCACAACAGCCGTGCGCAAAGGCGGATAGGTTTTGGCCTTTTCGATCACAGCGCTCATCCGGTCGTGATGCAGAACGGAAACTTCGGGTAGATCAGTGCTCGGGTGGCGTATTTTTTCCGTCGGGGCCAGAACCGAGGCGATGCCGATCACCACTTCCTCCCCATTCTGGTTGGCACCCACGCAATTAAGGGTAAGCTTCTTTTTTTCATAATCCTTGGTAGCAACCGTGACGGTGATGGTAATCACATCATCAGGACGCACGGGTTTAAGGAACTTGATGCCCTGTTCAAGATAAATGGTGCCCGGGCCCGGGAGCTTGGTGCCCAAAACAGCCGAGAACATCGCGCCCGAAAGCATCCCATGCGCAATCACGCCGTGAAAACGGCTTTTGAAGGAATATTCATCATCCAGATGCGCCGGATTAATATCGCCCGAGACAACGGCAAACAGCTCGATATCCCTGCGGGTGAGTTTGCGCGTGATGGTGGCGCTGTCGCCGACATTGATTTCGTCAAAGGTTTTATTCTCAAGAAGAGCTGTGGTCATAGGTGAAAGTCCCTCAGGGCCAGAGAAAGAAGACAAAAAAGTAAAGAACACAACGCAACGTTTGCGCTGCACAAGGAAGATCAGCTCAAGTCAAGGATGACCCAAACCCCCCCCCTTTCTACAGGAATATAAGACCTTTGTCAGCCGATTTTTGATGCACTGCACTATTTTTCCAGCCCCCTAGGCGGCAAGGATTTTTTCATAAAGCGCAACAAACTGATCTGTGACAATTTTCCTTGTATAATGGCGGCTATAGGTATCATAGCCTGTGGCGATCAGGTGGCGGCGCAGAGCCTCATCCCCAAGGCAGCGCTTGATGGCCTCCGCAAGGGCGTGGGCATCATCAACCGGCACGACAAGCGCGGTTTGTCCGTGAGTCAAAACATTTGGCCCCATGCAGTCCGTGGCCACAAGCGGCGTCCCCGACATCCAGCTTTCCAAAATAACAGCACTCAGCCCCTCGGAACGCGAAGGCAAAACAAGCATGTCCGAGGCCCGAAGCAAGGCTGCCCGATCTTCCCGCCAGCCCAAAAAGCGCACGCGCTTTGCAAGGCCAAGCTGCCGACTTAAAGCCCGCAACTGCCTTTCCTCAGGCCCGCTTCCCGCCAGCCAAAGATAAACCCCGGGCAAATCCGCCAGCGCGTGCAAAAGCACATCAAGCCCCTTAACAGGATGAAGCCTGCTCAACGCCAAAAGAACAGGCACATCAAAAGGCGTGTCCAAGGTTGCGCGATCCAGCGCGGAATAATCCTTAAGACAAGGAAAAGTCGGAATAAAAAATGTCTTCGCAGGGGACGCCCCTTGCCGGATCATATCTGTGCAAACCTCGGGACTGACGCCGACAAAAAAGGCATGAGGCGGACAATCCTTAATGCTCTTTTTACTGCCCAGCCAAATCAGGGTAGGGACGTCCAAAGTTTGAGGAATCAACGCCGCCGCCCGACGCATCCAGCCATGAACAAGATCAGGTTTTTCTTGTTTTATCAAAGAATTAAGCCGCACCCGCCGCCAAAAGGAAAAAGGCGGCGAAAGCACAGAATCATAAAGCTGAAGCCCGCCTTGGTGAAGATCCTCAAGCCGCGGCGCTTTGGGATGTACAACCGCGCCTTGCGCAAGCCCGCGCTCCTGCAGCGCAAGCATCACATCTGTTGTATAAATCTCGGCCCCACCCTGACCGGCACCGGCCATAATATGTAAAATGCGCATGAACCCAACTTTCCCTGAAGCGTACAAAAATCTTTTGTACTATAGCCCTTCCCTTTTTTCCTGTCATCCTCCTCGCAATGACAATACTAGCCCCCCTTGTGGGGGAGGGTTTGGGTGGGGGGACGAGGATGACAAGAGAGAAGAAAATAAATACACTCCTTTCCATGACAAAAGAAAACCAAACCCAGCTGCTTCATGCCTCATGCGTGGCCCTGAACGGGCGGGGGGTGCTTTTGGCGGGCCCTTCGGGGATAGGAAAATCCGATCTGGCCCTGCGCCTGATCCATCGGGGCGCCATGCTGGTTGCGGATGATTGCGTGGAAATAAAAAAGGAGCAAAGCACCCTCTATGTCAGCGCGCCCGCCCAGCTTGCGGGCCTGATTGAAGCGCGGCATGTAGGGCTTTTGCGCCTGCCTTATCTGGTTCGTGTTCCGCTCGTACTTTATGTTGATTTGTGCAAAGATGATAAAAAGCTTGAAAGACTGCCTATTTTAAGCACCCAAGCACTGCTTGGGTGTGATATAAGAAGTTTGACTTTACCGGCCTGTGCGGCTTCGAGTGAAGCAAAGATCGCTCTTGTTTTGCAAGGAGACCTCCTCAATGTCTAAAATGCCGCGCCGTATTGTGCTTTTAACCGGCATGTCGGGAGCCGGTCTCAATACGGCCATGAAGGCGTTCGAAGACATGGGCTATGAAAGCGTCAGCAATATAAGGCTGTCTCTGATCCCCGCTTTGTTTGAAGCCACAAAAGACAGCCCCGCTGTGGCCTTGTGCATTGATTCGCACACAGTCGGTTTTTCTGTGGACGGGCTTTTAAGCCTTTATGGATCGCTTGCGCAAAACATTGCCGTTGCGGTTCGCCTTGTCTTTTTAGAGTGTGAGAAAGTGGTTCTACAGGAGCGCTTTACCGCCACGCGCCGCCGCCACCCGCAGGCCATCGACAGACCTCTTCCCGATGGAATCAGGGCCGAGCGCGAAATGATGCGCCATTTGCGGGATGCGGCGGATCAGGTCATCGACACATCAAGATTGTCAGCCCATGATTTGCGCCGGATTTTGGTCGGCAATTACGCGCTTGAAAATCGCGGGGGCCTGTCGGTTTTTGTAACGTCCTTTTCCTACCGCCGAGGCTTGCCGCGCGAGGCGGATTTTGTGGTGGATACGCGCTTTTTATCCAATCCCTACTGGCAGGAAGAACTGCGCCATCTGACCGGCCAAGATCCCGCCGTGCAGAGCTACATTGAGGAAGATCCGTCTTTTCAACCCTTTATGGATAATTTGACGGCGCTTTTGATCCCGCTCTTGCCGTGCTATCAATTTGAGGGCAAAAGTTACTTCACCCTTGCCATCGGCTGCACAGGCGGCCAGCATCGTTCGGTGGCCGTGGCAGAAAAACTGGTCGTGAAATTGCGGGAAAGCGGTTATGAAGCAGCCCTTGCACATCGGGATCTTGAGCGTGCTTTGCGCAGCGACAAGGAAGCCTAGAGCTTTAAAACAAAGAGAGGACAGGGCCAATGTTTGGTATCATTTTGGTTTCTCACGGCGCCATTGGGGTCGAGATGATGACGGCGCTCAAGCAGATTGTCGGGCCGCAGGAATATATCGAAGCCATCTCCATCGCTCCCGATGATGATATGGATCAATGCCGCAATAAAATCCTGTCCGCCATTAAAGCCGTCAACACCGGCGATGGCGTGGTGATTTTAACGGACATGTTCGGCGGCACGCCGAGCAACCTCGCTATTTCCGTCATGCCGAAAACGCAGGCCGTGGTGCTGGCCGGCGTTAATCTGCCGATTCTCATCAAGCTTGCCGGTGTGCGCGGGTCGATGGGCCTGCTTGACGCGGTGACCGAGGCGGCTGCCGCAGGACGCAAATATATCCAGCTTGTGACGGAAAATCTGGCCTCGCAGGGAGGCTAAGGCACGATGCAAGGAGACACAAAAACCGGCGCGGACGAGCTTTGTGAAATAGTCTGCCTTGTGAACAAACGCGGCCTTCATGCGCGCGCTGCGGCCAAGATTGTTTATACCGCCTCGCTGTACAAGGCGGATATCGCCATCATGCGCGGCGAATCGCGCGCCAAGGCGGACTCGATCATGGGGCTGATGCTTTTGGCCGCGCCTTGCGGCACGCAGATCAAGCTTTGCGCCTCGGGGGAAGAAGCTTTGGATGCGCTCAATGCGCTGGCTGATTTGGTAAGGGGAGGATTTGATGAAGAGTGAAAAAAAACCACGGCTGAAGGAAGAGATTCTCACAGGCATAGGCGTATCCACCGGCATTGCCATGGGCCCTGCCTATATTATCACCCAGCGCGGCTTGACGGTGCCGGAATATAATCTTGTGCCGGAAAAAATTGACGAGGAAATCGCGCGCTTTCACGCGGCCATTGTCAAAACGCAAAAGCAGCTCAGCGCGCTCAAGCAAAAAGCCGCCTCTTTGCCGGACGGGGTGGATGAAGAAATCGGACTTCTTCTGGAAGCGTATAAAGGCATGGTTTCAAGCTCGCGCCTGTCGGCGGCGGTTGAAAAAAGCATTGCGGAAGGCAAAATCAACGCCGAGGCCGCTGTGCAAAAACAGATCGACAGCATTGCTGAAGGCTTTGCGGCCATGAAGGATGATTATCTGGCCGCCCGCGCCGATGATGTGCGCGAGGTCGGTGCGCGCCTTATCCGCAATTTGATGCAGCAAAGCTATAATCCTTTTGCGGACGCGCCCGAAGGCTGCATTCTTTTGGCCGAAGACATCACCCCTGCCGATACGGCCCTGATGGATCCGGCGCGCATTGCGGGCGTAGCCGCTGTGCTGGGCGGGCCTGAGGGCCATGCCGCCATTATGACGCGCGCTTTGGGTCTGCCTTCTGTTTTGGGCGTTTCGGCTTTGGTCAGTGGTGCGCAACATGGCGATCTGGTGATTGTGGACGGGCATGAGGGCAAGGTTATTTTACGCCCCACAGCCGCCACGCAAACCCGTTATAAAAATCTGGCCGCGCGTTTGGCGCGGGAGACGGAAAAGCTTCAAAGCGTCCGCGCGCAGCCTTCGGCAACGCTCGATAGCGTGCCCATCACCTTGATGGCCAATCTGGAGCTTGAGCGCGATGTTGACGCCGCCTTTAAGGCGGGCGCCGTAGGAGTCGGGCTTTTGCGCACCGAGTTCAGTTTTATGAACCGCACCGATCTGCCCTCGGAAGAAGAGCAATTTGAAACCCTGCGCGACATTATCAGGCGCATGAAAGGCAAACCCATCACCATCCGCACGCTGGATGTCGGTGGTGAAAAACTGGCTTCGGCTCTGGGTGATGATGTCGCTTGCGTCAATCCGGCTTTGGGCCTTCGCGCCATTCGTCTGGGGCTTGCGGAACCCAAGCTTCTTGACACGCAGCTCGCCGCAATTTTACGCGCGTCTGTTTTCGGGCCCGTGCGCGTTTTGATCCCGATGGTTTCAAGCGTGGATCAGATGCGTCAGGTGCGTGAAAGATTCCTGCAGGTGGAAAAGCGTCTTCATAGGCGCGGCGGCCTGAAACTGCCGGATGTTTTGCCGCCTTTGGGCGCGATGATCGAGATTCCGGCGGCGGCTTTGTCGGCGGATGCGCTCAGCAAGGTTTGCGATTTCTTTGCCATCGGAAGCAATGATTTGACGCAATATACGCTGGCGATTGATCGCGGCGATGATCGCGTTGCGCCTTTGTTCAACGCCTATCATCCGGCGGTGCTGCGGCTGATTCAATTCACCATCGCTGCGGCGTGGCGGGCCAATATTCCGGTAAGCGTCTGCGGTGAAATTGCGGGCGATCCCAAAGCGGCTGCGCTTTTGCTTGGTCTGGGCTTGCGTGAGTTTTCCATGTCGCCCTCGCGTCTTTTGCCGGTCAAGCAGGCCATCCGCAACATCACCATGCCGCAGGCCGTTGACTTTGCGCAGGATGTGATGCGTCAAAGTGATGAGGATGAAGTGCGCACCATGATCGAGCAGGGCCTCAAGAAAAAATAAGGAGAAAAAAGATGCAGCAGGACTACAAGGTCAAAGACATCAATCTTGCCTCTTGGGGGCGCAAGGAAATGGAGATTGCGCAAACGGAAATGCCCGGATTGATGGCCCTGCGGCAGGAATATGGTGTGGCCAAACCCCTTACGGGCGCGCGCATTACGGGCTGTTTGCATATGACCATTCAAACAGCTGTGCTGATTGAAACGCTGCTTGATCTTGGCGCGCAGGTTCGCTGGTCGTCATGCAATGTTTTCTCAACGCAGGATCATGCAGCCGCCGCGATCGCCGCGCGCGGCGTCCCCGTTTTTGCTTGGAAAGGGGAAACGGAGGAAGAATATTGGTGGTGCGTGGAGCAATCTATCAAAGGCCCTGACGGCTGGCGCCCCAATATGCTGCTCGATGATGGCGGGGATTTGACCAAGCTCATGCACGAAAATTACGCGGATCTTTTGAAAGATGTGCGCGGCGTGTCCGAAGAAACCACGACAGGCGTACACCGTCTTTACCAAATGATGAAGGAAGGCCGCCTGAAAATACCGGCCATCAATGTCAACGACAGCGTGACAAAATCCAAGTTCGATAATCTCTATGGCTGCCGCGAAAGCCTTGTTGATGGCATCCGCCGCGCCACGGACGTGATGATCGCGGGCAAGGTTGCTGTTGTCTGCGGCTATGGCGATGTAGGCAAAGGCTCAGCCGCCAGCCTGCGCAGCGGCGGCGCAAGGGTGCTTGTGACCGAGATTGATCCCATCAACGCCTTGCAGGCCTTGATGGAAGGCTATCAGGTCGTGACGATGGAGCAGGCGGCGGCGATCGGCGACATTTTCGTAACGGCCACAGGCAATGTGGATGTCATCACGCTTGCGCACATGAAACTTATGCGCGACCGCGCCATTGTATGCAATATCGGCCATTTTGATTCCGAGATTGATGTTGAATCGCTGAGCAGCTACCCGTGGGAAGAAGTTAAGCCTCAGGTGGATGAAGTGATCTTTCTGGACGGCAAACGCCTGATTGTTCTGGCCAAAGGAAAGCTTGTGAATCTGGGCTGCGCCACAGGCCATCCTAGTTTTGTGATGAGCTCATCCTTCACCAACCAGACCTTGGCGCAGATCGAGCTTTGGACAAAGCCCGAATCTTATGAAAACAAGGTCTATATTCTGCCCAAACATCTGGATGAAAAAGTCGCGCGCCTGCATTTGGGCAAACTCGGCGCCACCCTCACCAGCTTAACGGACAAACAAGCCGCCTATATCGGCGTCCCCAAACAAGGCCCCTACAAACCCGTGCATTATAGATATTAAACCCCCGCCCTCCCAAAGGAGCCCGCAGCTTCCATGAATGAAAAAATCAAAGAACTATCTGTCCTTATCCAGCAGCTGCAGGAAAGGATGGAGGAAGAGTTTCAGAAAAGCCGCGCTTATTACCATGTCAAGCTGCACGGTAAAATTGCAAGCTTCGCCGAAGATATTATAGCGCTTCATAAACAAAACCGCATCAAATGGAGCACGTTTTTTAAACAGGCCAAGCTGGGCCACGTCATCACGGCGCCGGTGATTTACAGCATGATTGTGCCGCTTGTGTTTTTGGATTTTTTCGTGACGCTTTATCAACATATCTGTTTTCGTGTGTATAATATTCCGCTTGTCAAGCGCACGACCTTTATGGATATCGACCGCCATCATCTGGCCTATCTCAATGCTGTTGAAAAGCTTAATTGCCTTTATTGCAGCTATGGCAACGGCGTGCTGGCCTATGCGCGAGAGATTGCCGCGCGAACTGAGCAATTCTGGTGCCCCGTCAAACATGCCACACGGGTGCGTGATCCCCATCATTATTATATGAAGTTTTTGTCCTATGGTGATGCGCAAGGCTATCAGCAGGGGCTTGAACAACTGCGCAAGGACGCGCAAAATCTGGAAGACCCCGCATTTGTGACCGAAGAAAGGAACGACCCATGAGCTTTGAACTTCCCCCCCTGCCCTACGCGCAGGATGCTTTGGAGCCGCACATCTCCCGCCAAACGCTGGAATATCATCACGGCAAGCATCACAAGGCCTATGTTGATAATCTCAACAAGCTTGTAGTAGGCACGGCCTATGAACATGAAGAATCTCTTGAAACAATCATCCAAAAAACGGCGCAGAATGAAAAAGAGGTCGGCATCTTCAACAACGCCGCACAAGTATGGAACCATAGTTTTTTCTGGCACAGCATGAAGCCGCGCGGCGGCGGCAGGCCTTCGGGCACGATGCTAAGGCGGCTTGAGCAGGATTTCGGCTCCTACGAGGCCTTTGCCGAGCTTTTCCAAAAAGAAGGCCTCGCGCAGTTCGGAAGCGGATGGGTCTGGCTTGTGGAAAGCGCCGGCAAGCTGGCCGTTGTGCGGACGGCCAATGCGGCAAATCCCTCCATCAAGGGCCAAAAACCGCTTTTGACCTGCGATGTGTGGGAGCACGCCTATTATCTTGATTATCAAAACCGCCGGCCTGATTTTCTCAAGGTTTTCCTTGAAAATCTGGCTGATTGGGATTTTGCGGAAAAAAATCTGGCTGCCGCCTGATAAAAAGAACCTTGACTTGTATGCAAAGACGTTTCATTTCCAAAGGGCGTTTTTGTCAAACAGGAAAGGGTTTTTTGCAATGCGGCAAGCCAATCGCGCACCGGATGCGTTGCGCTTTATTGAAATCATACCTCATGCCGCCAAATATGCCGAAGGCTCATGCCTTATCAAGTTCGGCGACACGCATGTTTTATGCGCGGCCAGCGTGGCGGACAAAGTGCCCTTTTTCATGCGCGGGCAGGGCCAAGGTTGGGTGACGGCTGAATATGGCATGCTGCCGCGCGCCACCAACCAGCGCACCGACCGCGAAGCCGTGCGCGGCGCGCAAACAGGCCGCACGCAGGAAATCCAGCGCCTGATCGGACGCGCCTTGCGCGCCTGCATCGACCAACGCGCCATGGGAGAGATGCAAATTAAACTGGATTGTGATGTGTTGCAGGCCGATGGCGGCACGCGCACGGCGGCTATTACAGGCGGTTATGTCGCTTTAGCGCTGGCTTTTAAACATCTTGTGCGCACCCGTAGGCTTCATACGATCCCGCTTGTGGACAGCGTGGCCGCCGTGTCCTGCGGCCTTTACAAAGGCGCCTGTCTTTTGGATCTGGATTATAACGAGGATTCAAATGCGCAGGCGGATGCCAATTTTGTCCTTACAGGCGCAGGCGGCATTGTAGAAGTTCAGGCCACAGCCGAGCGCAGCGCCTTTGCGCAGGAGGAGTTTCTGGCCCTTTTGGATCTGGCGCGCAAAGGCATCGCGCAACTCAGCGCCCTGCAAAAAGATGTGATTGAGAAAGAGTAAAAGCTCATGAATCCCAAAACCCTGATTCTGGCCACCCATAACAAAGGAAAGCTTGCCGAGGTCAAAGCGATGCTCGAGCCTTTGGGCTTTGAGGTGGTAAGCGCCGAGGATCTTGATCTTGAGGATGTAGAAGAAACCGGCGCGGATTTTGCGCAAAACGCCGCCCTTAAAGCGCATCATGCCGCGCAAAAAACACAAAAACTGGCGCTTGCGGATGATTCGGGCCTTTGCGTTGAAGCGCTGGACGGCGCGCCCGGCCTTTATTCCGCCCGCTGGTGCGGCGCGCAGCGCTCGGCCCAAACAGGCATCGCGCGCGTTCAGGAGGAGCTTGAAAAAGTAAAAGACAAAAAAGACAACCGCGCCAAACTTGTCTGTACAATGGCTCTGGCATGGCCGGACGGGCGCACAGAAGTTTTTGAAGGAAGCTGCGCCGGAACGCTTGTCTTTCCGCCACGGCAGGTTGAAGATTATGGCTATGGCTTTGATCCCATCTTTCAGCCGGAGGGTCTTTCAAAAACTTTTGGCGAAATGCCGCGCGAAGATAAGGCCGCTTTCAGCCATCGCGCGATGGCGCTTAAAAAAGTCATCGCGTTTCTGGAGGGCGCATGAACTCTTTATCCTTATATGTGCATTGGCCCTTTTGCCGCTCCAAATGCCCTTATTGTGATTTCGCTTCGCGCGTGATGCCCGGCTCTTTGGATGAAGAACTATGGGCGCAGGCCTATCTTCGCGCCCTTGAAGATCAGGCGGCCAAGTTCAAAGACCGCCCCCTGCGCAGCATTTATTTCGGCGGCGGGACGCCTTCTTTGATGGCGCCGTCTTTTCTTGCGCGGCTTCTTGATAAAATCACAGCCCTTTGGCCTTTGCGTGATAATTGCGAGATCACGCTTGAAGCCAATCCCGCTTCAAGCGCGCGGGATGTTTTTGAATCTTTTAAACTTGCCGGAATCAATCGCCTGTCTTTGGGCGTTCAATCGCTGGATGACAGGGTTTTATCTTTTCTGGGCCGCGCGCATGACGCAAAAACCGCGCTTGAGGCCCTTGATGCGGCGGCGCAGATATTTCCGCGCTATTCCTTTGATCTGATCTATGGCTATGCCGGCCACAGCCTGCCGGATTGGCGCGCGCAGCTGCGGCAGGCCTTGGCTTTGAAGCCGCCGCATCTGTCGCTCTACCAGCTTACGGTTGAGCCGGACACGGTTTTTGGCAAGCGTCAGGCCAAAGGCGAAAAACTCACGGTGGATGACGAGCAGGCGGCCTACTTGTATGAAATCACGCAGGATCTTACCGAAGCCTTTGGTCTTCCTTCCTACGAAGTTTCCAACCACGCCAAACCTTGGCAGGAAAGCCGGCATAATCTGACCTATTGGCATTATGATGATTATCTGGGCATCGGCCCGGGCGCGCATGGCCGTCTGAAACAAGATGACGACTGGCTTGCTTATGAAAATGAGAAAAAGCCAGAGCTTTGGCTTTCTCTTTTGGACGGGCCCAGCAAAGGCGTTTCCCACAGCGAGCTGTTGCCTGCCGTAACCGCGCAAAAGGAAGCCCTGATGATGGGCCTGCGCCTGCGCAGGGGAATCAACAAGGGCGCTTGGGAAAGAAAATTTGCCCATCCCGTCAAAGAAACGCTTGCGAAAGAGAAAATAGAATCACTGATCGCGCAGGGCCTTTGGGAAGAAAATACAACACATATCCGCCTGAGCGCGGCGGGACGGCAAAGGCTTAACGCTGTTTTACACTACCTCCTTTTTGCGCCTTGACCTTTGCGAAATGGCACCTTAATCATAACGTACCGGCCTGATCCGAATTAACCTTAACGCAAAGGTCTCGCATGCTGCGGATGAGCAAACTTGCTGATTATAGTTTTATTGTCATGGCCCAAATGGCGCGTCAGCCGCAAACGCTCTGGTCGGTGACAGCGCTGGCCGAAGCCACGACATTGCCGGTGCCGACAGTGGCCAAACTGATGAAGCGGCTGGCGCAAAATGCGCTGGTACGCGCGCAGCGCGGCGCGATGGGCGGCTATGTTTTGGCCTATGCCCCGCATGCCGTGTCGCTGGCCGTGATTTTGGAAGCCATAGATGGCCCCATCAGCCTGACAGCCTGCGCCAACAGCAATGAGCGCTGTCATTGCGCCGCCAGCTGGTGCGCCGTTCGTCAAAACTGGGGGCCGATCAACCAGACGATTCGGCAATATTTGAACGAGCTTTATCTTGCCGACCTCGCCTTTGAGAGGCGCATGGGTGAGGCATGAACGTGGATCTCCCCCTTCCCGAGCCGTATAAATACGGCTTCACCACCTCTATTGAAACGCTCCGTGCCGAAAAAGGGCTTGGCGAGGGTACGGTGCGTTTTATTGCAAGCCAGCGCAAGGAACCGGACTGGATTTTGGACATGCGGCTGAAAGCTTTTGAGCTGTGGCAAAGCATGACACCCCCGCAATGGAGCAAACTCGATTTTGCGCCGATTGATTTTCAGGCCTCCTCTTACTACGCCGCGCCCAAAACCCAAAAGACGCCGCAGTCTTTGGATGAGGTAGATCCCGAGCTTTTGCGCACCTATGAAAAACTTGGCATTCCCTTGCGTGAGCAGGAAAGGCTTTCCGGCATCACATCCGAGATTGCCGTGGATGCCGTCTTTGACAGTGTTTCCGTGGCCACCACCTACAAAAAAGCGCTTGCGGAAAAAGGAATCCTGTTTTGCCCGCTTAGCGAAGCGATCGAAAAATATCCGGATCTCGTACGGCGCTATATGGGGAGCGTTGTACCGGCTGAGGATAATTTCTATGCGGCGCTTAATATGGCGGTTTTTACGGACGGTTCTTTTGTTTATATTCCCAAAGGCGTGCGCTGCCCCATGGAGCTTTCAACCTATTTCCGCATCAACGCCGAAAGCACAGGCCAGTTTGAGCGAACTTTGATTGTCGCGGATGATGACAGCTCCGTCAGTTATCTTGAAGGCTGCACGGCGCCAAAGCGGGACGAACATCAACTTCATGCTGCGGTGGTCGAGCTGGTTGCAATGGATCGCGCCCATATCAAATACGCAACCGTGCAGAATTGGTATCCTGGCGATAAGGAAGGGCGCGGCGGCATTTACAATTTTGTCACCAAACGCGGCCTTTGCGCAGGGCAAGGCGCGCATATTTCTTGGACGCAGGTGGAGACAGGCTCGGCCATCACATGGAAATATCCGAGCTGCGTTTTAAAAGGCGATGACAGCCAAGGCGATTTTTATTCCGTGGCCATTGTGGGCAATCATCAGCAGGCGGACACGGGCACCAAGATGATTCATCTTGGCAAAAACACGCGCTCCACCATTATGGCCAAATCCGTCAGCGCAGGGCGCGCGCAAGCCACCTATCGCGGCCTTGTGAAAATGACGAAAACGGCCAAAGGCGCGCGCAACAAAACGCAATGCGACAGTCTTTTAATAGGTGACCAATGCGGGGCCCATACGGTGCCGTACATTGAACAGCAGCAGCAAAATGGCCATATTGAACACGAAGCCACCACATCCAAAGTCAGCGAAGAGCAGCTTTTTTACTGCCGCCAGCGCGGCCTTAGCGAAGAAGAGGCCATGACGCTGATTGTGGGCGGCTTTTGCCGCGATGTCATGCGCAAGCTCCCCTTGGAGTTTGCGGTTGAAGCGCAAAAGCTGATCGGCATCAGTTTGGAAGGCTCTGTAGGATAAGGACAAGGAACCATGCTCAAGATAGAAAATCTCCACGCCGGTAGTGAAGGACATGAGATTTTAAAGGGACTCTCTCTCACCGTGCCTTTAGGGCAGGTGCATGCCTTGATGGGCCCTAACGGGGCGGGCAAAAGCACACTGTCTTATGTTTTGGCGGGCCATCCTTCCTATCAGGTGACGCAGGGGAAGATAGAGTGGCAGGGAAAGGATCTTCTGGCTCTTGCGCCCGAAGCGCGCGCCGCCGCCGGCGTTTTTCTGGCCTTTCAATATCCCGTGGAGATCGCGGGGGTTACGGTGATGAACTTTCTCAACACGGCGCTGAACGCCCAGCGCCGCGCGCGCGGCGAAAAACCGCTGGATGTTATTTCCATGGCAAAGTTTTTGAGGCAAAGAGCGCAAAGCATGCAGCTTGATGAGGCCATACTCAAACGCCCCCTTAATGTCGGCTTTTCGGGCGGCGAGAAAAAGCGCAACGAAGTTTTACAAATGGCCGTGCTGGAGCCGTCCTTATGCGTTCTGGACGAAACCGACAGCGGCCTTGATATTGACGCTTTGCGCATTGTCGCAGATGGCGTTAATGCAATGCGAAGCAAAGATCGCGCCATGCTCATCATCACGCATTACCAAAGATTGCTGGATTATATCCGGCCCGACCATGTCCATGTTTTGCAAAAAGGGCGCATCATACGCACTGGCGATGCCTCCTTAGTGGCCGAGCTTGAAGAAAAAGGTTACGGAGACATGCATGCGCCCTGACCAGCTGGTGGTTGTCTTTGACTGGAACGGCACGCTGATCAATGATACATGGCTTACATGGCGGGCGGTTAATGAAATCCTTGTCACGCTCGGGGGGCGGGCCATAAGCGAGGAGCAATACAAGGCCGCCTACCGCATGCCGCTGAAGGCCATGTATCAGGAACTGGGCCTGAGCCGGCGAATCATTGAAGAGCAGGAAGAAATAGTTTTTAAGATTTTCGGGGATGTTTACCAAAGCCTTGTGCATAAAACCACCCTGCATGAAGGCACGCGGGAGACCCTGCATTATCTGAAAAAACAAGAACATAAATCGTTAATTTTAAGCAATCATAATCGGCCCTGTATCGAGAGACAATTAAAGCGTTTTGGCCTTGAAACTTATTTTGATGAAGTCTTGGCCAATGCGCCGGATGAGTATAAGAACATCATGCATAAAGCGGGTAAAAAAGACCGCCTTGACGACTGGCTTAAACGCCATAAATGTTACGGTGGTATTGTGGTTGGCGATTCGCCGGAGGAAATGGATATTGCGTTGCAGCATGGGTTTACCAGCGTAGCCGTAGAAAGTGGGTGCTGCTTGCGCGAAACACTTGAAAGAGCAAAGCCGGACTGGCTGGTGAAAGACTTAAAGCCGCTGCCGTCCATTATTCAACATGTTTACGGAGAAAGACATGCGCCCTGATAAGTTTGTAATTGTTTTTGATTATAACGGTGTGATCCTTGAAGATGCGAAGCATCACTGGAGGGCCTTTAACGGCATGGCTGAAAAAGTCGGTGCCAAGCCCGTAAGCTATGCGGAATACAGGTTGGCCTTCCGTATTCCGCTCAAAGAAATGTACGCGGATCTTGGCATATGCAAGAAAGTGATCGCGGAAAGAACCGATGATCTTCATCGGTTTTTCGGCGAGGCGTACAACGGCTCCAACCAAGGAGTCTGCCCTCGCCGAGGTGTCATCCAAGCATTAAGTTATATAAAAGGACAAGGGCATAAGGCGATCATTTTAAGCAATCACACAAAGGAAGACATTCGTAAGCAGTTAAAGCGTTTTGATCTTGATAATTGCTTTAGCGCTGTGCTGGCCAACGGGCATGATGAGCATCAGGACATTATGTACAAAGCCGGTAAAGGCAAGCGGCTTGAAAACTGGCTTAAAAACCACCATGTGAGGGGCGGCATTGTGGTTGGTGATACACCTGAAGAAGTACATATTGCGCGTGGATGCGGCTTTTTCAGCATGGGCCTTACAGGCGGATTCTGTTTGCCCGCCGCCTTTAAAGGCGAAAACGAGCCCGATTTTCTTAGAAAAGATTTAAGGCCCATGCCTGCCATTATCGCGGAATGTTATAAGAGGCTTCAATTATGAGTCTTGAAAGCCTGATCCGCCAAAGCCGGACGCAAAAGGAATTGTGGCGCTATACGCCGCTGAACGCCTTTGAAATCTGGAAGCTGGATCAGGCAAAACCGGCGAATATCGCCGGTCTGCCGCAGGCGCGCACCGCGCACCGCATTGTTTTTGTCAATGGCTTTCTTGATGAGTCGGCGACAACGCTCCATAAACTTCCTGATGCGCTTTTATCCTTTTCGCAAAAAGATAATATTTATACGCTTGCTTTGGGCGGACAGGCCTGCCTTGTCATGGACCCCGTGGAATTGCTGTTTTTATATGATGAAACGAAAGATGCTCAAACGCGCACACAACTGGCCGTCAATCTTGGCGCAAACAGCCGCTTGACGTTGCTTGAGCGGCATAAGAGCCAAAGCGCGCATAAAGCGCTGCATGAAAGGGATCTTGCCATCACCCTTGAAGCAGGCGCCAAACTGACGCATGCCCATGTGATTGACGAAGGGCAAAAAACATTTCATAACGCGCAGACACAAATCACACTGGCGCAAGGCGCTTTTTATCATGGCCATGCGCTGATGCGCGGCGGGCTTTTGAACCGCCAGATGGTGACGGCTGATCTTTGCGAGCCGTCAGCCCGCGCGTCCTTTTCAAGCCTGATTTTGGGCCGCGCCGAAGAACATCACGACATCACAACTTTTGTCCGCCATAAAGCCGCGCACACCACAAGCATGCAAAAATGCCGCGCCGTTTTATCTGACAATTCCTGCGGCGTTTTTAAAGGCACAACCCATCTGGCCCCTGCGGCGCAAAAAACAAGCGGCCATCAGATGGCGCGCGCGCTTTTGCTTTCAGAAAACGCCTCATTTGATGCGCGGCCGGAGCTTGAGATTTATGCGGATGATGTCAAATGTTCGCACGGCGCCAGTACAGGCGCTTTGGATGAGGCCGCCTTGTTTTATCTACGCAGCCGAGGCATACCGGAAGATGAAGCACGCGCGATGCTCACGCGCGCTTTCATCCAAAGTTTTCTTGAAGATGGCGCCGAACCTGCCATCATGCAGCTTATGCAGGAGGAAATCGCCTCATGGACGTGTTAAAAATCAGAAAAGACTTTCCGATCCTTGAGCGTAAAATGCGGGGACAGCCCCTTGTTTATCTGGACAGCGCCGCCAGCGCGCAAAAACCGCGCCCTGTGATCGAGGCTATGTCGCGTTTTTACGAACAAGGCTATGCCAACATCCATCGCGGCGTTTACGAGCTTTCCATGAGCGCAACGGATCTTTACGATCAGGGCCGCGTCTGCGTTCAGCGCTTTATCAACGCCGCGCATGAGGATGAGATCATCTTCACGCATGGCGCCACCGAAAGCCTTAATCTGGTGGCCTCAAGCTGGGGCGCTGCCAATCTGAAAGAAGGGGATGAGGTTGTCCTGACGCAGCTTGAGCATCACGCCAACATTGTGCCTTGGCAGCTTTTGCAAAAGAAAATCCCCTTTAAGCTGCGCGTGGTTCCTATCAAGAAAGACGGCGATATTCTTCTGCAGGACGTGCTTGAGGCGCTCTCGGAAAAAACAAAGCTGGTTTCCGTGGCGCATGTCTCCAACGCCTTCGGCACTATTTTGCCTGTGAAAGACATTATCAAGGCCGCGCATGATCGTGGCATTCCGGTCATGCTGGACGGCGCCCAAGCCATTGCGCATGAAACGGTGGATGTTCAGGCGCTGGATGCCGATTTTTATGTTTTCTCAGGCCACAAGATTTACGGCCCCACCGGCATCGGCGTTCTTTACGGCAAGCGCGCATGGCTGCAATCCATGCCCCCTTATCAGGGCGGGGGCGATATGATCGAAAATGTCACGTTTGAAGAAACAAGCTTTCTTCCCCCGCCCGCGCGGTTTGAAGCGGGAACGCCCCATATTGCCGGCGTTGTCGGCCTTACGGCAGGCCTGAACTATGTGACATCCATCGGTATGCAAAATATTGCCGTGCATGAAGACAAGCTCCTTGCTTACGCGCATGAAAAGATAGGCACGATCCAAGGCGTGCGCCTGATCGGCACGGCCCCGCGCAAGGCCGCCATTTTGTCTTTTGTGATGGAACATGCCCACCCCCACGATATCGGCACAGTTCTGGAAAGCCGAGGCATTGCGATCCGCGCAGGCCATCATTGTGCGCAGCCCGCCATGGAAAGCATGGGACTTATGGGTACGGCGCGCGCCTCTTTCGGCCTTTACAATACGTTCGAAGATGTGGATTCTCTGGCTGAAGGTTTGCGCGCGGTAAGGGAGATTTTCGCATGAGTCTGAACGAGCAGGATTTGCTTGATCTTTATCAGGATTTGATACTCGATCACAGCAGATATCCGCATAATTTTTACGAGATGGAAAAAGCCCAATGCCAAGCCGTCGGCCACAACCCGCTTTGCGGCGACCGCCTGGTGCTTTACGTCACCGCTGATGAACAGGGCCGCATCAAGGAAGCCTCTTTTCAAGGGCAGGGCTGCGCTATTTCCATGGCCTCGGCCTCGATGATGACGGATCTTTTAAAGGGCAAAACCGCGCAGGAAGCGGAAAAACTGGCGGCGCATTTTGAACAGCTCTGCAAAAACTTTAAGCCTGACCCGCAATTTGAAGCCATGATGAATCCCGAAGACAACGCACGGCTTGATGCGCTGGCGGGCGTTAAAAACTATCCGGCGCGCGTGAAATGCGCGATGCTTTCATGGCGCACGCTGCAAGCGGCCCTTAACCCTGCGCAAAACCAGACAGTGCAGACTGAAAACACATGAGCCTGCCTTTAGAAGAAAAACGCGCCGATTTGACAGAGCGCATTATCGATGCGCTCCGCACCGTTTATGACCCTGAAATACCGGTTAACATCTATGATCTGGGCCTGATTTACAGCATAGACTTGCGCGATCTTGATACAGATAAGCCCTCTTTGCATGTGGCTATGACCTTGACGACCGCGCATTGCCCTTTGGCGGGTATGATCCTGAACATGGTGCATAAAGCCTTAACGGATCATATAGCAGATATTAACGAAATAGATGTAAAGCTTGTCTGGGATCCACCATGGGACTCTTCGCGCATGAGCGATGAAGCCCGCGACAGTTTAGAGTTTATGTTTTAAGGAGCAAAAACATGGCCAGCACAAAGAAAAAGCCGCAAACCACGGAAGTCCGCCTTGCGGATTACAGACCGCCCGTTTTCCTTGTCAAAACGGTTGAGCTTGATTTTGACATCGGCGAAAAAGCGACCAAAGTGTCTTCACGCCTTTTTGTGCAGCGCAATCCGGCAAGCAAAGAGAAAAAAGCGCCGCTTGTGCTCAATGGCGAAGAGCAGAAGCTTTTAAGCGTGCGCGTCAACGGCATTGCGCTGACGGCGCAGAGCTACAAACTTACGGATAAAACCCTCACGCTCGAAGCCGTGCCGGATGAAGCACTGATTGAAATTGAAAGCACGAACAATCCCGATAAAAATACCGCGCTTTCCGGCCTTTACCGCGCCGGCAAACTTCTTTCAACGCAGTGCGAGTCTCAAGGTTTCCGCCGCATCACCTATTATCCGGATCGCCCCGATGTGCTGGCCAAGTTTATCGTCACGATTCATGCGGACAAAAAGCAATATCCCGTTCTTCTTGCAAACGGCAATCTTATCAAAAAAGGCACAGAAAAAAATGGCCGCCATTTTGCGGTGTGGGAAGATCCTTTTGCCAAGCCATGCTATCTTTTTGCGCTTGTGGCCGGCGCGCTTGATAAAGTCAGCGACCATTTCACCACCAAATCAGGGCGCAAAGTCCTGCTTGAGATTTATGTCGATCCGGGCCGCAAAAGCGAAACAGGCTTTGCCATGAAGGCCATCAAGGACGCCATGGCATGGGATGAAAAAACCTACGGCCTTGAATATGATCTGGATCGCTTCATGATTGTGGCCGTCAGCGCGTTTAACTACGGCGCCATGGAAAACAAGGGCCTCAATATTTTTAACGATTCTTGTGTATTGGGCCGCGCGGACACGGCCACGGACGCCGACATCGCCTTTTTCGAGCGCGTTGTGGGACATGAATATTTCCACAATTACACAGGCGATCGCGTCACCTGCCGCGATTGGTTTCAGCTGAGTTTGAAAGAAGGCCTCACCGTTTTTCGGGAGCAGGAGTTTTGCGGTGATATGAACGGCCGTGCGCTCGAGCGGCTTCATGCCGTCTGGGACATACGCACAAGGCAGTTCCCCGAAGATGCGGGCGCGATGGCGCACCCCATCCGTCCGCCGAGCTACCAGCAGATTGATAATTTCTACACCTCCACCGTCTATCAAAAAGGCGCGGAAGTGGTGCGCATGATTCAAACCATGATAGGCCGCAAAGCCTTCCGCAAAGGCCTTAGGCTTTATTTAAAACGCCATGACGGTCAGGCCGCCACATGTGAAGATTTTGTCGCCGCGATGGCTGAGGCGGGCGGCATCGATCTCGATCAATTTATGCTTTGGTACGAGCAGGCGGGAACGCCCGTTTTGGATGTAACCTCGCATTACGATGCAAAGAAAAAGGAATATACTTTGCGCGTGAAGCAAAGCTGTCCGCCCACACCCGGGCAAAAGAAGAAAAAGCCGTTCCACATGCCTTTTTCCGTAGGGCTGTTGGATGAGCGGGGGCGGGACATGAAAGGAACTTTTGTTCTGGATCTGGCCGCGCAAGAAGATGTATTTGTGTTCATGAATGTAGAAAGCCAGCCTGTCCCGTCACTTTTGCGAGGCTTTTCGGCGCCGGTGCGCTTGAACTATGCTTATACGGATGAGCAGCTGCGCCTGATTATGGCCCGCGATACGGACGGGTTTAACCGCTGGGATGCCGCGCAGACCCTGTTCACAAAATATGTGCTGGATCAAATCACGCCGCCTGCGGCTTTTATGGAAAGCCTGCGCCATATGCTGCGGGATAAAAACCTTGATGCGGCCACCAAAGCCATGACCTTGACGATTCCGTCCGTGTCTGAGCTTGGTTTAAGCCAGCTTGCGCGCGGCAAAAAAATCGACCCCATTGCGATTTATAAGCAAAGACGCGCGCTTGCGGAAAATATCGCAACCGCGCTTGCGGATGATCTATGGGCCATTTATGAGAATATCGAGCGTACGCTTGACGAAAAAGCCAGTGATGGCATTGCGCGCGGCAAACGCAGCTTGAAAAACCTCTGCCTTGCCTATCTCAATAGAATCGAGCCTGAAACCGTCGCGCCTTTGGCTGTGGCCGCCGTGGCGCGTTCGCGCAATATGACGGACAAAACAGTCGGCCTTGATCTTCTGGTGGATGCGCATGAAAAACTGGGCAAGTTTTCGCCAAAAGATAAGATGCTTGCGCTGTTTGCCAAAACCTATGAAGGCCAGCCCGCCATTATGGATGACTGGCTGCGCGCGCAGGCCGGCGCGCTTAAAGACGATGTTTTGCAGGATGTGCAGAAATTGTTAAAGCATAAAGCCTTCACCTTTAAAAATCCCAACCGCGTGATGGCTCTAATCGGCGCCTTTATCGGCAACCCTCTGGGTTTTCATGCTACGGATGGGAGCGGCTATATGTTTGCGGCCTCAATGGTCGAAGTGGTTGATAAAATCAACCCGAACGCCGCCGCGCGTCTGGCCAAGCCCTTTTTGCGCTGGAAAGATTTTGATCCCAAGCGCCAGAAGCTGATGAAGGCTGCCCTGAAAAAAATCGCCGCTTTGCCCAAGCTTTCAAACAATGTCAAAGAGATTGTAACAAAGGCGCTGGCAAGCAAATAAAGCCCTATCCTTCGTTATAAAAAACGGACGCTGTGCTTTGCGTTGGCGCCGCCGCATGATCCCATACAAAATCGAACATGTTTTTTTGTGCTTGGGCAATAGGCGCGTTGCGCACAATAATGGCCGTGTCCGAAAGAAGCGTAGCGATTTTATCGCCATAGATCAGAATGCTGTTATGATGCCAATAAGGCGCAGGCAAAAAGCGATAGTCTTTAAGATCGCCCCTCAGATAAAAATCACCTTCTTTGATTAAGGAGCGCATGGCAATACCCGCACCACGCAACCGCCTGATATTTTCGATCACGACAGAAGACATGACCGATTCATCAACGCAGGAAAAAAGAACCTCGGGATGGGGCTGATCTTTAAGCTCGGCAATCACATCATCCAAAAGGCGGAAAAAGATATGATCGCCATGCAGCGTCACAATTTGATCGTCACGAAAGGCCACGCCGCGCTGGCCGATAAACTCAATACCGGCGCGGGCAAAAACGCGGGTGATTTTTTCAAGCGTTTCGGTCTTGGGGATTGATTCGCCGCGCTCGATATTCTGGATGGAAACGCGGCTAAGGCCCACGCGCTGGGCCAGCTCCTGAGCATCCCAGCGGGCAAGGATACGGGCGGCGCGGATTTGTTGACCTGATGGCATAGGCCTGTCTCCATGATAAGCGTCACTTATCATAATGTCAGACAAATATGCCTGTCAAACAAAGTTACACTACCAAAAATAGGTAAGAATAGACCAAAAAAAGGTAGGGATTGCGGCAATTTCAAGGATTTCGAGGGATTCTTCTTAAAAACCGCGTTTTTGAACCTATCAAAATGAAAAAGAAAAATTGCTTTCATCCCATAAATTTGTTACGATATAAAAATAACGACTTAGGGAAAAACAAGCCATGGACGACACAAAGCACCCCTTTAAAGAGCCCGCCTTCAATGATCTTTTGGAGGAGACTTTAACGCAAGCCAGCACCGGCCTTACAGCCGGCGAGATGCGGCTTTTAGTCTCGGGCGTTTCGGCCCTGCGCGGCGCGCCGACGCAAAAAACTCTCGGCACCATTGAATCCAATGCCTTACGCGCTCTGATGGATTATGTGGCCTACACGCAAAAGGCGGACAAAGAAGTCGTCCGCGCCCTTTTCCTGACCAAGTTTAACATCCAAACCCCCGAGCATCTCCCCACCGACCGCTACGACACAGCCGTAAACTTCCTGGTGGATTTGCAGGTTTACAAGCATTTGAATTAAACAATTCCGTTGAAAACATTAGGTTTAGTTAGCATTCCTTGACTTTCTGGGGGCGGGCTGGCAAGGTTAAGGAAAGGAGGGCGAGGCTATGGGTATTACGGAAGCATTTGTGTTTAGCGCAGCAATCCTAGGTGTTGGAAAGGTGTTGAAAGATGCCTACACCGAGTTTGTTGATGGAAAAGAAGAAGTAGAGCGTCGCCGGGAAGCTGAAAAAAGGCATCAAGCCCGCTTACAAAGATGGGGCCGCTCACGCTCAGCGATGACTCAAAGCCAAAAACCCCCTTCGCCAGTTTAACATATAGGCTTATTTCTTACCACTTAAAGACCAAGGCCATTGTCCTGTTTATTTCTTTTAGAAAAAATCCTTTCTATTTTCTTTTTCGTGTACTCTTTTATTTTAGCATAGTGAGATGAAAAGAAAGCGTGAGTGTTTTTAATCTTCAATTTTTCTAATGCCCTATCACGAAGTGCTTTCCTACTGTCTTTTGTCGTATAAAATGCTGCTGATGTCGCTATGGCAACTTGGAGTGTTTTTATTACAATATTATCCGCTCCAGCATTACCCCCTACAGTCTCAGGGAACCAATATTTTAAAGCCTCACCCGCAGCAGCTGGCAGGACAAAAATCCCACCGAGAAGTTCCAAGTACTTGAAACGCCCCTTATTCTCCAGATATTCTCGCCGTTTCGTTACCTCTTCTTTGGCTTTCAAAAAAGCATCTTCTATGGATGTTATTTCTTGCTTGTATAAAACATATTGCGGACTTCCTTTTGGAAGTTGCTCATGAATAGCTCTTTGTATAGAAGGCGCGGGCTTTAATTCTTCAATGATCCTTTGTTCAAAATCAACGGGTTTCTTAAAAGAATACTTGCCTTCACGAAAGGGCAACATTTCTTCTTTTATCTTCAAAAGACTTTCTTGTGACTCTTCCATCGCCAAATCTATATCGAGCGATTTCGGATCAATTCCGTTTGTTTCGATTCCCTGTTGCATTTTGTACCCCATAAAATATTGAAACTATTTGTCTCAAGAGGCTTATTATGTCACAAAATTGGGGGTCATTTCAATTTTTCTATTACTTTCAATAGGTTAACAGAAGATTAACGCGATAAACAGCGGTTAACCTAGGGTCGTTTCGTTTCTGTTCAGAAACAATCGCTTGCCGTTCTTTTATTCAACAGCCTTTAACTTATGACAGTTTTTTTGTTAAGGCATCTGCGGCAGCCGATCCTGCCGCGTCAGGGCCGTTGTGACTTCCATCGCTTTTTCCGGCGACATTTCGGCTAAAATAGGGGCGCTGCGGGCGGGTTTCATGCGTTTGACGACGCCGAGCAGGACATGCATATCCAAAGCTTCAAAAATGCGCGCCGCTTCTTTGGGTTTCATAATCTCGTAAATCTTCACAAGTGAATCGATTTGTGCCGCCTGCGCCGCGTCCGCCTGATTCAAAAGTGTTTGAAGCTGCGCGCGCAGCGTT
Organism: Alphaproteobacteria bacterium; assembly: GCA_009779135.1. Taxonomy (GTDB): domain Bacteria; phylum Pseudomonadota; class Alphaproteobacteria; order UBA9219; family UBA9219; genus UBA8914. The sequence continues at coordinate 110,437 of WREW01000001.1, forward strand.
TCCATTTCCTTGAGCTTTTGATCGACACGTTTTTCAGCCACTTCAAGCAAAGCCAGACGTTTGGCAAGCTCGCCTTCACGCTTGTCAAGTTCCTCGCGCCGCCCGCTAAGCTGTTTATAAAGATCGCTGTCCGGTGAAAGGGTCACCGGCGCGCTATAGCGCGGCTGGGGCGCAGGGGCAGGAGCGGCTTGAGGCGGCGCAGCTTCGGGCGTTGGCTGCGGTTGGGGCGCGGGTTCCGCCGTTGCCGCCTCTGGCTGAGGCTGCGTTTGCGGCGTTTCATCCGCCGCCTGTGAGATTTTGACCGCGTGAAAAGGCTTGCCCGTTGTCATACTGTACCAGACATCGCCCAGACGCACACCCACCATCAAAACAGCCGTAAAAATCATGGCGGAGAGAAAGAACTTGGGCCGGTGCAGCAAAGTCAACATAGGCAAAGCATTTCCTTTATCCCTGCTTGGCCAGCGCAACCATCAAATCACGCTCGGCTGTTGAAGCAAAATGGCGGTCTTCGGATAAGGGCGGCGCGCCCGCCATCGCGCGGATTTCTTCAAGCACGGCTTGGGCTTTGCGCATATGCTCCTGCTCCGCCGACAAAGGCGCTTCGGCCTCAACCACAGAAGGCCTTGAGGCCAGACGGTTGGCGATTTGATCCGCGCTCTGCGACAAAAGTTGAAGCTCATCTTTCAGCGCATGCCCGCGATCAATCAGCTCTTCAAGATCATCACCGCATGCGCGGGCCGTGCTTTTCATGGTCTGAATGCCTTTTTCGATGCGCGCAATGGTCACGTTAAAGTCAAGGACAAAACGCTCCATATCCGCGCGCGACTCCCGCATAAGCGCAAGCTGCCGACTAAGCCGCATGGCATAACGCACACCCGCAATCAGAAAGCCGATCAAAACAACATCAAGCAAAATCGTGATAATGGACATGATTTTATACTCCTTTGAAAGACAGTGTGACGTTCAGGCGCCTCAGCGTCAAGCTTTTGACGGATCGTGAATATCAACCTCATCCACCCGCACGGCGATCTTGTTGTTCAAAGACCCCATACTGCCCTTAAAAAGGGAAACATCCCCCGCGCGCAGCGTGACAAGATCCTGAGGCTTGACATTAAGCATCAGGCGCGAGCCGACCTTCCAGCTCATCACATCCCCCAAAGGAAGCCGCACCTCGTCCAAAACGGCTTCCATATGCATGCTGGTCATCAAAAGCTCGTTACCCAGATGCGTCTCCCAGATACTGTCGCGGCCAAACTTTTCGCCCATAAACATTTGAAGAAGAATCTCGCGCACAGGCTCTAATGTGGCATAAGGGATTAAAATCTCAATCCGCCCGCCGCGATCTTCCATATCAATGCGCAGCTTGGCCAAAACGGCGGCGTTGGCGGGCCTTGCAATAGTGGCAAAGCGCGGGTTGGTTTCAAGCCGATCAAAGCGGAACGTCACCGGCGAAAGCGGATCAAAAGCGCCCGAAACATCGGCCAGAATGACGCGCACCAGACGCTCGACCAGATTGCGCTCGATCGTGGTATAAGGCCGTCCTTCAATACGCATCGCGGCCGTGCCGCGCCGGCCACCCAAAAGCACATCGACAATGGAATAAATCATGGCGCTGTCGATGGTCATCAGGGCAGAATTATCCCACTCCTCCGCCTTGAACACCGCAAGCATGGCAGGAAGAGGAATCGAGTTCAAATAATCCCCAAACCGCACCGATGTAATTTGATCCAGACTCACCTCGACATTGTCCGAGGTGAAATTGCGCAGGCTTGTGGACATCATCCGCACCAGCCGGTCGAACACGACCTCCAGCATAGGCAGACGTTCATAATTGACCAGAGCGCTGTTAATCAGCGCCATAATGCCCGACGTTTCCTGCGATGGCCCACTGCCGCCGAAACCTAAAAGCGAGTCGATTTCATTCTGACTTAGAACGCGGGCAACGCCGCCTTCCATATCATCGCCGCCTTCGGCCATAGCAGCCCATTCGGCGGCTTGGCGCTCCTCTTCGGACATTTCATCGGTCTTGGTCTCGTCAGTCATTATTGAACAAGAATCTCCTGAAAGAGAACATCACGCACGGAAAGCGGCGCGACAGCTTCATTGACGCGCGCAAGAAGCTCCTCACGCAAACGGTAAAGTCCGGCAGAGCCGCGAAGATCCTCAACGCGAAGCTCCCGCAGATAGCCTTGGAAATAATCTATAATTCTCGGCTTGAGCGTATCAAGCGTGGCCGTGTCTTTGGCATCGTTAAGTTCAAGCGCAATGCGCACTTTAAGAAAGCTTGGCCGCTTGCCGTCGCCGCTCAGATTAACAAGAATATCGCCAAGCGCATAAAAAACCGGCGCGCCGCTCTTGATCGGGACAGCGGGTGCCGCAAGACTTCTTTCATCTTCCGATTCAACCCCTTCCGCTTGGGGCTGCGGCGTACCGTGCAAGGCAAAAAAAGTACCCGCGCCGCCGATCAGCAAAAGAGCAATAAGCCCGCCGACAGCCATCAGCAGCTTGGTCTTTTTTTTCTTCTTTTGAGCAGCCTGAGCGGCCAAAGCGGCTTCGGCGGTTTCGTCCGTTTCCTTTTCTTCGTCAAGATCGTCCTGAGCCACTGGGTTGCTCCTTGTCAAAAGCGCAAAAACCGTCCGCATTATTATACAGATGCCTTTATGGTTAACAAGCCTTTCCTCGTAGCCCGAAAAAAGACTTTGCGGCATTTTCTTCCGCGCAGCTCCGGCCCCACCGGAGTCAAAAAAGAAGTAATACATTGAAATAAAAAGAAAACAATTTTGGCACGCCTTATGCATGGAAGGAGGTGACAACCACCAACGTCAAAGGGACGCGCATGCAAGGGGCAGGACTTATTCTCACATCCTACGTTCAGTCTTTGGAACGTGTGATGGATATCACAGCCAACAACGTGGCCAATATGACGACCACGGGGTTCAAGCGGCACGGCATTGCGTTTGACACCTACATCATCCAGCCGGCGCGGCAAAGCGAGTTTCAGTTTGCGGTGGAAAACGGAACCTACCGCGACATCCAGCAAGGTCCCACCGTGATGACGGGCAATCCTTTGGACGTATCGATTCAGGGCGAAGGCTATTTCCCCGTTCAAACATCGCAAGGCATTCGTTATACGCGGGCGGGCAGTTTTATGCTCAATGGCGAAGGCGAGCTTGTCACCCCTCAGGGCTATCAGGTTCTTGGCGATGGCGGCGCGGCGATTGCGGTGCCCGAAGATGCGCGGGACATCACCATTGCCTCGGATGGAACAGTGTCCGCCGCGATCGGCCCTGAAGCCAATATGCAGGAGCTTGGCCGCCTGCGCGTGATGGGCTTTGTGGCGGATCAGGCCTTGATGCATGTCGGCGACAATCTCTACATGGCCAATGAAGAGCCGGAAGCCGTGGAAGGCAGCCGCATGGTGCAAGGCGGGATTGAGCAGTCCAATGTTCAGGGCGTCGTGGAAATGTCGCGCATGATGGAAGTGACGCGCACCTATCAAACCATCGTGCATCTTTTGGAACTTGAAAACGAACGTCAACGCACGGCCATCAGCCGTCTTGGCAGCACAACAGCGTAAAAGGAGTAAAAACCCATGAGAACAATGTATATCGGCACCACAGGCATGCAGGCGCAGCAGCTTAATGTTGAGGTCATCGCCAACAATATCGCCAACATCTCGACAACGGGCTTTAAGCGCTCGCGGGCGGAGTTTCAGGATCTGCTCTATGACAATATCCGCCGCGTCGGCTCGCCCACATCGGATACGGGAACGCTTTTGCCCTCAGGCCTTCAGGTGGGCATGGGCGTCAAACCTGTTGCGACCTATCGCATTCACGAAAACGGCGTCATCAATATCACCGAAGGCACTTATGACGTGGCCATCAACGGGCGCGGCTTTCTCCAGATTCAAATGCCGGACGGCACCATAAACTATACACGCGACGGCTCGCTGCAGACCAATGAAAACGGTGAAATTGTCACGCAGGACGGATTTTTGCTCTCCCCGAACATCTCTGTGCCTGAAGATGCGATGGAAGTCATCATCAGCCGCTCGGGCGAGGTTTTGGCGCGCATTGACGGGCAAACCGCGCTTCAATCTCTGGGGCAGATACAGCTTGCGGCTTTTATCAATCCTTCGGGGCTTGAAGCCATCGGCGACAATCTGTTCCGCGAAACCGAAGCCTCCGGCACGCCCATCACGGGCGATCCGCAGTCGGACGGCTTTGGCTATTTGATGCAGGGCGCGCTGGAATCATCCAACGTGAATGTGGTTGCGGAAATCACGACATTGATAACGGCGCAGCGCGCTTATGAAATGAATGCGCGCGTGATTACAGCCGGCGATGAAATGATGACCACAATCAGCCAGATGCGTTAAGCCGGTGAAAAGGAGTAAAAACGCATGAAAAAAACAAAAAACATCGGATTTCTTCTGGCTGTGGGTTTTTTCTTCCTTCAGGCCTCACCGGTTTTTGCGGACATGTTTGTGCCTCTTGAAGTTACCGCGCGGACGCAAGCTGACGTGCAAGGCGGCGTTATTCGTCTGAGCGATATTTTTGAAGGCATTGAGGAATCGCGCGATCGTGATGTGGCCCTTGCGCCAGCGCCCGGAAAAACGGTGACCTATGATGTGCGGACTCTGGTGGCGCTTTCAAACAAATACAGGCTTGGTTTTAAGCCGCAAAGTCTTTTGGATCGCTCTACGATCACGCGCGCGGCCACGCGCATCACGCCGGACATGGTTTTTGAAGCGGTAAAAGAAAGGCTCGGCGCGCTTGTGGCGCTTGAAGGCAAAACCATCGATGTGGCTTTTGACAACAGAAACCCGGGTTTTCTGCTTCCGGCGGAGCAGGGCGCGGCCTTTGATGTGACCGGCATCACTTACGATGAAAAATCAAGACGCTTTCGGGGCGAAATCATCGCGCAAGGCGACAAGCGCCCCATCATGCAGCCGGTTTCAGGCCGTGTCTCTATCAAAAAAACTATCCCCGTCCTTGCGCGCCGTCTTGAAGGCGGGCAAGTTCTAGGCGCTGCGGATCTGGGCTGGATCACGGTGAATGAAGATCAGCTGGGCAATGATATTCTTGCGGATATAGATCAGGTGCTCGGCTTTGAGCTGCGCCGCACGGGCTCCGAGGGCGATCTTCTGCGCGCGCGCGATCTTATCGCGCCGCGTCTTGTCACACGCGGCTCTTTGGTGACGCTGCGCATTGCAACGCCGATGATGCAGATCACAGCGCAAGGGCGCGCGCTGCAAGATGGCGCGCGCGGCGATATTGTCCGTATCACAAACACACAAACCAACCGCATGGTTGAGGGCGTGGTTGAAAGCGCAGGCCTTGTGCGCGTCAGCACGGGCCATCAAAAACTGGCCGCCGCGCCGTGGCCGCAAGAGGTAAGGTAGCCCATGAAAAACCGTCATAGAGCCCCCCATTTTGCGTTTCTTATGATGTCATTATGCATGCTTGCGGCGTGCAATGCCTCGACACGCCTGCGTGAAGCCGGCTCACCGCCGGTTTTTGCGGCAGTGCAAGATCCTACGCCGCTTCAGGGCGTCACGCCCGTGAAAATGCCCATGCCCGCGCCGGATATCGGCGAGCAGCAGCCCAATTCCCTTTGGCGCACGGGCTCGCGCACCTTTTTCCGCGATCAGCGCGCCTCGCGCGTGGGCGATATTTTGACCGTGACCATCAGCATTGACGAAAAAGCCCAGATTTCTAATGAAACCAAGCGCCAAAGAGATAACACGGAAAATGCGGGCATTGGTAATCTTCTTGGTTTTGAATCCACATTGTCCAGCCTTCTTCCTTCTGATTTCAGGCCAGAGCTTATGGCCTCAGCCGCCAGCGCGATGCACAACAACGGTAAAGGCACGGTAGATCGATCCGAAAAAATCAATCTGCGCGTGGCGGCGACCGTGACGCAGGTTCTGCCCAACGGCAATCTTGTGATTGCCGGCCGCCAGCAGATCACCGTAAACTTTGACATGCGCGAGCTTCAAGTCGCCGGCGTGATTCGTCCCCAGGATGTCAGCGCCCAGAACACGGTCAAATATGACCAGATCGCCGAAGCGCGCGTAGCCTATGGCGGGCGCGGCCAGCTTGTGGATGTCCAGCAGCCGCGTTACGGTGCGCAACTGCTTGATATTTTCCTGCCCTTCTAGGCGGGAAGGCCTCTTTTTCCGCTCTTGCGCTTTTTTTGGAAAAGAACCATCATGCTTGGCATGAAAAACGAGGACCTGACGCAGCATGAAGTGATTTTGGCGCTTGGCTCCAATCTCGGCGATCGGCTTGCCGTGCTGCAAGCGGCTGTGCGCGCGTTAAAACCTTATGTGAGCGTTGAAGCCTGCTCGCCTGTTTATGAAACAACGCCGGCTTATGTTACGGATCAGCCCCTTTTTTTAAACGCCGTGATTAAAGGCACCACAGCGCTTGATCCGCGCGGCCTGCTCTTTACCGTAAAAAATATTGAACGCGAACTCGGACGCCGTCCGACTTTCCGTTATGGCCCGCGCGTGATTGACATCGACATTATCTTTTATGACCAGCTTGTGATGCACACGCCCGAGCTGAGCATCCCGCATCCCTTGATGACGGAACGCGCCTTTGTGCTTAAACCCCTTGCCGACATTGACCCGCAGAAGATTCATCCGATCCTCAACAAATCCGCAGCATCGCTTTTGCAGATGCTTGCCGCATCAGATCCTATGCAGGCGATAAAAGGGACATTGCCATGTTCCTAAGCAACCTCTCCATCATGGGCATCATCAATATAACGCCGGATTCTTTTTCGGGCGAGGGGCTGCTCAAGAATGGCAAGGTAGATATGCCGCTGGTTCTTGAGCGCGCTTCGCAAATGGTCAAAGACGGCGCGACTATTTTGGACATAGGCGGCGAAAGCACCCGCCCGGGCGCAAAGAACGTGCCGCAAGATGAAGAAATCGCGCGCACGATTCCCGCGATTGAAGCCATCCGCAACGCCTTGCCGGACATCCCTTTAAGCATTGACACAAGGAAACCGGCTGTGGCGGCGCTGGCGCTGCAGGCCGGCGTGCGCATCGTCAATAATGTGGCCGGCGCGGAAACAGAAAAAGCCATGTATGATCTGCTCAAGGCGCATCCCAAAGCCTACCTTGTTTTGATGCATAATGGCGTGGCAAAAGATAAGGATGATGGCGTTGAAGATATTTTTGATGCGCTGGATGAACTTGCAAGGGCCGCGCTTGAAGCAGGGCTTGAGCGCAGCCAGATGATTTTAGACCCGGGTCTGGGCTTTGGCAAAACGGGGAGTCAGGATCTTGCGCTCCTGCATCATCTTGACCGCGTGGTCGGGATGGGACTTCCCGTGCTGGTCGGTCCTTCGCGTAAAAGTTTTATCGGAACGGTTCTTGAAGGCGATGCGCAAAACCGTCTGGAAGGCACGGCAGCCTGTGTGGCGCTGGCCGCTTTCAAAGGCGCGCATATTCTTCGCGTTCATGACGTCGCCTTTATGGCCAAAGTCGCCCGCATGGCCGCAGCCATCGCCGACAGTTAAAGATCGTTTTTCACATAAAGCCACACCCCTCATGTCATCCTCGGGGCTTGCGAAGCAAGAGCCCGGGGATCTGACGTTAGGGCCTGCGTCAGATCTCCGGTTCAACCGCTTTGCGGTTGCCCGAAGATGACAGGAGGGAATGACTATAACGCGCAAGAAACTGCGCTAAAAAAAGATCCGCCGCAGGCATGGGATAAGAGGCAAGCTGATCGGGAAAAACCCAAGCCAAAGCCGCATGCTCAAGATTTTCAACGGTGACGGTCTTGGTACAAAGAAAAAGCGTCATAAAAAGGCGGAAATTGCGCGGCTCTTTGTAGTGATGCGACACAAAAGTCAAGGGCTGAAGATCGCTTTCTTCGATGGAGACAGAAAGCTCTTCGCGCAATTCGCGCCTTGCGGCTTCTTCGGGCGTTTCGCCGGACTCAAGCTTGCCGCCGGGGAACTCCCAAAGCTCAGACATGTCTTTATGAGCCGGACGCTGCGCTAAAAGAACGCGCCCCTGTGCATCCATCAGCGCCACAGCCGCCACAAAAAGAAAAGGAAAAGATTGAGGCATGTTTTTCAGGCGCGTTTGGTCAGTTGGAAAAATACATCCTCAAGATCGGGCTCTTTCGTCACAATATCAAGAATATTAAGCCCGTTGACCTGCACGGCCAAAAGCATCTGCCCGATGCTTAAAGTTTTGGCAGCGCGCGTCAGTTTGAGCTGCCTTTTATTTTCCAAAACCCATCCATGCGGGCGCAAATTGGGCGGCACATCGTGAAGATCACGGTCAACAGTCACAGTAAGGCTTTTATTGTCAAGCTGCTGCAAAAGATGTTCCGTGCTGTCATTGGCCACAAACCGCCCCTGATGGAGAATGGCGATATGATCGCAAAGCGATTGCGCCTCTTCAAGATAATGGGTGGTTAGAACAATGGTGGTTCCAGCCTCATTAAGTTTGCGTAGCTGCGTCCATAGAGCATGCCTGAAATCAACATCAACGCCGGCTGTAGGTTCATCCAAAATCAAAACAGGCGGCCTGTGCGCCATGGCTTTGGCCATCATCAAACGGCGTTTCATGCCGCCGGAAAGCGCATGGGTAGAGGTATGGGCTTTGCTGCTCAGCTCCAGCAGCGTCAAAAGATCATCCGTGATGCGTTCATGTTTGGGCACGCCGTAAAGCCCTGCCTGAAACTCCAAAAGCTCGCGCACGGTGAAGAAGGAGTCGACATTCAGCTCCTGCGGCACAATGCCAAGAGCGCTGCGCACGCCGCGCGGGTCTTCATCCAGATCACGATCCCATATCCGCACCTGACCTTCTGTTTTAAGGACAAGATTGCCAAGGACATTAATCAAAGTCGATTTCCCCGCCCCGTTAGGCCCCAAAAGCCCGAAAAGACTCCCCTGCGGCACAACAAGATCAATATGATCCAGCGCCGGCACACCACTGCGCGCGTAGAACTTTGTAAGCCCTTCAATTTCTATGGCATTTTTAGGAAACTGAGTCATAAAGAGAACCTCTCGGCGCTCCTTATACACCAAAAACAAGGCCGGTTCAAAAAAATCTTGGGGGCTGTCCGGCGAGGTTTTTTTATGATTGAATAAAGCGCATGACAAAAGACGAAAAAGAACCGCTTTATCTTGTGGACGGCTCGGGATTTATTTTTCGGGCCTATCATGCGCTGCCTTTTATGTCGCGCCCTGACGGCACGCCGGTTCACGCGGTTTACGGCTATTGCGCGATGCTGCAGAAATTGCTTTTAGATCTGGGCGCGCAGCATATTGCCGTGATTTTTGACGCCGCGCGCAAGACCTTTCGGCAGGATATTTATCCGGCCTACAAAGCCAACCGCCCGCCCCCGCCCGAGGATCTTGTGCCGCAGTTTGCTCTGATACGGCAGGCCACGGAAGCTTTCGGCCTTCCGGCGCTTGAAGCGGCCAATTACGAGGCGGACGATCTGATCGCCGCCTATGCGCGCGCGGCGCGTGAAAAGAAAATCCCTGTACGCATTGTTTCGGCGGACAAGGATCTGATGCAGCTTGTCGGCGCAGGCGTGACGCTTTACGACCCGATGAAAAGCATCGATATTGACGAAAAAGCGGTTGAGGAAAAGTTCGGCGTCCCACCGGCGCAGGTGGTGGATGTTCAGGCTTTGGCCGGCGACAGCTCGGACAATGTCCCGGGCGTGCCCGGCATAGGGATCAAAACGGCGGCTGAGCTTATCGCAAGCTTCGGCAATCTGGAAACGCTGCTGAAAAAAGCCGACACCATCAAACAGCCCAAAAGAAGACAGGCCTTGCTGGATCATGCGGATCTGGCGCTTATTTCCCAAAAGCTTGTCACGCTTGATGCCCATGCGCCCATGCCCATGCCGCTTGAAGAGATTTTAAAAATACCCGCGCAAGGGCAGGATAAAACGCCATTGATGGCGTTTCTTCAGGCGCAGGCCTTTAAATCCCTTCTGGCCCGCCTTGAAAAACAAACAGGCCAAAAAGCGCCGCCGCTTGAGGAAGAGTCAAAAGAGGCCGAAGATCTTGCCGCCATCAAAACGCAGTACAGTTTGATTCAGGACATCAAAGCGCTCAAGCCTTGGCTTGAAAAAGCGAAAGACCAAGGCTTTGTCGCGCTGGATACTGAAACGAACGGGCTTGTGCCAAGTACGGCCAAGTTGGTGGGCGTTTCTTTGGCCACAGCGCCAGGGCAAGCCTGCTATATTCCGCTCGGCCATGTGGCTCCGGGCAGTGCCGCGCAGGAAGGCGCCTTTGATTTTGACGCAACGCGCGCGCCTAAACAGATAGATCTTGCAGCCTTCACAGCCGCCATCAAGCCGCTTTTGGAAGATGAATCCGTTTTAAAAATCGCGCATAATTTAAAGTTCGACAGTCAGGTTTTAGGCCAGCACGGCATCAAGGTGAACACTTATGACGATACGATGCTGATGTCTTATGTGCTTGATGCCGGTCTGCACGGCCATGGGCTTGATGATCTGGTCAAACGCAATTTTGACCATGAGATGATTGCCTTTGATGCCGTCACCGGCACCGGACGCGCGCGCATCACCTTTGATCGCGTGCCGCTTGAGCAGGCAAGCGATTATGCGGCTGAAGATGCCGATTTCACGCTCCGTCTTTGGCAGGAATTCAAACAAAGACTCGTGCAGGAAAAGCTTGTGCATGTGTATGAGCGGCTCGAGCGGCCCTTGATTCCCGTTGTGGCCGCGATGGAAACCATCGGCGTAAAAATTGATCCTGTGATTTTACGCGCGCAAAGCTCAAAGCTCGCCCAGCATATTGCCGTGCTTGAAAAAGAGATCTACAAACTGGCCGGACATCCCTTTAATGTAGGCTCGCCCAAACAGCTGGCGGAAGTTTTGTTCGAAGAAATGGGCCTGCCCGCCGCGCGCAAAAGCAGCAAAACAGGCGCCCATTCCACGGGCGCTGATGTGCTCGAGCCTTTGGCCGACCAGTATGATATTGTGGCAAAGATTTTGGAGTGGCGCGCATGGTCGAAACTTAAAAGCACCTATACCGATGCTTTGCCCGCGCAGATCAATCCGAAAACCGGCCGCGTGCATACATCCTTTTCGCTTGTCGGCGCAGCCACGGGAAGGCTGTCTTCCACAGATCCGAACCTGCAAAACATCCCCATCCGCACCGAGGAAGGCCGCGCAATTCGCAAAGCCTTTATCGCGCCCGAGGGATATAAGCTTATGTCTGTCGATTATTCGCAGATCGAGCTGCGGCTGGCGGCTGAGGCGTCCCAAAGCCCGTCCATGATGAAAGCTTTTGAAAAAGGGATCGATATTCACGCCATGACGGCCTCGGAAGTGTTTGATATTCCGCTTGCAAAACTCACCTCCGAAGAAAGACGCCGCGCCAAAGCCATCAATTTCGGCATTATTTACGGCATCAGCGGCTTTGGTCTGGCCAAACAGATCGGCAGCACGCCAAGTCAGGCCCATGCGTTTATAGAGGCCTATTTTAAACGCTTTCCCGAGCTGCGCGATTGGATGGAGCAGACCAAGGCCTTTGCGCACCAGCATGGCTATGTCCAAACATTTTTCAGGCGGCGCGTTCATATTCCCTTTATCAACGACAAAAACGCCGCGCGCCGCGCAGGCGCTGAGCGTCAGGCGATCAACGCGCCTTTGCAGGGCACGGCGGCGGACATCATCAAGCGCGCCATGATCGCGCTGCCTCCGGCGTTGCAAAAAGCGCAAAGCAAAGCGCGACTTTTGTTACAGGTTCATGACGAACTTTTGCTTGAGGTGCCGGTCAAGGAGGTTGAGGAAACAGCCGCGCTTGTGAAAGAAATCATGCAAAAAGCGCCGCAACCTGTTATTTCTCTGGCCGTGCCGCTTGTGGCCGAGGTCAAGACCGGCGACAACTGGGCGCAGGCCCATTAAGGGCGAAGGCGACCTTTGCCAAAAAAAACACTTTATGCTAAGATAGGTGCCTGCAAGGCCGTAGGAGCCAAAAGGGCAGGAGGCTTTTCCCTTTGAAAAAGCCATGTAAGGTCAATCGACAGGTGCAAATCCCGTGAATATTGGTTTAGTCGTTAACGCGCGCGGAAAATTATGCCTCGTCCATGATGAGCTTTTTGCGGCCACGCCTCTGTGGGTCGGCTATCATATTGACCGCCGCCAGCTGGAGATCATCTTTGACACCGGCGGCACCTACCCGATTAACTGGGAGGCCACGGATGAGATGGATGTTTACCTCAATCGCGTGAAAAAGATCCTGATTATCCGCATGGAAGACAAAAAACCGGTCGAAGGTTTTGATACGAGTTTTGTAAGACTCCAAAATGGCCGAACCATTGAGGATTGAACAAAGAAAGGGTTTTAGGGCATGGATCCGTTAGATGATGACGCTCTGGACACCGCTGAAGAAGACAAGAAAAAGAAGAAAAAAGGTGAAAGCGATTCCGTAGACCGCGAAAATGTTGAGGTCACGGCAGAGTTTTATGCGCATATGGCCAGCATCGGGGCTTCAAAAAATCTGGTGGCCGAGATTCTGCGCAGCTGGCGGCATTTGCGCGGCGATGCGCTTGTGCGGGCGCTGCAGAACTTTGCCGGCAAGCTCGGCTTTACCCGCGCCACGGCGCATGCGCAGGTGGATATAGGCAAGGAAAAGAACTTCGGCCTTTTGCACAATCTGGTTCAGTTTTTCCGCCGCGAGCCGCAGCAAAAACCAACCGTGCAGCAAAAGTTTTCCTCGCAAAACAAACCAGAACCGAAATAACCCCCCAACCCTGTCATTGCGAGGAAGGCCTTTAGGCCTGACGCGGCAATCTCTGCAACATCGCCGAGATGGCGCCCGTTGGGCCTTAAGGCTCGCCTGCCAATGACAATAATATTAAATAACCAGCTGTGACCTTGCCGACTGCTCCCGCCACTTCCTCATTTTTTCAATAAAAACTGCCGTTCTTACAGGCTTTCTCCGACCATTGGGAATCTTATCAAGATCAACAATTTTAACCTCGGTTTTTTTCATCTTTCCTCCCGCCATTAAAAATATTTGATGGTTGATTATAGAGCGCTTTTTGGCTTGCGGTGCAATAAGAATATTCAAGGCGCCAAACGGTTTCCCCTTGACTTATCGGCAAAAAACGCCATCTTGAAGCGCGTCTTGCGGGTGTAGCTCAATGGTAGAGCAGAAGCTTCCCAAGCTTACGACGAGGGTTCGATTCCCTTCACCCGCTCCATGCCCCGCACTTGAAAGGTTGGCGTCATGTTACAAGGTTGGATAGATGCCGCGATCATGGGCGTTGTGGAAGGGCTGACCGAGTTTCTTCCCGTCTCATCCACAGGCCATCTTTTATTGATGAATGAGATCCTGCATTTTGAAGGGCCTCAAGGCAATGTCTTTGAAATTGTTATCCAATTCGGCGCGATTTTGGCCGTGGTTGCCGTTTATTTCCAGCGCTTGTGGCGCGTTGCGATCAAGGCCCCGCGCGATCCGCAGGCCAGACGATTCCTTTATGCCGTGTTGCTGGCTTTTCTGCCGGCCATGGTGATCGGTTTTTTTGCGCATGGTTTTATCAAGGCGGTTTTGTTCAATCCGATAGTGGTGGCTGTTTCTCTGGTGCTGGGGGGAATCGTCATTCTCGTGATCGAGAAAAAAGCACCCGTCCCGACCGTCCATGAAATTGAAGATATGCCTATGAAAACAGCTCTTTACATCGGGCTTGCCCAATGCATTGCCATGATCCCGGGCGTTTCGCGTTCAGGCGCAACAATTATGGGATCGCTTTTGCTCAAAGTGGATCGCAAAACGGCGGCCGAGTTTTCCTTTTTTCTGGCCATCCCCACCATGGCGGCGGCCACAGCCTATGATTTGTATAAAAACTTCGGACACTTAACTGCAGATGACGGCATCGTAATCGCCATAGGCTTTGTGGTATCTTTTTTGGTGGCCTATGGCGTGGTCAAAACCTTTGTAGGCTTTATCAGCCGACATGGCTTTGCGCCCTTTGCGTGGTACCGTATTGTTATAGGCCTTGCAGCGATTATGGCCTTATTGGTTTTGAAATAGGCACAAAAAAAGTGAAAAAATTAAGTAACTGTTAAGCCAAAACGAACAATAAAAGAGGATGAAAGAATTGCCAGTCAAAAAAGTGGCATAAGGCGCAGCTTGCGCATAAAATAGGAAAGAAACCTGTAGGATGAGATTTGCTCAAGAGGAACGCCTTTTCATGTGCCTGTCTCGAAAATTGATTCGCTTGCTTGTTGTTATGGCTGTTTTGCTGGCAAATCCGCTATCCTTTGCGCATGCGGCAGAAAATGACGATACGCTTGCGCCGCTTCTGGCGTGGCAGAACAAATATCCTTTTGATAAAATCGACGGGCAGGAGTTTTGGGACACCCCGGCCCTAGCCACGCGCCTGCGCGCGATGATGGATTCCAAGGCCCATCAGTTTTTTAAAGATGAGCTGGCGCACGGCGTCGTCACGCCGCTTAATGCAAAAGACGGCATTCTTTATACCGAAATGTGCAAAGCGCATGATTGCGCTGCGGTTCATGTCTATCTTTTTGTGGATACGGAAGCGGACAAAGTTTATATATGCTGGCATGACGAAGCCGCCAGCCATGATTTGTGGCTGGAGAACGGCAAAACTGCGCAGCTGGAGAAAGGGAGTTGTGTTTTAAAAGAAGGCGAAAAAGACAATATGGATCTTTTAAGCCGTCTTCGTGGAGCAGGGGCGTGAAACAAAACGGGGTGTTTTTTCTTTCAGGCATAACGCGCAGGCTAGGCCTTCTAGCGCTGCTTGGCGGCGTTATGTGTCTGGCTGCCCCCGCGCAGGCTTTGGCGCAGACGGCAAAGTTTTTCCCGAGCGGCGAAAGGGTTAAATCAGACGATTCACTGGAAATAATCCGCAAACGCTGTCAGGAAAACACTTATTACGATCAGATTTTTAATAGCGGGCGACCCAATGATCCCAACATGATGCTTGGCATCGCCACGCGCGAATCCGCCTGCAATCCCATGGCGAAGAACCCGTTATCTTCAGCTGCGGGCATCTGGCAGGTTCTGGCGAAAACCCACTGGCAATATTGGCAGTCCGTCATCAATGACCAGGCCAGAATTGAGGCGGCTAACAGCAGATTCTCGGGACTTGGCGGGTTTCTTTATTCAAGCAATCCGGCAGATCGCATGCGTGGCCTTTTGCATGGTGACCCCAAGCTTTCCACGGATGCGGGTTATAAAGTTTTTAATGAGCAGATGGGCTGGTGGGGCGGCACGCCGGAGGCTGGCATTTGCGGCTTTGCGGGCAGAGGCAAGATTTTCAAGGCGACGGGCGATTGCGATGCCCTGATGCCGGTGAAATATTACACTGCCTATTACAGCGGAAACCCTTGGACGATCGCGCCGGTCGTCAAGATTGAAGATCAGAATATCGGCAAAGCCCACCTGATTGATGACAGCGGCAAAGTCGTGGGCATGATTTTGGAATGTGAAGATCGCACCGGAAAGATCGCGGCCAGTTTGGCGAAGGCAGCCAAGCAATATGGCGTAAGCCGCTCTGATGTAGCGCAGCAGACTTTTGCAAACACCGTCGGTGAAATACATAAGGCCGGCGGCATTATGCCTACGGGGGATATAAGGGAAAAGTTTTGTCTTGATGATATGAGTCTTTCTTTTGACGCCTCGCGCGCTTTGCTCAGCGGCGCAAGATTATTCAGCAGCATGATAAGCAATATTCTGAATAATATTCTGAATCAGGCTTGCGAGTTTGTGCGTTCAACGATTATGACGGCGATTGACAACATGCTCAACGTCATTTGCATTCCGGTGCCGGATTTTCACATGAGTCTTGATTTGCCGACCCTCCAGCGCAAGGGTTGTACCGGCGGGATGTCCATCGGCAACACGCTGGTCTCGCTGCAGACGATGCAGAGTCCGGCCATGGCTTCATACCATTTGCAGCGCGTGATGGCGGCCGGCCTTGACAAGATTGCTTCGCCGCGCATTAACGCCATTGCCATTCGTAGCCCGCGTATGGGCGTTGGCCTTATGGGCCCCGCTTTTGACGTTTTAGCAATACCCACCAATAAACCATGACGACACGCAAGGAAAAAAGAGGTTCCGCCATGAAAAATGACACACAATCCCAAGCAAAATTACCCGCCCTTATCGCGCGTGCCTTATGTCTTGGCTTTATGATGTTTCTTTTCACCCCTGCCATCGGCGGCTTTTTGCTGTCAAACCCGGCCTTTGCGCAAAGTGACGCCTATCAGCAAGCCGGCGATCAGATGATGGCCGACGCGCTTGGTCTGGCAACTGATGAAGAATGCAAGCAGCTGATGGAGCAGATCAATCGCGGGCGCGCCGCTTACAATATAGCCTCAATCGAAGCGCAGAACACGGCTATGGAACAGGTTTTGATTGCAAACGCAGAAAATCCGATCAAGCTTCACCCACCTGTCCGCGAACGTTTTTGTCTGGATAATATTTTTGCCTCTTTCGATGCGGCGCGGGCGCTTCTGTCGGGAAAGAATCTGCTCGGCACGATTTTGGCGCAGTTTGACGGCTTGCTCAATCAAGCCTGCAACTGGATCGCAAGCAACATTAAAACGGCGGTTCAAAACGGGCTGGATGCCATCTGTATCCCGATTTCGCTGCCTTCGTTCAATCTTAGCCTGCCGACATCTTCGCTTTCGCGCAAAGGCTGTAACGGCGTTTCGCTCAGCAGCGTTCTAAGCATAGACGTCCGCGCAGGCCGTCCCAACTATTTCCGCTGGCCAAGACAATATATGGACGGTGCGGTGGCGCGTTGGGTTGATGATAATAGGGATACGCTTGGGCCTTATGGCCGGGGCATCTCAGGCCCGCGTTTCTAAACGATGAAGAAGGAGAGCAGGTTCATGCAACATCAAACTTCGTTTTGGTCGCGGTGCCGCGCAAAGGCTATCCTTGTGGGGATCGTCTTTGCCCTGCTTCTTGCGCCACCGCAGCCTGCAAAAGCGGTGGTGGTGTTCGATCCGACGCAAACCGTCGCCACGATAGCGCAGTGGGTAGCAAAAGCCGCAGAGTACGCAACCAACTTAGCCGAGCTCGAAGCAATCTGGAGCGCCATCGAAACAGTCAGCGATACATTTGGCGGGTGGATGGATACGTTGACCGATCTGGTAAACGATCTGGCGGACATCAAGATTGCTAACATCAAAGCGGAAACGGAACTGGATACACGTCTGGCGGAAGCCGAGATTGAGGATTATACGGCAAACAAGATCGCCGAAGCCACCGCCAAAATTGCGCAAAGAGCCATGCCGTCAGCGCATCACGGCCTGTGCCGGCAGATCCGCGTTGAAAGCATGGGTGATGCCAGCATATCTTTTACGCAAAGCGTTGAAACGAAGATGATCGAAGCCCTCAGCGCGCGGGATCGTTGCCCGACATGCGATGGCGCGGGGCCTGCTTATTCGTGGACGCAGGCGGCCACGCGCGAAAAAGGCTCCTATCTCCACCCGCTTGAAGGTGGCGCGGACAGCCCGATGGCGGATGCGGATATCACCATGCCCAGAAATGAAAAACTATGCATACCGCTTATGCAGCGCGGCACTTGGGTTAATGAGGTTTCCGGCGTCAGCCTTGAAGTGATCGGCCCCAAAACGCCTGCCCCTTCAAATCTTTGTGAAAGGAGGTATCTGGCTGCGTGGGATTGGCTTACCAATCTGGCCGGATCGCGCCCGACGCCTCTGTCGGGCCAGCTTCTTCAGACGGATGAAGGCAACCGCCAGCGCGGCATGTATGTGCATTGTCTGGCCATGGAAAACACCTTGCTGCAGCAATGCTCGCGCGTCATCGCCTTTCAAACGCGCCCCAACAAGGCAGATCCTTCCACAGAAGGCTTGATTAAACTACAGCAAAACTTTTGCAAGCTGATGGATGGAACACTCTCGCTTGAACCTTACGATAATTGCGAAAACGGCCTTAGTTTGCACGAGATCAACAGGATTGCGGGCGAGTCATGCAAATCCATGGCTTATGCCGTAGGTCAAAAACATGACGGGGCCAGAAATCACGATGTGATGGAAAGCAGCGATATGTGTTCCTTAGCCTGGCGCGTGGCGCAGATGTATGAAGATGATATTTATGCAACCTGCATGACGGCCATGGACGCGCTGGACGGCATTAAGAGCTGCTGGGCCGCTGTTGAAGGCGGGCAAAGAGGCTTTCGGGCCGAAGGTCAGCAGGATGAAAAATGGACACTTGTTTCCATGCGGGATGAATATGCCATGCATTCATCCAAGTTTTATAAGCCGCCCGTGGCCAAGTTGCAGCCTGTGGCCGGTTATCGCATGCAGCCTGTGCCGTCTGGTTTAGGTGCCATGCCGGTGGGCGTGCCTGCCAATGCGGATGATTTTGCCTGGCCCCAGACCAGCACGCCTTAAAGGAGAAGAGGGTATGAAAAAACAATCTTCAAAAGGAATAAGAAAAACATGCGCCTTGTGCCTTTTGGCCGGTGCGCTCTTTTTCGCGCCGCCCATGCGGCCAGCTCATGCTCAACAGACAGTGTTTGATCCGGGAAACTTTGCCGCGCAGGCCGCAGCGTTCTTGGCAGAAACAGCTGCGATGGTCGCGGAACATGCGCAGCAAGTGGTCATAAACGGAGCCATCGAAGCGTATAACCTTCTTGTTAAGCTAAAATTTGAATTTCTCAGTTCAGAAAAAGAAAAAGCGGCTTTTGCGGAGGAAACGGCCAGAAAAGCGAAAATGGAAAACAAAGTCCGCCTTCATGAAGCCAAGCAGGAAGCCAAAACCGCGACAGACACAGCCGTACGCATAGGCCAGATGGCAGCGGAAACAGTTGAAACCGGCGCGGAAAGCTATCTGGCCAGACAGTTTCTTTTGGCCAATACGACCCCGACATTGGATGAGTTTCAAAAGGAAGTTGAAAACTTTATAGCCCTTATGATTAAAAGCCGCACGCGCGGCGTCAACTGGATGGGGATTTCGCCCAAAGCAGCTTGGCTTAATCATCTCGTGCGCTGCAAATATGGCTATGGCAGCGCCATTGACGGCTATCCGACAAACTGCATCAGCGATAATGAAAAACTGAGGGATGCGGATGTGTTGCCGATCAGGGAAGACATGGACCTTGAATTTCCGGCTTTGAAAATTGAGGAAAGGGATGAAAACGGCGAAAAAGTAAAATATGTTGTTTTCGAACCCGCAAATGACGAACAGGCGCTCTGGTACGCCAAAATGCACTATATCATCAACATTGCCGGCCCGCGCCCGGGCCCGCCTTCAGGCGCGAATCTGCTTAAAACCGATTCAGGCATGCGGGATATGGGCATCTTCGGCACGGCGCAAAGCCGCGACAGCGCTTTTATCCATGCCTTTGCCAAAAAGCTTGCCTATTACACGCGCCCCAATGACAGCACCGAAGATATGAAAACGCTGCGGGAGCATTTGAACAAAAGATGCGCCCTGACCCGTGGGGCTGACGGCGGCGACGGTATTTTCAGCGCAGAGCAGATCACAAACTTTTTCCATGACTGCACGAAGGGTCTAAGCGCCTATCAGCTGGATTACATCAACAACGCCATGTGCAAAAACCCGACCCACTATCTTGCGCAGGCCATTGACGGTGCCAAGCCGTTTAAAATGTCGGACTCGACCATTCAATGTTCCAAAAACTACAATCTCTGGCGCCAAAGTCTGCTGGTGCGGGAAAGGGCCTTGATTGACGGCATCAATATTATACACAACAACAAAGGGCTGTGGTCGCAAATGGGTTCGGCAAGAATGGCCGGATGGGATTGGAAGAATGATCCTGCCGGCACAGGCTATGCGCTGGTTCACGGTAAACAGGCGCTGCCTTTGCCGGCCGTGATTAAAGAAGCCAAAGCGCCCCTTTTCGAAGGGGAAAAGCAGCAGGTGCGCAAAGTACCTGTCGGCGTTCCTTTTGTGCTTGATTCCGATGGTCTTCCTTCAACCCTTGCGCCATAGAGCAAAAAATGCGCCCTGAAAAACGCACAGCCTTCCGGACATGGCCGCTTTTGATAGGCATCTTTTGCCTTGTGCTTTTGGCCTTTCCAGGACA
This sequence comes from Alphaproteobacteria bacterium, assembly GCA_009779135.1. GTDB lineage: Bacteria > Pseudomonadota > Alphaproteobacteria > UBA9219 > UBA9219 > UBA8914. The sequence goes on from WREW01000001.1 coordinate 130,508, forward strand.
GGCGAACGCGAGGCCGCTTCGCAACGGTGACATTATTTTCGATCCCACCAAATTTGCGCAGTACATGATGGAAACGGGGCAGCAGATCGTCAAGATGGTCGAAAAAGGCGTGGAATATGCGCAATCAACGGCGCTTTGGAAGATGACAAAAATGGCGCTGGATAAAGGCTTTGATCTTTTCGATGACGCCAACGACCTCGCCGCCAATGTTGATAGTTTTAACACGAAAGTAAACGCAAACCTTGAAATGACATTGGCGGAGGATAAGAGTCAAACCGATACACTGGACACAATGACTCAAATTGAGGCCGACAAAGTAAAAGAAACCGCTGAACCGCCGGCTACGGATCAATATCTGTGCAACATGCTGACAGCACGCTCGGTTGAACCTCATATGCGCGACTTTGCGAATATGGTTGCCGCGATCGTCAAAAACGGCCATCGGGTTATTTACCGTGGGCCGGGCGATGACGGCACGGGCCCGCAATTCACATGGGATGCGATGAATCTGCGCGCGGGCAGGGGGGAGCTTACAAAGGTTCCGACCTTCAACCCGCTTGACGACCCGCCGCTGGAATGGCTGGCCCCCAGCAGTGACGATGTGGATATCGATATCGATTTCGGAACGCTGAGCCGCTATATATTCAAACTTCCCAAAGGGGAGGCCACGACCAAAATAATAAATGGCGCGCCGGTGAATATTTTGGAAATGAAGCCCGAAGGTGAAGCCGAAATACGCTGGATCAAGGCCTATCAATATTGCCTCAATTTAGGCGGCCCGCGCCCCTCCATACCGGTTTCCACCCGCCGCACGGATTCCTATATGCAAAAGGACGCAAAGTTCAAAAGCTGTCTGTCCCGTCAGGAAGTTTTTATCGATCAATGCGCCCAGCGTCTTGGCATGCTCACCAGACCTAATTGCGACACGGAAGATGAAGGCATGACGGCGCTATGCCAGATCGCCAAGGATGGCTGCGCCGCCGCAACCGATGCCGGCCTTGACCTCCCCCCCAATTTTGGGGATTGCGGTGACGGGCTCAGCCTTTTTGAGATCGTTTACCTTGATGACAAACTATGCGGCGCCCCCCGCCGTGGGCAGTCTCATACCCTGAGCGGCGCAAATTCAAGCAGCATCTCCGATACCCTTTATTTTTGTGAGGAATTGGGAGGCTTTTTAAAGAACTTGGTCAACCAGATAGATCAGGATTTTCTAAGGGCGCTGCGGGGTCTAAGCACGGTGGATGAATGTTATGCGGCCATAGGCCCCTAAATCCTGCAATTCTTTAACCAAACATTACCTAATAATATGCTTGCATGGCTTGGCCGGCCTGTAAGAGCAGCCTATACTTGCCAAGTCGTAAAACATAAACGGTTTTTCCTATGGATGAAATGCAACAAGATCTTCAAAACGATTCTCAAGCGCGCTTGCGCGCCACACTGGTGTCTTTCCGCGACATCGGCCAACCTCTGCTTCAAGGCCTGATGGAAGTCGAAGGCTTTGGCGAGGACAAAAAACAATTCACCCCGCAAGAGCGCGCGGCGATGTTTGAGGAGCTGGTTGAAAGCACAGTCATGCTCAGCCAAAAACTCGCGGAAGAAATAACGCAGCAGCAGCAGGATCTGGATAATGCCGCGCGTTGGGGCCTTGCCTCTGCGGCGGCGCAGGTTGTGGCGGCCGCCTTTAAAACATCCGGCGAAGCGATGACAGCGGAAGACGCAGACGTCCTTGTGTCCTTGGTCACGCAGTTGCAGGACAGATTCAAAGGCCAGATACCGGCAAACAGCAGCGGTGCGCTCAGCAGCGTGGCCATGTTCCGCGCCAAGATGATGGAGGCCTTTGTGCCGGTCATCGGCGCTGTGGCACAATATGCTTTTGGCCGTGGCGAGCATGAGCTTTTGGCGGAAGTGAGTGAGCGCCTTGTGAAAATGGCCGATCAGGTCACCCGCACACTGGCCGCCCCCGGCAGCACGCCTGAGCAATGGCGCCTTTTATGCTGGAATGTTTTGCGCGCGGCCGGACAGATTTATACGGAAAGCCACTATGCCGAGGCCGACCGGATTCTTTACATGAACCCGCAGGAACGCTCCATCTATCTTGCGCAGCATGGCCAGATGGTTCCCATGACGCAGGTGTGGCAGGCTTTTAACCAGCGCATGGCCATGCTGGCCACACTGGCCGCCTATCTTAAAGTCCCCGAAACGGCAGGTTTTGAGAAAGAAATCTGGTGATGTGATGGTCGCTGAAAAAGCCATACTCGCATGTCTTCTTCTCGCCGCACACACCTACGAGGTTCCGCCGGCCGTTATGGTCGGCATCAGGCATGTGGAAGGCGGCTATGTCGGCGCGCAGATCGGCCCCAACCGCAACGGCACCTATGATCTTGGCATCATGCAGGTCAACACGCTGTGGATTCCCGCTTTGGCGCGCGCTTGGCAGGTGGATCATAAAACAGCGCATCAGCTTGTGCGGGATGACGCCTGCGTCAACATGCGCGTATCAGCATGGATTTTAAAGCAAAAGATCAGGGAAGCGCGCGGTTCGCTCTATGGCGGAATCGCTTATTATCATTCCTCGACCCCGGGAATCGGCGCGCGCTATGCGTCCAAAGTGCTTACGGTGCTCGCAAACAAAGGTCTTTTGAAACGGGACTATGCAAAGCCCGATCAAAGAGCTTATTATGCCAGTGCTGATTCTCTTCCGCAGCCCCAGCAGGGCAGGGAAGACGTAAGACAATAACAGGAAAAAGGGGAGATGGTTCGCATGAAGGCCTTAAAGTTTGGACGTGCCAAAGGGTATTTTTTAGCGCTTTTCCTGGCCTTTGGTCTTTTTGCAAGTTCGGCGGCCCAAGCGCAGATTATTCCGCCGCCGCCTTCTATGGCCGCCGCGCTGCAGACGCTTTTTTCTATTAAGGAGCCGGCGCCGGATGTGATGAGCGTTCCCGCCCTTTCCAATCTGATTAAAGGCGGCGCGTCACTTTACCATCTGGGCCAGCGCTCGGACATGCATGGCTGGCTGATTGTGCAAGATGGCCGTATCCAGATGATTTATCTTTCGCCTGATAAACAAACGGTTTTGATCGGCGGCATGTTTTCCTCTCAGGGCGACAATGTAACCTCGCCGCAGGTTGAATCCCTGCTTGACCGGAATGGCGAAGTCCGCGCGATTTTTGAAGGCCCTTCAAACCAAGCACAGGCGCAGCAGCCCTTGCCATCCAGCCAGCCATCCGCGCAACCCCCGCAGGAAAATCTTTCACCCGGGGAGCGTTTGATGCGCGATATTCAGGCCGCCTCTTCCGTAACATTGGGCGGTTCGACGAAAGCGACGCTTTACATGGTGGTGGCACCAAGCTGCCCCAACTGCAAAAGCACTTGGAAGGAGCTGAAAGACGCCGTTACGCAAGGCCGCCTGCAGGTTCACTTGATTCCGGCCTACAATTCTGAAGGCCCGAATGAGCGCGCCATGGCCGCGCGCCTTCTTCGCGTTGACAACCCGCTTGAGGCATGGAACCGTTTTGTTGACGGCGACAATCAGGCCCTTGTCGGGCAAGCGCAGCCACAGGATCTGGAGGCTGTCGATAGCAACATGAATCTGATTAGCAAGTGGAACATTCAAGGCTTTCCCTATCTGGTTTATCGTGGCCGCGATGGTCAGGTGAAAATCGTTCAGGGCCGCCCGCAGCGTATCGGCGCTGTGCTTGATGACCTCCCGCAATAACAGGACATAAGGATGACTCAAGACCCTCCCCAAAATCAGCCGCCATCTCAAGACAAGTCCTTGATAAAAAAGGACAAAAGCGCCCCACAAGCGGTCGCCGGAAAGGCCTTGAGCGTCGTGCGGAATATACAAGCGACCATAACGGCTTACGAACAAAAGGCAGGGAAAGAGAAAATCCCGAACGCCTCGTTAATCTATGGCGTTGGCGCGGCGATACTTTTTGCCTTGAGCCTTTACCATTTCCTGATGGGCGGCTGGGCGGTCGGGCTGCTGGTCTTTTTGATTGCGAGCGCGCTGCTTGGCTTTTCGTTTTACTATATGCGGCTGATCTAGGAAAAAGGGCTGTTTTTTGTGAAAGCGTTAGCGCATGTAAACTGTTGTAACGAATCTTTGGGTGCTTTATAAGTTATGGGGCTTCATGAAGGACAAGTAAGGAAGGACCTTATGATAACGTCAAAACTCTCTTATGGCTTGGCTTTAGGCGTGCTTGGCTTAGGTTTGAGCGGCTGCGGCTCGTCGGACTATTTTACATCATCATCGCGCTCTGTTGCGGTGCAGCCTGATCTTGTCAGTTTAAGATTGGCGCAGTCGGCTGAGAAAGCGTCCAAAGCGCTTGATGTCATAGCGGGCATTGAACAGGTGCGCGCCCCGCAGCTTCCTGCGGTGGAAGATTACAGCATGGCGCCGCCGGCCCTGCAGCAATTTATCACGGTGCGCTGGAACGGCCCGATTGAACAGATCGTTGAAGTTCTGGCAGGCCGCGCCGGTATGAGCTTTGCGACAAGCGGCCAGCCTGCGCCCGTTCCCATTCTTGTGACGGTGGATGTTTATCAAAAGCCTTTGATTGAGGTTCTCCAAGGCATAGGTCTGCAGGCCGGACGCCGTGCGGATCTTGCCGTGAATGCTCCCAACAATGTGATCGAGATCCGTTATGCGCCGGTTGATAGAATCTAAGAAACAAACCACGATGCTGCTTGCTTTCGGCGTGATGCTTTTGGCGCTGAACACAGGGATGGCCTACGCGCAGCAAACTGTCGCTTTGGAAGCCTCCCCGCCGCCTCCGGCCCTGCAGGAGCTGCAGGAACAATCCGTGGGCGACAAGCCGGACAAAAGCTCGACCGTGGGCCTGCAGATTCGCGGCGATGCCTTGCGCGAAGCTGCTTTGTCTTATGGCGCGCGCGGCGGCCTTGCCTCCAGAACGTTTGAGATCCAGCGCCGCCTTGTTGAGCATCAAACAAGTCTTGGCAAAACATTTGATTTCAACAAACTCCTGATCTCTGCCCCCTCGGGGCTTTTGATTGAGCCGCCTATTGTCTCCGAAGCGCAGCGCGCTGTTTTGGTCGGCTCAAGCGGTCAGGAAGCGGCTGTTGCGGATCGCATTTTCCGCATCAATCAGGCGGCGCGCATTGTGACCGCGCCGAGGGATTGGCGTCTTTATCTTGAACGCGACTGGGGCCGTGTGGATCCTCCCCCCTCTCTGCTTCTTCCCAAAGACAAGGATGAGCGGGAGCTGTGGCGTCAACTGGTGCAAGAAGGATGGGATGCCGGCATTGAGCAGGCACAGGAAATCTTTGAAGCCGATCTTGATCGTTTAACAAATGACTTTGTAGGGATGGTGCGTTATCGCGAGCTGCTTGCGCAAGGCATGATATCACCGCCTTATGCGATGCACGAGGACCGCGGCGTTACGGGCGGCGGGAAAGAGATGCGTGTAGGTGATCGCGGTGTTGCGATTACCGGACCTTCCGTTCTTATTCCTCGGAGCCAGATGTGGACGACGACGCCCCAACAGTAAAGCCACCGAAAGATTCATCCAAAGACAAGGTTTCGGTGGATAAGGAACATGCGTTCCTCGCCGGTTGGGAGGATGAGCCCCTACGCATCCAACCCGAACATGTGGATGATCTTCTTTTGTGGTGCATCAAAGCGCGCTCCACGGACATCAGCTTTCAAACAGACAGGCCTGTGACGATCGAGGTGGACGGCGTCCTCTATCCCGTCACGCGGCGCTCTTTGGATTCGGCGGATCTGACGAATATTTTGATGAAAATCTACGGCCCCGATGCGCTGGCCAAACTGGCCTCGGGAACGGATCTTGATTTATCCTACGAAGTCAGGCCGGAGCGGCTGACGCGCTTTCGTTTCCGCACGAACATCACGGCGATTTTAAGTCGCGGGCGTGATTCGGTGCAGATCACCATGCGTGTTTTACCTTCTTTGCCGCCCACCATGCTGGAGCTGGGCATTGAAGATGAAATTATCCGCAACTGGTCGCCGCGTCAGGGATTGGTTTTGGTGACAGGCCCAACAGGAAGCGGCAAAACAACGCTTTTGGCCTCGGGCTGCCGCATGTTGATCGAACGCAAGCAAGGCTGCGGCAAGCTTTTGACCTATGAAGCGCCGATTGAATATGTCTATGACACGATCACGGGCGAACATTCGCTTGTCGCGCAGTCGGAGATTCCGCGTCACATAGGATCCTTTGCCGCCGGTGTGCGCAACGCGCTGCGGCGCAAGCCCAACATTATTCTGGTGGGTGAAGCGCGCGACCGTCTTACGATGTCGGCCGCGATCGAAGCAGGACAAACAGGCCATCTTGTTTATTCAACCGTTCATACGGTCGGCGTGGCGGCCACGGTACGGCGTATTGTCAGCGTTTTTGAACCATCAGAGCGCACGGAGCGCGCCTATGCCCTGATGGAAACGCTGCACATGATTGTAACGCAAGCCTTGGTGCCGCGCAAAGGCGGCGGACGCATAGGCTTGCGTGAATATCTGGTGATTGACGACAACATCCGCGAGCAGCTTTTAGACATGCCCGTTGACCGCTGGACAGCGGAAGTCCAGCGTTTTCTTGTACGCTATGGGCGCACCATGGAGCAAACGGCCAACAAGGCTTTTGAAGACGGAAAGATTGACCGCCAGACCTATCTTTTCCTGACCAAGGGCCTTTCGGGCGAAGAAAGCCTGCTTGAGGAAGAAGCAGAGGAAAAAAGCCCGAAAAAAGGCAAAAGCGCTGCCAAAACCAAAGAACCACCCCCCAGCGAACCCTTGACCTACAAGGACGTCCTGCGCGCTGTCGATGAACTTGATCTTCAGGAAACCCCAGATCATCCCGACGACGACGACACCACAATGATCTAATCCCCCCTTTTTGTCATCCTCGGGCAACCGCGAAGCGGTTGAGCCGGGGATCTGACGCCAGAGCAGCCTTCACCGTCAGATCCCCGTGCTCTTGCTACGCAAGCCACGAGGATGACAAAAAAGGGCCAGATCCTTTTTTATTGATGAAAAAAAAAGATTTGAGGTGTAAAAAGAGTCAAGAGCCTCAAAAGAGAGAAAGACAAAACCATGGATGCACATTGGCGCAACACGCAGCGGGTGGTTCGCTTCACCTTTTTGGATGCGCGTTCCTTTATAGGCATTGTGTTTTTCCTTGTGCATTTGCGTCTTTGGGTTCTGGGGATGGCGGTCGTCATCCTTATTATTTTCTGGATTTTTGAGCGTTTTGGCCTTTCTTTTCAGTCCGCCCTGCGCGCGATGCGCTGCTGGTTCTGGGGCCGCAATCGTCCGGCCAACAGCCTAAGGGCGCGGCGCCGCACCATTGACACGGGCTCCATATAAAAACGGCATCATTTTATATGCCGCTTGGTAAGGGAAAATTAAGCTTTACCAAAAACAAAAGCCCGTAAAGCCGTGTTTAAACGGGCATCAATTTTGATTCATGTTCGAAACGAGCCTTTGTCTTTGAAGCGCAAAAAGCGTCCGCCGGTTTTCGCGCGCAAAGGAAAAAAAGAAAGCGCAGAATCATCATTCCCCAAGATCTGTTGTGGAAACGCCACAGTCATAAGGCTATTCCAAAGGGCGATTCCGACGCGGTTGCTCCTCTGTTATTTATCGCCTACCATTCTCGAGTGATTCGCCTTAGCTCGACGAAGGGCCTAAATATGCACAGAAAAAACAAAACTCACGTTATCTTGTCCGTTCGCTGCCTTGTGCTGACGATAGGTTTTTTGACCGCAGCAGCTCCGGCCTATGCGGGCTTTCAGTGGATTGCGCCCACGCCGCCTGCTGCGCCAGCGCCGCCGGTCTGGACGCCGCCGCAGGATCAGAATCCCTACGCCCAGACGCCGATCCAGCCTTATCCTGATGTTGTGACCTATGACCCGTATGACGGTTATCCGCAGGCTCTGCCGCCGGTGACTCAGCCTGAAACGGTCATGCCTTCCGGCGCTGCAACGGACATCGTGCAGGGTTTTGGGGATAATGTGCCGCTTTCGATCGCGCTGCGTCAGGTTTTGCCGCAGGATGTCGGTTTTTCGGTGGCGCAGGATGTCAGTTTGGGAACACCGGTTTCTTGGCGCGGCGGCGCGCCTTGGCGTCAGATTATGGGCGACATGCTCACCCCTGCGGGTCTGAGCTTCCGCGAACAAGGCCCGATTGTTCAAGTGATAAGGGCAGGGGAGCTTCCTGCGGTAACGCAGCCTTTGTTGCCGCCCCCACTGCCCGCCCCCATGGCGCGGACGCCGGAAATGGCGCCTAGCTTTGCACCGCCTGCAAACGCGCCCATGGCGATTGTTCCCTCTGCGGAAAATTACGCGCGGCCACTTCCGCCGCCGCCTGCCGCCGCGCCATCTATGGCAACAGGCTATTTTCCTGCCGCGCCGGCGGGGATGAAGCCCGCGCCCATGGCTGCGCCGATGCCGATGCCCGCTATAGGCGGCCCTGCGGTGCCTACCAATTTTGTCCAGACAGGAACCATTGACAGCTGGAGCGCCAAAAGGGGCGATACGCTGCAAAATGTTCTTAAAAACTGGGCCAAACGCGCGGGGGTAGAAATGAACTGGAAGGCGGAATATGATTTTCCGCTTGAAGTCGGCGTATCTTTCACCGCGTCTTTCGAGGAAGCTGTGCGCAATCTTCTGATAGGCTTTCAGGATGCGAAACCCCAGCCTGTAGCGCATATGTATAACAATCCGGTTGTCGGCCAAACCGTGCTCGTTGTTGAAGTGCGCGGCAACGATTATAACAAGTAACGAGGAACCACATGATCGCTCGCCGCCTTGCCATTCTTTTATGTGTTGTGGCCCTTGTGGCCTGTGAAAATAACGAAAAGAATCGCACCCTCTTGGATCGTTATGCCGACCAAGCAACACGTCTGGGGCAAGAGGCTTTGGCGCCGGCCCCCAAGAAAAGCTATGATCCGCTGACAGTTTCGGACAAGCTCTGGTCGGGAAGCAAGGCGGTGCGCCTGAATCGCGGCATTCCTCTGCCCGGAAAGTTTGAACATCCGCGCGGCGTCACGCTGATCTCGAGTGAGCCGATTTCCCTGCGTGAAATTGCCTCATCACTTGGCGGACAGACGGGTATTCCCGTCCGTCTTTTGGACGGCGCGAATGAAGATATTGTCGCCGCCTCGCGTATGCCGATTGCCTATGAAGGCCCCTTATCCGGCCTTTTGGATCTTGTCGCGGGCAATTATGGCGTAAACTGGCGCAATGACGGCCACTCCATCAAGATTTCACGGTATGAAACGCGCATTTTTGTGATTGAATCCCTGCCCGGCAAGCAAACCATTAGGGACGGTATTGCGGGAACGGCAACAGACCTGAATGCCACTTCCGGCAGCGGTGGTGGTGGCGGCACCGGCGATTTAACGCTGCAACAATCTGCGGAAATGAGCAGTGAGTACAAGATCTGGGATGAGGTTCAGCAGGCCTTGACCGCCATTTTGGGCGGGGTCGGCACTTTGGTGGTTTCGCCTTCTTCAGGCACGGCCACCGTGACCACAACACCTGAAATCATGGCCGCAGTTTCGCGGTTTATTGAAGAAGAAAATCGCCGCCTTACACGCCAGATTGCCATTAATATTGAATCTTTCTCGGTGGATCTGGCTGAAAATTCGGATTTCTCCTTGTCCTTTGAAGCGGTGCTTAAAAAGCTTACGAATTTAGGCGTCAGCGTCAGTGGCGTCACAGGCGCCACCGCCACAACGGGCATGGGCAATATCTCGATCGCCGTTCTGAATCCCGAAACGGTGGGGCAAGTCACAAGCATATTTTCGGCCCTTTCATCCGTGGGGGATGCGGCGCGTGTGGCCCAGTTTCCCTTAACAACGCTGAACAGCCGCACGGTTTCAAGGCGCGTGGGGCGTGAACTCAGATATGTGGCAGAGATTAACTCAACGCTGGATGGTCAGGGTTTTTCATCAAATGGGGTAAAAGTGGACACCGTTCGTGAAGGTTTTTCGATTCAATTAACGCCGCGCCTTTTAGAAGATGGGCGGATTATGATGCAATATTCGCTCCAATTTACGGAACTTCTCAACATGGAAGTCTTTGATACTGGTGGTGGCGGACGTGTCCAGCTTCCTGAAACAGCAAACCGCATTTTTGTGCAGCAAGCCATGTTGCAGAGCGGATCAACCCTGATTATCGGCGGCTATGATGATGAGAAGGTTTCGCAAAAATCGCAGGGCATGTTCGGCGCTTATAACTATATATTCGGCGGCGGTGCGATCAACGCGAAAGTGCGAACCATGATGTTTATTGCAATCACGCCACAAGTTCTTGAGGTTCTACCCAGACCGGAGCATGGATAATGGCAACGGGTGTTGTTACCGTTGGCCGGCGTCAGTACGCAAGCGGCCTTTATTGGGAAAACAGCCCGAGCGGACGCATTTCCCAAGCGGCCAAAGAAGCCGCCCGCCAACCTTCGGTAAGGGCCGCCTATTACGCCGCCCGCGCGGGCAACAAGCAAGGGCGCGTTCCCCAGTTCGGTCTGGCGCCGGAAACCCCGGGCTTGAAATCGGATATGCCCTCTTTGGCGGGATGTCTTGCCAACCAGCAGCCCGGCTCATGGATCGGCGCTTTCCGTCTAAGGGAAGGCGTTTCGCTTGTCATCGTCCGCGATGACCTGATTGTCCCTGACGGCGATTTATTCTTCAATGACGAGACAGAAGCCCGCGACCATCTTTATCAGGAAATGGGTGTCGGCGGCTTCCAGCGCACTTATGCGCCGGACTCTTGGGGGGTACCCGGGGCCGACACCATGCCGCTGGCGCTCCTTCTCAACGATAAAACAGACATCCGCCTGCGCTCGGTGGAGCTTTCCAAAGCCGCCAAAATAGGGTTTTTAATCGGGACGGTCGTGGTTTTGCTGATCGTTGCAGGCAGCTGGTGGTATCAGGCCGACAAAGCCAAGCAAGCAGAGCTGCGCCGCCAGCAAATGGAAGCGCTTGAGCGCATGCGGCGCGCCAAAAGCCCGCTGGATCCCTTTGGCGGCGGCCCGCCCGAATATCCCAAACCCGTCCGCAAATGGGAAAATGAGCCTCGGCCACTGGAAATAATCGAAGCCTGCCGCAAAGCGCTTGAAAAAGTCTCAACCAGAATCGCAGGATGGCGCACGGACAGCCATAAATGCACCCCGGGCACCTTGACCGTCCGCTGGGCGCGCAGCACAGGCAATGCCGCCCCGCCGCCGGACTCTTTGGTCAATGACTCGGCCAATTCGGCCACCCGCAGCGTCTCTTTAGGCCTGTCCAAGCGGGGGCCAGAGGATCTTGTGGACCCAGATGTCATCACGCAGCGCTATCTTAACCAGAATTGGGGGGCAAACCACTCAAAGGGCCGGCTTAAACGCCTGCCGGACGACCCCCTGCCCAAGCCGCCGCCGAACTATAAAGGGGAATGGAATCCACCCCCCCCGCCCTGGGTTAAGCGTTCTTTTACGATTGAGGTGCAAACATTACCCGGGCAGTCAACATATTATCTTGAAGGCATACCGGGTTTAACCATCAGTTCAATATCCTATCGTGGAGCGGGGCTGGCTGTAAATGGAACCTGGGCTATTGAAGGAGTGATTTATGAAAATCGCCGCTAAACTTTCGCTAACGGTTCTGGCTGTTTGTGTGGGCTTTGGGCTTGTTCAGCTTGCTCAGGCACAAAACACAGCCGCGCCTGAAGCTGCACCTGTCGCCGCAAGCACGGCCAATGAAGATTCCGCAGCTGTGCGGGATGCGCTAAACGCCATTGATATGCCGTCAGCGCCAGCGCCGCTGCCGCCACCGCCGCCCAAGGTTGAAAAACCCGTAAGCCCCGCGCCGTCAAGCAAAGGAATTGACCTTAGCGATGCAACGGAAGAGTCAAGCGTTGTTCCGGCCTCTGTCAAAAAAATCGTTGATCGCCTTGATAACACGACCAAGGAAATCATGCTGGAAGATTTGAACGCCGCGCGTGAAGCCATCGTAAAACTGGACGTCTTGATCGACATTGAAAAAAGACTGACCAACCTTATGGACATCCGGCGTGATCGGGACGAAGCGGCGGCCGCAGCGGCGCCCCCGCCCGGACGCGGCATGCCCCCACCCCCGCCGCCGATTTTTGATATGCCGATGCCCGTCATGCCCATGCCGCCCATACCGCAGGATATGAGTTTCGGCCGCGATCCTGAAATCGTCCGCATCGTTGGTGCCGGTGGAAACTACATGGCGCAGATGAGGGATGAGGGCGGTGCCGTCAAACAACTCCGTGTCGGCGACAAGCTGCCCAATGGTTCCACGGTTTCTTCCATATCGCGCAATGGTGTGACATTGACGATGAGCGACAAAAAGACCAAGACCGTTCAAGTGCAGGATGTTGGAACTATTTTCAGCAACCGCTAAGGAAGAACATGGCCAGGGGAAGCTGAAGTCGGTTTGCAATGTTAAGAATGGTTGAAAATTGTGCGCGATCTGATTGGGGAAATAAAAGATAAATTATCCTCGGCTTTGACGGGGCCGACTTCGGCTGCGCCTGAAACGCCTTCGCCCGCAGCTCCCAAAGCACCACCAGCCGCAAAACCGGCATCAAGCGCTTCCGCGCGCCCGACGGCCTCGGCAACGCCGCCCAAGGAAACCCCGCCCGCCGGCAATAAATCATCTTCATCCCAAAAACAGCTTCATGATGATACGTCTGACTCCTCCAAGGTAAAGGTTGAAGATGAACGCAGTCTGGCCGTTGAAGGCGGGCTTGAGTTTACGGGCACGGTTCTGACGTCCGAAGACGGCGCGCTTAAAATACCTACCGAATCGCGCAATCTGTGCGTTTTGTTCGACAACGGCATGTGGCTTGTAAGCGCCTCGCACAGGCTTTCGCCGCTTGTGACATCTGTGGCGCAAATGGCAAGGCGTCACGGCTACAAGATCAATCCGCCGCGCTATGTTACGCCTAATATTGTCCGCGCGGCCTATCTTTATGCCGACCGCCAGAACGCGGTTATGCGCCTTGATGACAACACGGTGCGCCGCCGCATTGTGGAAACGCTGCAAAAAGCCGCCAATGCCGGCGCCAACGATATTCATATCGAAGCCAGCGAAGGCCGCACGCGCATCGAGTTCCGCATTGATGGCGCTTTGCGCCTATGGGAAACATGGACGCAAAAGGAAGGGGAGCTGATGCTCGCCTCCGTCTATTCGCACTCGGTGGGCCAATCCGGCGCAACCGCCAACTGGCAGGAGCCGCAAGCGGCCATGCTCACCTCCACGGCCACGGGACCGGACACGCTGGCGCTGCCCAAAGGCGTGATCTCGGTGCGCTGCCAGTGGGTGCCTTTGTCGGATGGCGGGCGCTATCTTAATATGCGCCTTCAATATGACTCGGCGCATTTGTTTGGCGAAAACTTTATTATGGCGGACGTGGACTCGCTTGGTTTTTCGCAAGAGCAGCTCAAGGTCGTCAAAAGCCTGCGACAGGCCCCGGGCGGCATGCGCATTTTTGCGGGGCCGGTGAATCAGGGTAAAACGACAACCCTGCGCGTGACGCTCAATCGCCGCATGGCTGAAACCAATATGCAGCTTAACTGTCTTTTGGTGGAAGATCCACCCGAAGGCGGCATTGTCGGCGCAAGACAGGTGGGTGTGTCATCCTCGGTCAAAGATGAACAGCGCGAAAAATCCTTTGTCGAGATCATGCGCTGCATGCTTCGTCTTGATCCTGACATCGTGATGCTTGGTGAGGTGCGCGATATTCAAACGGCCCAGTTTGCCTTTCGTCTGGCTCTGACGGGACGTCAGGTCTATACGACAACGCACGTTTATTCGGCTCTGGCGGTTCCGCAGCGTCTGCGCGACATCGGGATGGAGCCTTATCTTGTTTATGACTACCACCTTGTGCGCGGCATGTTCTGTCAGCGGCTTTTGCGCGGCATGTGCTCTTATTGCCGGATTCCTCTGGCGCAGGTGGCGGATGAATATGGGCCTCTCTACAGCGATCTTATGAGCCGCATAAGATGCGGTCTTGCGCTGATGGATGCTTCGCGCTCTGTCGGCACAGGCTCGCCCCTTGATCGTTTGTCCGAGCCGGATCTGAGCAATATTTATTTCGCCAACCCCGAAGGATGCAAACACTGCTTTAAAGGGCGGGTAGGCCGTACCATCTGCGCCGAAGTGATCGAAACCGACCAGAGAATCATGGAGCTTTTACAGGACAACCGCATGGAGGATGCGCGTGAATACTGGCTTTCACCGACAGGCATGAACGGCGTGACCATGCTATGGCATGCGCTTGAAAAAATCCGCCGTGGTGAAGTTTCTCCGGATGACGCCGAGTTTGAAGTGGGCTACCTTGCAAGTGAAAAAGACATCGTAGAAATCGAAAAAAGGCTGGGAGAAACCGCATGAACATCGACATGGAAGATTTCGGCCGCCGGATCGCGCAGCTTCAATTCAAAAACAGCCGCAAGCAGAGAATGCGCGTTTATCGCAAGCTTGAAGGCATGCTGCGCATGAACGAAGCTCTTTCGCGTGCGCTGGATCGCCTTTTTCAAAATGCTTCCGAGATGGGCAAATACCCAAACCGCCCCGCCGCGCGCGCGCTAAGGGAATGGTTTTTGAAAGACCGCGCCGGACAAGGCCTTTCCGAAGCCATGGACGGCTGGGTGCCTGATGCGGATATTTACATGATTCGCGCAGGGGAAGAGTCAGGCGCGATGGCCAAATCCCTCAAATCCATCCAGACCATGGGAGAGCGGGCCAAGCAAATGCGCGCCGCCGTGACGTACGCCATCGCCTACCCGGGTTTTATGCTTTTGCTTGTGGCGGGCGTGCTTTGGATGTTCGGCGTGCAGCTTATTCAAAACATGCGCAAGACCGCCCCGCCAAGCGTTATGGCCGCCATGGGCGGCGTGGGTGCCGTTTCGGATTTTATTGCGAATTGGGGCATATGGATTTTAGTCGGGATTTTCGTGGCGGTCATCATCATTGCCGTCACCATGCCTGTCTGGACGGGAAAAATCAGGATCAAGCTCGACAAATATCCGCCATGGGCGTGGTATCGCGTGGTGCAAGGCAGTGGTTTTCTTTTGGGCCTGTCCTCGCTTTTAGGCTCGCAGGTTCCCCTCAAGCGCGCGCTTGAGATTTTGGAAGAACAAGCCCGCCCGTGGCTGCGGGAGCGCGTGCATGCCGCCCGTCAGGAAGTTTTGCGCGGTCGTAATCTTGGCGAGGCGTTGCGCACAGGCGGGTATAATTTCCCCGACCCTTCCGTTGCGATTGACCTTGAGATTTTATCAGAGCGCGCGGATGTCGGCACGGTGATTGAAGAAGTGACCGATGAATGGATTGAAGACCAGATTGAAATGCTTCAAGCCCAAGCGGTGGTGGCGCGCAATGTCGGCCTTGTGGTTGTGGCCGGAACGATTGTCTGGGCCTTCCGCTCCGTCTTTGCGGTTGTTGAGGCGGTGTCCAAAACCGGAAGCGGCGGCGGCGGCATGATGTAGAAAGAGAGATTGCCTTGAAAAAGAGAATCCATCTTTTAAGCGCCCTGAAACACTCGCGCAAAGGGTTCAGCCTTATGGAGATCGCCATTGTTCTTGGCGGCGTGGGGCTTGTTTTGGCGGCGGTGTGGGCGGTGGCGGATGTTGTCTGGCATGGCTATCACTTCAGGAAAATGTCGCAGCAGATCACGACAACGACCCAGAATATCCGCACCCATTTCAGCCCGCGCGGCGGCATTTATATGCCCGGAACAGACCAACCCTATAATGTAGGCGAGGATCTTGAAGCCATGGTGAAGTTTTTACGGCTTATTCCCATAGAAATGCGCGAAGATCCCACGCGGGGCGATGACCCCGTTCATCATGCTCTAGGCTCGGGCGACACAAGCAGCTTTCTTGTCAGGGCCGCCCAAAATAACGTAGGCGAAGCAACGTCGAAACGTTTTGAAATCATGGTGCGCCACCTGCAGCGAAGTGATTGCATGCGGCTTTTAATGGAGTTTCCTGCTTTAATCCCCGAAATAGGCGTCCGCAGGGTATGTACAACAGCGGTCTGCTACAACATTAATCCTGATGTCCCCGACACGGCGGACAATCAGGTCTTTCCCCTGACGCTGACAACGGCGGAAAGAATGTGCTCCAATCCGGATGGTGAGAACGATGTCTCTTTCACTTTTATCCTTTAAACGACCTCAAGTCGGCAAAAACAGCCGCGCCGGCTACACGCTTCTTGAAATGGGCCTCGTCATGATTGTGATGGTGACGCTTTTTGCATCGCTTTGGGTGGTTGTGGCGCTGGTGACCCAGTCGATTTACCGCAAGCAGACCGTCAATCAAATCCTGCTTACGATCAACAATGTGCGCGATTTTTACACATCAAGCCTGCGCGTGCAGACGCCTGCGGGAAGCTCGGCAGCGGCGGATTTGACCAACTATC
This sequence comes from Alphaproteobacteria bacterium, assembly GCA_009779135.1. Classification (GTDB taxonomy): domain Bacteria; phylum Pseudomonadota; class Alphaproteobacteria; order UBA9219; family UBA9219; genus UBA8914. The sequence goes on from WREW01000001.1 coordinate 146,908, forward strand.
TTTTACGCCGTGGCGTTTTGCTGCCCGACCAGATCCGTGACCGCACGGCGGCCGTCTGGGTGGCGGATCTCCCTTGGGGGCCTGTGGCGGCGTCAGGCACCGTGATGAATGAAGGCGGCTTTGCCATTGACGCGGCAGGGATTGATTCCTCGCGTTTCTTCAGATTGACGCTACGCGGCCTCAGCCGTTCAAATTGCATCACATTGTCGCCGGCCTTGACAGGGGTTGGCATGCCTGAAGGGCTGACAAGCGTGACCATCAATGACAATGCCCCTTCGCAACCCCCCGTGTCGCCGGATCAGGCAACCATTGAATGTGTGGAGCCTGAGGGTTTGGCGAACACGATTGAGCTCGTTTACAACCTAAGACGGGCGTAACGGAAACAAAATATCCGTTGTTTTTCAATGCCATGCAAAAAAATCCCAAAAAAGGCAAAATTGTGCATTATTTTCGTGATTTACTTTCACAACATGTGCTATAAGAGCGTCAGTTTTTTCAAAGGTCATAAGGGATGGCAGTAGCTATGGACATGAAAAACGAAGATGACCCCGCACAGAAAAACCAGAAATCCGTTTCGGCATCCATAAGCGGAATAGGACTTTCTTGGGCAGATCAAGATGATCTGTTGCGGCAGATGTGGCTGGATGGAAAACCGCAGGATGACATTGCGGCGGCGCTTGGACGCTCGGCAGCCGCGATTATGACGCGCGCGGCGCGTTTAGGCCTGCCGCGCCGCATGGCGCCGGGACGCAAGCGCGGCTATAAGCGCACCAACAGCAATGAGCGGCGCAAACTGGCCGCCGCCGGATCGCGCCGGATTCGCCTTGCTTTGCCGGAAGCGCCGGAGGAAGAAGACGTTTACGTGCCGCCTGAAGTCAAAACGCGCGTTTGCCTGATGTGCCTGAACAAGTTTCAATCGCAAGGACGGCATAACCGCTTATGTTCTTCCTGCAAGGGCTCGGCGGATTATGCGACAGGCAACAGCACGCCGGACTTTACCTTTTCGGTTTCGAATTAACACAGCATGCGGACAAATTGAGCTGGCGTCAGCCGTAGTTTTGCGTTTATACTAAAAACGCAAAAACGCCCTTTTGAAAGAGGTCATGATGTCGCTGAACGATGCTGTCTCCACAGTTTTATCGCGCAATACATTTTACCGCGATGGCTACAGGCTCCTGCTGCGTATCAGCCTGATTCAGGGCCTTGTAATTATTCTTTTGATCGCCTCGATTGTCACGATCGTTCTTTCGCTGGAAACGCGGTATATTTATTTCGCCACCACGGCGGATGGCCGCATCATCAATATTGTGCCTTTGAACGAACCCTACCGCACGCGCGGGGACGTGATTGCTTGGGCTGCGGGACGGGCGCAGGATGTGATGCGCTTTGGCTATAATGATTTCCGCCAGCGTTTGCAGGAATCATCACAGCATTTCTCGGAAACAGGATGGGCCAGCTTTACAAAAGCCATGAAAGACGCCCGCATTCTGGAGGCTGTTGAAGGCCGCAAGCTGACGGTGGCTTTGGATGTTAACTCCGCCCCAGAGGTGCGCCGCGCCTTTGTGAATGAAGGCGTTTACACCTGGATTTTACAGTTTCCGGCCACCATTCGCTTTGACGGGCCGCAGGCGCCGCAGCCGATGCAGATTATCTTGACGCTTCAAATCGTGCGCGTCTCAACCCTGCAAAATCCGGCGGGAATCAGTATTGAGCAATGGATTGCCTCGCCTCGGGCAGGAGGAGGTTAAGCGCCATGCCGCAGAAGCCTCCGGAAACAGCCGCGAAGGCACCTTCTGGGCCTGAAAAAAAGAAAGCGCCCCCCAAGGTCAAAAAGGGGTGGAGTTTTTTCGATGATTCGCCCCCGCCTCAGGCGCTGAAAGGCGATCAGCTTTTCATTTATAAAAAACATAAAAATCTTTTAAGGCACATCAGAAGGCAGACCTATATCATCATCATCCTGACCTCGGCCCTTTTTTTGACGCGGCCCTTTTTTCAGCCCATCATGGTCTATGTCGGCCTTGCGCCCCAGCTTCATGAAAGGCGCGAACTGCCGCTTGTCGCGTTGACCGAGCCGAATCTGACCGACCGGGCCGTCTTATCTTGGGCCACGGCAAGCATTACGGAGATCCTGACCTTTGGTTTTGGTGATCTTGACGCGCGGCTTATCGGCCAATCCAGCCGGTTTACGGAAGATGGCTGGATCAGCTTCGTGAAAAGCTTTTTTGAGCGCGATTTGCAGGCAAGCTTCAAGGGCCGCCAGCTTGTTTTGACCACGGTGCCTGCCGATTCGCCGGTGATTACAGGGCGCGGCGCGGATCCGGACGGCGATTACGTCTGGAATGTTCAGATGCCCGTGGTGATGACCTATGCAACAAATAACAATGTTCAAAGCCGTGTGCGTAAAGTGGTTCAGCTTACGATTGCCCGGGTTCCCGCCAAGAAAAATATAGGGGGATTAGGCATAAAAGCTTGGAAAATGCTAGGCTAAGCCGGATAAAAGGTGAAAGGCACCAAAAGCCTTGGGAAAAGCCTGAAAAGAATGCTTTCAACTTCTTGACCTAGGCCATAGGGTATGAAATAGGATGGCCATGGGAAAGTAAAAGAGATAAACGATATCTTAACACTCTTAGAGTGAAACAAGATATAAGTATATCCGGACGTTCAACCTGATTCGGGGATGGCAATTGTTGTATAAACAGGGACGAAAAATAGCCGCATCCGTTGTCCTTGGCGCGGCTTTGACAGGTCTAATGACATGCGCGGCTGTGACAGCTTGGGCGCAGACAGGGCCAACGGCGCAGGCTATACCGCAGGATCTTTTGGAAGCGTTGCGTGAAGGCGCGCCAGTTCCGCCCCCCCCCAGTCCGCCCGCCGAGCAAGCGCAGAACAAAGAAAATGAAAGAGGGATTGAGCTCGACAGCCTCCCCCCCCTGCCGGAAATAACGGCCGAGCAGATGCTTTTGGAAAGACAGGCCTTTGAAGCCGCAGAAGCCGCCCGCGAGGAGGAAGAACGGATCCGCAAGGAAGAAGAGCATAACCGCAGATCCTACAAGCGCGCCACAGAAGGCCTTTTCCCGCTGACGCCGGAGCAGATTCGCCATTTCATGGAAAGGCTTGAAGCAACGCAGGCCGTCTCTGAGATGCCCTCTGGCGGCCAGCCGCAGGGCGAAGTCAAAATTGTCCATCTTTCTTTGGACCCCGGCGGGCAGCCGCCCACCATCAATCTTGCCGCAGGCTATGTCACCACCATTGACCTTATCGATCAGACGGGGGAGCCTTGGCCGATCGCGGACGTTGGTGTAGGCGGAAACTTTGAAGTCACGCCGACCGAGGCCGGCTCGCATGTTGTAAGGGTGATTCCTTTAACGCGGGTGGGCACGGGCAATCTGTCGATTTTGCTGAAAGGCCTTTCAACGCCGATCATCTTCAGACTATCTGCGGGCGGGCCGACTTTTCACATGCGCTTTGACGCCAGCGTGCCGCAGCTCGGCCCCAACGCAAAAACGCCTTTGATTAAGCAGCGGCGCGGCGTTGTGGCAGGGGATGTGGCCATGACGATGATTTTGGAGAATGCACCGCCTGACGGGGCGCAGCGTTTGAGGGTGGGCGGCCTTGATGCCCGCACCATGGCTTGGCAGCTTGGGGGTCGGGTTTATGTGCGCACGCCGCTGACTTTGCTGTCACCGGCTTGGAATGCCAGCGCATCTTCGGCGGATGGAATGACCGTTTATGAAATCGGCGATGCGCCGGTGCTTTTGGTATCTGATAACGGCGCCATGATAAGGGCGCGCCTTATGCGGGATGAAAATGATGTCAAATAACATGGACGACGAATTCACCGAGTCTTTCGAGCCGTTTGAGGACCCCTCGGAAGCGCCTCAAAAGCCAAGCGTCAAGCAAGGGCTAAAGGAAGCTTGGCGCACCAAGCCGATCCTGAAGCTTCTGGTCATCATGGCCGTTGTGATTATATCGCTGACCGTTGTTTTGGCCGCAACATCAGGCAAGCGTGAAGCGCCTGTTACACAGCTTGCGCGCGCGCCCGAACTCCGCGAAGTCCCCGGCGGCACAGCCACGCCCTTTTTCATTGAGCAAAATGACGCCGCCAACGAAGCACGCGCGCGTCAAGCCTTAACGCAAGGCGGCAGCGCCATGCCGACCCCTGTGGGCCGTCAGGTGGAAAACCCGAAAGACATCAAAGCCGATCCGTTAAGGGAGTTCCGTGAGGAAACAGAACGTCTGCGTACCCAAAGGACGGAGCAAGATCAGAAGATCCGCGAACTTGAACGTCAGCTGGCTACCCCACGCCCTGCAACGCAGGCGCAGGTACAGCCGCAGCAGCGACAGCAGCAGCAACAACAGCCGCCGGATAACACCCTTGCGCAGGCCATGCAAAAGCAGATGCAGGCATTGCTGAAAGGGTGGGAGCCGACACATGCGCGGTTTGTCAAAGGCGCCAAAAGCGGTCTTGAAGATACGGCAACCGGCAAAACGCAGCAAATCTCAGGCACGCCGCCGCCCGGATGGTCTTCTCTGAAATATGGCGGGGCCAAGATTATAGTGGCAGCTGGCACCGTGAACTATATTCAGCTTTTGAATGAGGCCAATTCAGATGTGCCCGGGCCGATTTTGGCGCAGATTCTTTCCGGGCCTTTTTCGGGCGGACGGGCGATCGGCACCTTTCAGGTGATGGAAAACCATCTGGTCATGACCTTTAGAAGCGTCGCTTGGAACGGAAGTGAATATTCCATCAATGCGCTTGCTTTGGATCCCGACACGACACTTGGCGGCATGGCCACGGAAGTTGACAATCGTTATTTTATGCGCGTCGTGCTTCCGGCAGCAGCGGCTTTTGTGTCGGAGTTCGGCACGATTCTTGGCGAAACAAGAACAACCACCACGGCCCAAGATGGCGTCATATTCTCAGAACAGACCAAAAGAGGCTATAAGGAAGCTCTCTATTCAGGTCTGGGCTCGGTGGGCCAATCCGTGGCAGGATTCCTGCGCAGTGAGGCGAGCCGGACGAGAAAAATGGTGCGTGTCGCTGTGGGAACGCCAATGGGTCTGTTTTTCCTTCAATCCGTCATGGACCCGAGGGATCCGGATACATTACAGCAGCCCCCTCCGCCGAATGACCTGACCATCCCCACGCCACAGACCAGCAGTTCTTACCAGACGCAACCTTATCAGGACAATATGGCAACGCAGGACGGTCAGCTTTCACGCGAACAGCTCAATCAAATAATGGCCAACATGCCCAGCTCGCGTCCTGTCAATGCAATGCCGATGAACGCGCCTTATCAGCAATAGGAAGACGTTTTTGAGTTTCATGCTTTGGTGCGCCTCGTGTTCTCATTAGGGAGAGTTTGTTATGGCAAATAAAGACGATACGGATCTGGATCTTGAAAATCTGGAAACAGAAAGCGCCGAAACGCTTTCGCCGGATTCCGATGGCGCGGCCGAGGAATGGAAGGATGAACTTCCGCCCGAAGATGATTTTCACGATATGGAAGAACAGATCGAAGATGTTCTTGAAGAAATGCCGTCCGAAGAAGACCAACAATCGCATGAAAATCAAAACAAAGGCAAAAGCGGAAAGAAAACGCTTTTCCTGCTTCTGCTTGTGGGCGTGGTTGTCTTGGGCGGTCTTGCTTATTTCCAATTTTCATATCTGGATGGTGAGGAGGCAACCGGCCCTATACCGCTTGCAGGCATTGTAAATGCGCCGCCAAAACAGCAGGCCGCCAGCAATGAAAAAGGCATGTCCTCTTCAGAGATGCGGAACGCCTATCAACCGCCTGCTGGGCCTCAGAACGGCTATGTGGCTGTGCCTGCGTCATCTGCGGCGTCAGAACAAAACGGGCTGCAGGAACAGGAAAAGCCTATCATCAGCGGAATCCTTTCCAGTGACGCCGTACCCGTCAGGGAACCTGCGGCTGTGCCTGCGCCGCTATGGCATGATCCTTTGCCGCTGCCGGCACCCGGGAAAGCCGTAGCGGAACCGCCACCGCCTATAAAAGAAGTACAGGAAATAGCCACCATTGCGCCGCTTCCTGTGGCGCCGCCTGTGAAAGAAGTGCAGGAAATAATCGCCATCGCGCCGCTTCCTGCGGCGCAACCTGCGCTGCCGCGCGCGTTGGATGAAAGGGAACAGGCGCGTTTTGATGCCTTGACCGATCAAGTTCAGGCGCTTCAAAAAACAGTGGATCAGGTTGTCAGCAAAAATGAAGCTTTGATGGCGCAGATCGACAACCTGCAAAGCCAGCTTTCAGACAGCGCGGCGAAACCCGATCAAGCTTTGCAAGACAAGGTGACGCAACTTGAAGCGCAACTTGCTGCGCTCAAGAATGATAATATGCGCGGCATCAATCTTGCGCCCGCATCTGAAGTCACAACTTTAGCCGCCGTGAAAAAACCGGTAGCAACACCCAAAGCCGCCGCCAAACCGGCCCCGGCCAAAAAAGCCACCGCGCCGGCCAAGGCCGCCAAGCCAGCCCCCCTCCCAGCCGTTAAAAATGAGGGCTGGGTCTTGAGGGCGGCCACGCCGGAGGCCGCCTGGGTCTCGGCGGGCATGGCCTCGCAGGATTTCCGCCGCATCCGTGTGGGGGAGGAGCTCCCGGGCCTAGGAAAAGTTAACCAAATCCGCCAGATAGATGGTCGTTGGGAGGTTGTAACGGAGAAGGCTATATTGCAGTAGCGAAGGAAAAAAAGAGCGAAAAGAATAAATTAGGCCCAAAAAAAGAGAGAAAATTTCTCTCTTTTTTTATAAAAATTAACGAGGTCTTTAATAGTTTCATGCACAATAGTGGGTAGGAATGTGTCATAATAAAGGCATAAGGTTTAACAAAGCCTTTTTTTGGGAGTTGGTACGATGCTCTATAAGGGGCCAGATAACCAAGTCAAACATAAGACCAGCGCTTTGCTGATGCTGGTCTGGGGTGTTCTTTTTAGCTTTCTTCTTACCGGCATACCCATCGAGCTTTGGGCGCAGGTGCCCACACCGCCCGACCCCACACCGATACTCGGCGGAGGGGATACGGGTGACGATACGCTGGGCCAGCTGGTTTGCAATATTAATAACAATGCCGACGGCTATACTTTTATCCTAAGCGTCATTGCCTGGATCGTCGGTGGGTTTCTTATTGTCCGTGGCGTCTTGCTGCTCAGAAAGAGCGCGGATGATCCCAATAATTCACAAGTCACCAAAGCGGTCGCGCACTTTATCGCCGGCGCCGCGCTGATCGGCCTGCCGACTTTTGTCGGTGTTGTACGAAGAACCTTGTTCGGCGTTTTTGCCGGCGGAGGTCTGAACGCCTGTGTACCCGGGGCCACCGTCTCCGTATCTGGCGGGCAGGGCCTTGACATTATGATGCAGAGCTTTGTCCGCAATATGTATGGACCGATGTTCACCCTTGTTTCCGTTTTAGGTATTCTGATCGGCTTGACCTTTATTGTAAAAGCTTTGCTGGCCGGCGCGGCCACGGGCACGGACCCGCGCACATCCAACCCTAAAACCATTATCACCAATCTGGTCATAGGCGCGGTGCTGGTTTCGCTTTCTACGGTTTTGCCGGATGTCTTGGGCTCTATCTTTGCCAGCGGCGAGGTCAGCAATGTCAGCCAATACAGCGCCATCGCATGGTCTAAGGTGGTGGGCGATGCCGACACAACAGCCATCAACAATACGGTTCGCGCGGTTCTGGCCTTTATTCAGATTATTGGCGTTATTGCCTTTTTGCGGGGCTGGCTGCTTATAAAAACCGCCATGGATGGCGGACAGGCTACGGTTCCGCAAGGCGTTGTCCATGTGGTGGCTGGTGCTATGGCCTTGAATATCGACAAGATGATCGAAGTTTTCAACAACACCTTCGGGCTGGATTTGTTGACATAAAAAACGTTGTTAAAGGGTAAACCCTGAAAAAAGAAAGGAGGTACAAGGACAAGTGAAAGGAAAAAAACATCGGTAAGGTCTTTTTAGACCGCAAAAAATAAGCTAAACTGAAAAAACTAAACAAAAGAGGAGAGAACCATGAAGAAAGAAACAATGAACAAAAGCATGCAATTCGCACTGATTGCAGCGGTCTTCACAATGGCAATGCCTGGGCTTGCCATCGGTCAGGACATGAGCAGTGTTATCACAGACGTTGGTACAACCCAGTTGTCTGTTATTCCGTGGATTTTGACAATCGTGTGTTACATCATGGGCGCGTTTTTCATGGTGAAGGGCGCACTGAAGCTGAAAAAGCACGCGGAAAATCCTTCAGGTCAGGACACAGTCGGTCAGGGCGTTGCCAACTTAGCTGCTGGTGCTGCTCTTGCCGCTATCCCGATGTTCCAGGGTATCATCTTCAGAACATCGAAAATGAGTGGTGATGAACAAGGTTGGCAGGCTTTCCAAACCACGTTCAACTAATGAACCAACTACCGCTTTCCCTTGGCGTTCGGCACAACACCGACGCCAAGGGGGCGGTTTTAAAAAACCGCCCGCTTACAGCCGAACAAATCCAAAAGACTTTGAGCCGCGACAAGTTCACTTGTCGCTGTTGTGGTTTTATATCACGCAAGTTTCACCGCGTTGTCTTTCAGCGCGATCTTGATCCCAAGGCATCGGAAAGAAATCTTGTCACCTTATGCACTTTTTGCGAGATGACGACCGCTTTAGACCGCGCAGGCCTTACAGGCGCCGGTTATATTATATGGCTTCCCGAACTTAGCCAGATAGAGCTCAGCAGCCTTGTGCGCGCTCTTTTTGTCGCGCGCGCCGGTGAGGATACAGCTCTGGCGGAAACTGCGCGACGCATGCTTGATGTGCTGACCGCGCGCCGTGCCGAGGCTAAAAAGCGTCTGGGGACAGATGACCCGCTGCTTTTGGCCACGGCCCTGCATGAAATGGTGAATGAAAAACCCGCCGCCCGCGCCCCCAAGCTTGAAGGCTTGCGCTTTCTTCCTTTAGATCGCTATTTTGTGGCCAATCAGGGCAAAGATGTGAATATGTTTCCAAGTATCCTTGATTATTGGGTGTCGCCCGAAGGCCCCTTTGGCCAAACCCCTGTCTCAACATGGCCGGCCTTGTTTGAAAAACGCATCAAGGCCGCGCAAGATCAGACCTGAAAATCTGCCTGCCGCATCTATCGTCCCTGCCCCCTTAAAGGCGCATGGTTTTTGCTTTTCTTCTTGTCAACGCGCCCCTTTCATGATGAGATAGCCGCCTTGTAAAACAAAATGTTACGAGGATAAATCCGATGAACGCATCTCTTCTTGATGACCTTTTGCGCGGCGTTGCCATTGAAACACCGCCCCGTGGCCTTGCGGGCAAGCTGAAAGAGAGCGAGAAAGAAAAACGCTCTCTTATCGTAAAGCTCGGCTTTGACCCGACCGCGCCGGATCTTCATCTCGGCCATGCGGTGGTTCTGCGCAAAATGCGCCAGTTTCAGGATGCGGGGCACAAGCTGGTGATTATCATCGGCGACTTTACCGCGCGCATCGGCGATCCCACAGGGCGCAACAAAACACGCCCCCCCCTTTCGCCGGAAACCATCAAGCAAAACGCGCTGACCTATCTTGACCAGCTCTCCAAAGTTTTGGATATGAGCCGCGAGAAATTGAAAGTCTGTTTTAACGATGACTGGCTCGGCGCCATGACATTCCGCGATGTGATCGGCCTTCTTGCCAAAGCCACCGTAGCGCAGCTCTTGCAGCGCGAGGATTTCAGCAAGCGTTACAACGAAGGCACCGCAATCGGCATGCATGAAATGCTTTATCCCTTGATGCAGGGCTATGATTCGATTGAGATCAACGCGGACATCGAAATGGGCGGCACAGACCAGCTTTTTAATTGCCTTGTCGGTCGTGCGCTGCAGGAGGCTGAGGGCAAAAGCGGACAGATCGTTCTTTCCATGCCGCTCCTCGTCGGCCTTGACGGCAAGGAGAAGATGAGCAAATCCTACAATAACTATATCGGCCTGACCGAGCCGCCGCATGACATGTACGGCAAAGCCATGTCCATTCCCGATACGCTTTTGCCGATGTATCTGGAGCTGGCCACGACCTTGACCGCGCAGGAAATTGCGCGATTGAAAGAAGATCTGGCCGCAGACAAAGTCAACCCCATGGATGTAAAAAAACTTGTCGCCGCCAATATCGTGACCCAGTATCACGATGAAAAAAGCGCAGAAGAAGCGGCGCAGTATTTTTATAACCAGTTTCAGAACAAGGCAGATGAAGAAAAAAGCTATGAGCCGTTTGCCGCCGCGCAGATTTACGAAGGCGCGCAGGAACTGGCGCTTCTTGATCTCTGCGCCAGACTTTGCCCGCAGGAGTCGAAAAGCCAGTTGCGCCGCCTCATCGCCGCTTCAGCCGTCAGCGTGGATGGAGAAAAACTCACAGACCCTGCCGCGTTGATAAAGCCGCCGGTTGATAAAGAAATCCACTTCCGCATCGGCAAACGCGGCTTTTACGCCATTATATCCTGATGTCCCCGTAGCTCAGCTGGATAGAGCGTCGGTTTCCTAAACCGCAGGTCGGAGGTTCAAATCCTCTCGGGGACGCCAATAGCCTTGCTTTACTTATGGCTATAGGTGCTTTAATAATTCCTCGATTAATTGCTGCAAAAGTCCATTTTTTGCCTTAACACCTATTTTAATACACTTTAATGGCAATTTTTAACAGGAATTTGTTATTTTTTCAGTTTAATGTTGACTTTTATAGCAGAAACGGTTATATTTAAAAATAAGAAACGGCTTATCTGGAGAAGCAAGATGATAAAAGAACTGAAAATTTCTAATTTTTATAGCATAAATAAAACTCAAGCCATATCCTTTGAAATCTCAAAAAAGGATATGCTGGATAATTCTTCTTTTATGTCTCCTTGCGGCAATATGTTAAACAGCATTGCTGTAATTATTGGTAATAATGCCTCTGGAAAGACAAATATTTTAAAGGGCTTGTCGTTTTTAGGATGGTTTGTTGAAGCTTCTTATCAAGATCTGAAAATTGATCAAAAAATACCTGTTACAACGCACAAATTGTCAGAAGATAAAAACTCTTCATTTGAATTGATATTTGAAGAAGGCGGCAAGGAATATCAATATAAAATTACATTAAATCCCGATGAAGTTGTCCATGAATTTCTTGGTGTCAAGAAAGAGCGGGGATATTCTTATCTCTATGAAATCAATAGAAGCAATGGAAAAGTATCTTATGATAAGTGGAATTTATCCAAGCTAAATGACGACGATAAAGCCAGATTTGAGCAGCGTCTTAATGCTTCACTATTTTCATTTTTGTTAAGCACGGGACACCTGCCTGCCACTGGAATTAAAAGATTTATGAATTTAAAGACAAATTTATGGCAATTAGGAAGAATGTCTAAAGATGCTTTAAGTATGGTTCTTGAATTGTCAAAACATTTTGACAGCGAAGATAGGCGGCAATTGATTTTAAAATATTTAAAAGAATTTGGCTTTGGAATCGATGATTTTGAATTGGGAAATTCATACATAGAACTCGAAAAAGAGGATACTGCAAATGATCGAATTCAAAAAGTGAAAGTGAATATGCTTAATTTGGTGCATAAAACCAATGATAAAGATTTTACATTATCATTTTTGGATGAATCCAACGGCACACAGGAAGTCATATACCTATTAAATAAAATGATACCAATTTTAGAAAAAGGCGGAATCCTCATCTATGATGAAATTGAAAGCAGTATACATCCTTATATTATCAGGAAATTAATTAATTTGTTAGGCAATGAAGAAACCAACCCAAATCGCGCTCAACTTATCTTTTCAACTCATCAACCATGGTTATTGGATGATAGAACCAAGACCCAAATTTATCTGACAGAACAGAATAAGCAAATGGAAACGGAAATCTATCGTCTGGATGAAGTAGAAGGCATTAGAAATGATGACAATTTTTGCAGCAAGTATCTTTCGGGAGCTTATGGCGGAGTAGCGGATATGAGGTGGTTTTAATAATGCCCAAAAAAAGAAAAATTAAGGCCACAGTATATGTATCTTTAGAAGGCAAGAGGGAACGGGCTTTCTTTGATTTCTTGTACGAACTGTATGACCCTAAAACTAACAACATAAACATTACGCCAAGTCCTAAATATGGCGGAAATTCGAGTACTATATTAAGTCAGGCAATTAAAAAGAAAAACAATTATAATCAAGTTTACGCATGGTTTGATGAAGATGTTTCATTATCTGTAGAGGTTAAACAAGCCCTTGCATGTGCTTGGGGGCGAGAATTGAAAGATTTAAAGCATGTCGCAGACAAGGATTTGCAAAGGCAATTAAATAGCAAAAATAAAAACCCAATTCTGATCGTCTCCAGCCCTTGTAGTGTGGACGGCTTGCTTTTAAAGATATGCGGCAAGACAATACCTCAACAGCCGACTACAAAGAACTGCAAGGCTACTATGGCTGGCATCATCGGCGGTAGTTTTGATGAAGAGAAAGAAAAACAGTATTACAGAGATAATCTCACCAAAGAATATCTTGAAAACTGTCAGGACATTGAAGCTCTTTCAATAATTTTATTAATGTTTAGGTCATAATGGCTATATTCCCAAATGATACAAGAACAAAAATTATTTCAGTGACAACGGTCGAATTTTGTTGAAATTAAACGCATTTTGTCTATAATCTTTTCGAATTGCGTCTATCAGGGGTCGCCATCTTTCTTGTCATCCGCAGTCAACCGCAAAGCGGTTGAACCGGGGATCCACCACCAGAACATCACGCCACCGGCAGATCCCCGAGCGCTTGCTGCGCAAGCCGCGAGGATGACGTAAAGGGATAGAGATTAATCTTGATCCGGCATAAGCAGAAACCTGTTTTTTTCGAGGGTGTCGGAGGGATCTTTTTTCTTCTCACGCCTCAAGGTTTCCTCCTTAACGGTTTTGGTCGAGCTGCTGCTGGTCGTGTGGCTCATAAAGCTCCCGCCCATAAAGCCGCTGGGTGCAGCTGCGGCTGCTGCTGGCGGCAGTGGCGAGCCGCCGAAATCGCCGGTTTTTTCTTCTGTGGCGTGTGGCAGGCCAGCTTGCTCCGGCATAGACAAAGACCTGACTCTTTCAAAGGAGGAAAGGGAATCCTTTTTCTTCTCGATCCTCAAGGTTTCATCCTTAACTATTCTGGTCGTGCTGCTGCTGGTCATGTGGCCCGTAAAGCTCCCGCCCATAGGGCCGCTGGGGGCAGGGGGCGGCGGTGGCGGGCTGCCGGAATCGCCGGTTTTTTCTTCTATGGCGTGCGCCATGCCAAGCCAGCTTAGCGCCACATCCGGAAACAGGCCGATCGTGCGGAAACACTGATTGGCCAAAATCACCGCGAGAACGCAGTAAATAATGGAATAAACAAGCTTGGCGATAATGGCGATCACCTCATTTTGCTGGGTGAAAACGCTTTGGGTTGCAAAGTAAAAAATATCATTCAGGAAAAACAGCGTGGCCGTAAACAAAAGATAACCGACAATAAGGCCGAAAATCATCAGAACCGGCCTTAGTAAAAGCTGCATGGCGACAGAATAGCCGTATTTTCCATACTGCCCCGCAAGCCCCTCCCCATAGGGATTGATATGGGCAAGAGCAAAGAGCGGCGCCATGACCACAGCTTCAAAGAGCGTCACAACCCATTTCACCGCGCCGAAGAAAAAGCGGTAAAAAGGATAAAGCGGGATGATAAAGGCCAGCGTCAACCCGACCAGAAAAAGAAAAAAGGAGCTGGTGATAAGAACGCCGCCGACAAAGCCTGAAAAACCGCCCGCCACGATGTCGGCAATAGCATCGGCAGCAGCGCCGACAGTGGCGCCGCTAAGCTTTCCGCCGGAAATCAACCCGCCGCCCATGACCAAAGCCGTTGAACCAGCCTGAAGATATTTATATCCGAGGGATGCGATTTCCAAAACAGGATTCTGGCTTATGCCAAAGCGCATGGCCAGCGTACCATCGGCATTCGTCAGCCCCTTGCCGACCAGTATAGAGTCCAGCACGCGAAGCATGCTTCGTGATACACTTTCAAGGGCCATGTGTCCTGACGCTTTTTCCACATCAACATAGCCTGTGGAAAGCCCGTCTTCTGCGGCCATGGCCTGTGCCATGCCGTCATCAAGATGGGATAAAAACTCTTTATAAGCTTTACGGGCCGCGTCAAGCGGATCGCCCTTCGCACCGGAATGGCCCGCCGTCGCCAGCATAGGCATGGATAGGCTGGGAATGGAACCTTCAAGAACCCCCAGACGATCGCCCACAATGGACGTGATTTGCAAAAACCAGACGGGTGCCGTGAGCCACCCCGTTGTGACATAAGGGCCTGTCAGGCTCATCTGGGAAACAAGATTTTCCTGAAAAGCTTCATCAGCGCCTTTGATAAGACGTGGAATCTGATTTTGAATCTTCATTTGAAAATCTGTTGCGATCGTTTGAATCTTGTTGACATAGACATCAAGATCAATCACTTCAGGCTCACGAACCTCATCCTCGGATTCGGAGTCATCTTCATAAGGGTTGTTGCGAATGACTGAATCTATAAGATTTGACATGATCGTATTGCCGTAACTGGTCGTAACGGTGGTTCTCTCTGTCAGCGCTGAGGAAGCATCATTGATAAGCTGTTCAAAGCTTTCGAGATAAGCGTCATAAACAGCGGAATAGGTATAGGTTTTTTTGACGGGTATTTCATAACTGCCGCAAAGATTCTGGATGATGTAGTCCTGTTTGTAATTTTTTTTGGCGCCCTCAAGGCCTAATCCGTATTTTTTTCCGGCCTGAAAATATTGGGATGGGCGCATCAAGCGGCTGCCCCAGCTTGTGTTCGAGGGCCCCAAAAACGGCACGACATGGGCGGTTTTCGGTATATTCTTGTTGTTGGGCGCGGTTCCCATATAATAATTAACAAGATAGGCGCACCCTTCCATGGCCATAAGCGTACTGACCATATCCAGCGCCGGCGTCACAATCTTGATACAAGACGGCGCGCTTGTGACGGCCGAGGCCCCCAGCAAATCATAGTTGTTGCACACACCCGTCTGCTGGTTTTGACCAACGACATCTATAAAATGCTTCCACACATTTCCGGCAAGACCGCTGCCCCATTTGCCGATTTGGATGGCGATATATTGGGCGGTGTTGTAGCCGGTGATGCGCGATGTGTCCGTGCCGCCGCTGCCGCCCGCAGTAATAGGCACAAGCATGCTGATGGCGAATACCAATCTGATAGGAGCCCAGATCTGGTTGGCGCGGCCCATAACTCTGCCGGTATGCGCGGTCTCCGCCACCATGAAAATAAGATGGTACAAGAGCAAAAAACCCGCCAGAACTAAAATGGCCATGCTGTAATAGCTTAAAGCCGTGCCAAGCGCGGCCTGAATGCTGTTGCTCGTGGAAATGGCGCTGTCGCCCAGACCCTTGCCCGAGAACAGAAAATCAATCCATCGCAACGCCCAATCCTTGCCTTCCGGATTTTCCGCCACGAACATGGATTGTGCTTGCGCCGAAGACGCAAACAAAAACACCATAAACAGCGAAAGTGCAAAAAGGGTCATCCGCCCACGCTCCTATACGCAAAACATTATACTACAAATAGTTAAAGAGAGTTTAGCTTTCACATAAGGCATTCAAAAACAACGCCCCGTACCGCGCAAGCTTGGCCTCGCCGATGCCGGAAATAAGGGCCAGACTCTGCAGGTTCTGCGGCCTTGCCTTGGCCATCGCCATCAAGGTGGAGTCGTGAAAGATAACATAAGGCGGAACATTTTGCTTTTTGGCAAGGTCAAGCCGCAAGGCCCGCAGCTTTTGAAAAAGCTCTTCTTCCTCTTGATTTTCAAACGCATCTGTTTTGGCCGCGCGCGTTTTTTTCGCTTTTTCTTCACGCAGGGCTTTATGGACATCTTTGCGCAGCATGACGGGCTTTTCGCCGCGCAGCACGGGGCGGACAAGGGCCTCATCGCCAAGACGCAGGCCGCCATGACCTTCCATATCAACCAAAAGCAGGCCATGCACAACAAGCTGGCGGAAAATATCGCGCCACTCTTTTTTGGAGAAATCTTTGCCGATCCCGAAAACAGGCAGAAGATGATGCCCGAAAGACTGCAAGCGCGGCGAAGAAGCGCCGATCAGAACGTCGGTTAAATAGGCCGCCCCGAAACGCTGCCCCGTACGATAAGCGCAGGACAAAGCCTGTTGCGCCGCCAACGTGCCGTCAAAGCTTTCGATGGGATGGCAGCAGGAATCGCAATGGCCGCATGCTTTGTCCAAAGGCTGCCCGAAATAAGACAAAAGAACCTGCCTGCGGCATCGCGCACTTGAAACAAACCCGACCAAAGCATCAAGTTTGCGATGCTCAAGCAGCTTGCGCTTGTCATCAGCCTCCGAGCTTTCAATCATATTGCGCAGCTTGGCCACATCCGAAGAGCCATAAAGCAGCAAGGTTTCCGCCGGCAAGCCATCACGTCCCGCACGACCCGTTTCCTGATAATAAGCCTCAAGACTTTTCGGCAGATCCATATGCACCACAAAACGCACATCAGGCTTGTCGATGCCCATCCCAAAAGCAATCGTGGCCACCATCAAAACGCCGTCCTCTTTTAAAAACACGTCCTGATGCGCAGCCCGCGCGGCATGAGACAGGCCGGCATGATAAGGAAAGGCTTTAAAGCCTTTGGCGCAAAGCCAGGCGGTTGTTTCCTCGACCTTGGCACGCGACAGACAATAGACAATGCCTGAAGCGCCTGCGTGATTGCTAAGGAAACGAAGAAGTTGAGCGCGCGAATTATTTTTGGCCGCGCAGCCGTAAAAAATATTGGGACGGTCAAAACTGGTCACGAAAACGCGCCCGTTTTGCAAATGAAGCTTGTCAACAATTTCATTTTGTGTCGGCGCATCAGCCGTGGCCGTAAGCGCAAGCCGTGGAACGTCAGGGAAATATTCTTTTAAAAGCGCAAGCTGCAAATATTCCGGCCTGAAATCATGCCCCCATTGGGAAACGCAATGCGCTTCATCAATGGCAAATAGGGAAAGATGGCAGCGTTGAAGAAGCTCAAGCGTGCCGTTCGTCAAAAGACGCTCCGGCGCCATGTAAAGAAGATCAAGTTTATTTTGCCTGACAGTGCGCAAGACATCAGCCGCCTCGCTGCTTTCAAGCGAAGAGTTTAACATCGCCGCGCGCACGCCAAGCTGGCGCAGCGCCTCAACCTGATCGCGCATCAAGGCAATCAAAGGCGAAATCACCACGCCCATTCCTTCGCGGCAAAGCGCCGGAATCTGGTAGCAAAGGGATTTTCCGCCTCCTGTTGGCATCAGGACAAGCCCGTCAAACCCTTCAATGACATGCTCGATAATTTCAGCCTGCATGCCGCGAAAGCTTTCAAACCCGAACACATGACGCAAAACAGCAGAAGCGTCATCCAAAGGCGCCAAAAGGCGCGCCGGTTGGTTCATGGAATAAAATCCTCTCGCTTCATGTCAGCTTCCCGCGCCTGCAGGCCCAAAACGGCTTGGAGCAGGGGATTGCCGTAAAAAGCGAAGAAAAGATTTTCGACAAGAGCATTCTTTTTTTCATTCACATCATCCCAAAAATAAACAATATGTTCAGACATTAACTGCTGCATGGCAAGAAAAATATTATCCACAGGCACCGGACGGCGCGTTTGCCGCACAAAGGCCGCCCAGATGCCAAAAGGCGCAACCATAGGGTTATTGTCGGACAAAGAAAGAACCTGAAGACGCCTTGGATGCAGCGCGCGCATAATATCCGCCATCGGTTTGTTGATAAAAGGCCGCACAAAAGGTGAAACAAACCCGTCATAAAGCCCCTTCATATTTTCCGAAAGAAGCGCGGCGGCCTCAAAACAGCGGTCATCATCAGCGCTGTTGCCGCCCAAAGTGCGCAAATCATCAAAACGCCGTGGCTCAAAACGCAAAATAATATCGTCTGAGGCGTGATCCTCAAAAACAGCCTCATAAAGACCGGCCCCAAGCCCGTCAATCATATCAAGGCTGCTGATAAACTTCCGATGCTCTTTATTAATCGCGGCACTGGCGACAAAAAGCCCTAAATGCCCGATGGAAGGGTGCATGGCGTAAATAATGGTCTTTCCTTGTGCGATCAAATCTTTTTCGTCCTTGTAGAGATCCAAAATCCATCCCAAAGCCTGCTGAGGCGGCGTAATCTCATCCCCGCGCGAACAGAACAGGACAAGCGGCGCTTTAATATGACGCAAATCAATGCGCGCGCCGTCTGATGTGTAAATTTTGCCTTTCGTCAGATGATTGCCGACAAAAAGCTCATCAACAATAAACAATATTTCCTGACGGCTAAGAAGCGTGGGATTGCTCCACCAGCGTTCAAACGCCAAAAACCGAGTACTTGCCGTATCAACCTGACTATAGACATTATAATGTTTGCTCCAATAAGTATTGGCAGGATCGTTCTTTTCGAAATTATCGACAAGATAAGCTCCATCAAACATGCCGCCGCCAAGATCGCAGGCCAGCGCGACAACCCACGATCCCATCGTCATACCGCCCATATAGCGCATGGGATATTTTCCGTGCACGCCCGCCCAATAGGAAAAAGGCGTACCGGCCAAAATCAAAACGCCGGAAAGATGGGGTTGAGAGGCGCTCATCATAGCGATCTGCCAACCGGCCTGACAATTACCGATCAAACAGGGCTTTTTCGCCTGCGGATGCCAAGAAATTATTTGTTCGACAAAATAAGCCTCGGCACGCCAGACATCTTCCACCGTCTGACAGGCCACAGGCGCAGGAAGAAAGCTCACAAAATAAACCGGATGGCCTTGGGCTAAAGCCATGCCGACTTCACTGTCTTTTTTCATGCCGCCAATGCCGGGCCCGTGCCCTGCGCGCGGATCAAAAACCACAAAAGGCCGTTTGGCAGGATCCGTATGACTGCCCGCAGGCGGCTCGATACGCAAAAGCATATAATTGACCGCCGGCTTTAGATCGCGCCCGTCAATCATAAGAGTATAGTCAAAGTTCAGGACATTGGGAGCGGGATTGACCAGCGTGCGCAGCTGGTTATTGCCACGCTGGCGCAAAAGATCCCCCATCAGGATTCCGCGCTGCCAGGCGTCAATCATATAGTCAAAAGCCTGGCCCAACCAAGGCATGAAAGCCCCTCACAAACGAGAAAGAAAATATGGTTAACAATAGCTTAACATGAAAAAGGCGGGCGCCAACAGCTTTTTTTGAGCTCAATACCATTGAAACTATTAAAAGTTTCAATTTTAATGGATCGGGAACGATTTTTTGGTATAATAAGGATCACGCCAACCAGCTCATCTTCTCAAAAGGGCTTTTAAACGGGTAAGAAACCAGAAAGTCATTCAAAAAGGAAGTTTTTACATGGCCAATGTAATTAAAACCTCGCAAGCTTTGCCTGCTTCAGCCTTGTCTGTCCAAGACAACCGCTTTTTCACACAGGCGCGGACTCGCCCGCGTCGGGATCCAGCGGCAGCCCTGCGCTGGTTTGCTTTTTTTGACGTGGTGGCGCTTTTGGGCGCTTGGGGCCTGGCCTTTCTTGCGGCGGTGGGCATCAACAACCTGTTGTTAGGGCGCGATTTTCGCCTGACCTCAGATCTTTTAAATATGACATCGCCCTTGGTTAATTTTGCTCTGGTGGGCGCGGGCGTGATTTTCTGGTTTATGCACAGAGGCCATTATCGCCAGCGCATGCCCTTTTGGCTTGAAGCGCGAAAGATTTTAACAACCTTTTTCTTTGCCGTTCTGGCCGGCGGCTTTCTGGAGTTTGCTTCAAAAGCGGACTCCTCGCGTCTTTGGATGTTGCTGGCTTGGGTGTTTGCGGCCTTTGGCACGATTGCGCTGCGCAGTATCGCGCGGGCGTTGCTGCTGCGGGCGGGACAATGGTCTGTGCGCACGGTTCTTGTCGGAAGCGGCGCGCTGGCCGATGAAGCTTTTGACGCTTTACGCGCCGAGCCGGAGCTGGGCTATGATGTTGTGGCACAGATCGAAGATTTAAAATCCATTTTAGAGGCTTTCGATCATTCATGGCAGAAGCTTTGCGACCGGTTTAACGCCGATTATGTGGTTGTGGCACTTGATGCCGTGGAGCTTGCGCAGATGGAAACGGAAATAAGCGATCTTGCGCGTTCGTCTGTCCCGTTTTCCGTGGCGCCGCCTTTGCATAATCTTCCGGTGCTCGGCACGGCGGTTCATTATGTCTTCAGCCATGACATTATTTTTATGGCGCCGGTCAATAATCTGGCGCAGCCTTTCCCGCGCTTTTTAAAGCGCAGCATGGATATTGCGGGATCATCTTTGGCCCTGCTTATGCTTGCGCCGGTCTTTTTGACAGTGGCGTTTTTTGTGCGTTTGGATGGCGGGTCGGCTTTGTACGGCCATGGCCGCATCGGACGCGGCGGAAGGCCCTTCCAGTGCCTCAAGTTCCGCTCCATGGTCTTAAATGGGGATGAGGTTTTGCAAGCCTATCTTGCGAAAAACTCTGCCGCCAGAGAAGAGTGGGATACCATGCGCAAGCTTAAAGATGATCCGCGCGTGACCAAAATCGGGCAGTTTATCCGTAACTGGAGCATTGACGAGCTGCCGCAGCTTATCAACGTCCTGCGCGGTGATATGAGCCTTGTCGGCCCGCGTCCCGTTGTTACGGATGAGGTTCTGGCTTACAAGGAAGATGCCGTTTACTACACCCGCGTCCGCCCGGGCCTTACGGGGCTGTGGCAGATCAGCGGCCGCAGCGATGTGTCCTTTACGCGGCGCGTGCAGATGGACAGCTGGTATGTGCGCAACTGGTCTTTATGGCACGATATTGTGATTGTCTTGAAAACCTTTCCGGTTATTCTGAAAAAGACAGGCGCTTACTAAGCTTTACTTCCTTTTTCGTATCCTGCGTCACGCGCGGCGGCTTTTTGAATGTGCGCCATGTGAACACAAGACGCCAGATCAGCAAAAAGACCGAACCGGCAAGGGCGGAAAAGCCGATCCCGATAAACCCGAAAAGCGGCACAAAAATAAGATTGCATCCCAAAGCGGGAATAAGAAACAAAAGATTGCCAAGCCACAGCGGCCGATCCTGATTTTGCGCGTAAAGCACGAAATAAAACGTCTCCGCCACCGAACGCAGCCACATGGCAAAAAGCATCAGGAAAAGCGTAGGCAGCTGGCTGTTAAAGGCATCCTTGCCCATAAACCAGCCCAAAACCGGCACGCAGACAGCAAGACACAAAGCAATCGCAGCGGCAAAAAGGAAAACCTGAACAAAAGTAATTTTAACGCGCTGCCAGAAATCTTTATGCGCATGATGCGCAAACAGGCGGATCATCTCGGGATAAGAAAAAGACAGCATGCCGTTTTGAACCAAAGTCAGCATCGCCAGAGCGAACGAGGCGTAAAAGGTCACAATCGCCACCTCATCCACGCTTAAAAACTTGGCGATGACAAAGCGGTCGGCATAAACGCCCAAAGCAAGCCCCATCGTGCCGCACCAGATTCCAAAGCTTTGGCGCAGACCACGGAAAAGCCAGCGCCACTGGATTTTTATACGTTTAAGCCTGCGCCAAGGAAGCTTGCGCCACCAAAAAGCGCCGCAGCAAAGCGCGGCCAAAAGGCCCCCCGTCCAGAGCACAAGCACAAGATGCGTATTGCGGAAAACAGGATCCAAGAAACCCAGCGCCACAACAGGAAAAACCCATGATCCGGCGCGGATGAAAAAATGCAAATTAGCAAGATAAGGATTGCCCATCGCCGTCATATCCGCATGAAACATGCTGGCCGCTGACTCTAAAGCCGCAATGGCGAAGATGAAAAGAAGAATGGCAAGCGGCAGCTCAAAATTATAAAACAAACACACAATCAACGTCACCAAACCGAAACCAAGCCAGTTTAAAAACAAAAACAGGCTTTGATCGCGGATCTTGACGGCGCGGCGCAGGGGTGAGGCCGTCACAAGCTCGCGCCCGACAACATAGTCAATCTCAAGCCCGAAAGCGCCGCCTAAAATGGTAACCGCGCCGAAAACAAGGCCGTAAAGACCCATGTCTTCAAGCGTGAAATAGCGCCCCATATAAAGGGTAAGCCCCAATTTTGTTGCAAGGGATAAAAGCCGCAAAAGAATGGTCAGCGTTCTTTTCACAAAGAAACCTCATCGCGTTTGGTAGCCATCACAGGCGCGGCGGCGGCCATCTGGCGCGAAAACAGAAAACCTTTATGTTGAATAAAAGAAGCCTGCGCGTCCATTTCAAAAAACAGCTCATAAGGGCCGAAATAGCGCCGCCAAGGGCCTTTCAAAAGATCCTGCGCACTTTGCGCGCCGGCATTTTGCGAATAATAGGCCAGAAAGGCGTTGTCTTTTTGTATCTTGTAAGGCCCGCAGGCCGTGCGCCAGACCCGCAGCAAACGCAGAGGGTTAAAAACATGATAAAGCACGCCCTGAAAAGAAAGCCATACAGGATAATAAAGAATGCGCGCCTGAATAAGGCCTTCTTGCACCAGCGTCATCACCGCCTTGGCCGCCGTGCGATGGTCGGGATGGCGGTCATAAGGATAGGGCGCAATCAAAAGGGTAGGCTTGCGCGCCTTTATCTGCGTCGCCAGCGTTTTAAGAAGATTGTCAAAACAGGATTCGACATTCGAGTCGGGATAGTCAAGAAAAACGCAGTCTTTAAGATCCAGCCCCAAAAGAACGCAGGCCTGCGCAAGCTCATGCCGCCGTTTTGTGGACGGGCTTTGCTCGGAACTTTCTGCGGTAGCCTCGGACGGCGTCCCGTCCGTTAAAACAATAAGGCTGACCCGCCAGCCCAGATCGCGCATCCGCGCGATGGTTGCGCCGCAGGCCAAAGTTTCATCATCCGGATGCGGAGCAATCACAAGGCAGCTTCCCGCGCGCTCATGAAGTTGAAGGGAGCGGGCCATCATCGTGTAGATTTTGTAAATCACATTGACGGCGCGTCTGAGGAAAAAGGAAATCATCCGGTTTTTTTACCCTTCTCTTGGAGGTTGTCGCTCAGGCCCTTTAAAGATCTTGGTCATGCGCGCGGCCAGTTGTTCATCAAGTGCCAGAAATGTCGGCATCAGAAAAGGCACAAAAGTCAAAACATGCCGCAGATAACTCCCGCTGTCCGGCTCGAAAATCCAGAAGACGAGAAGTTGCGATAAAAACAAAAACGCCAGATAACGCCTTACATCATCATGGCCGAAACGCCGCAGCGCGTAAATCATAAGACCGGAGCAAAGCGCGATATTGACGAAAAGCACGATCTCTTTAAACGTCACATCGCGCGTGAAAGGAATGTTCAGGATGACAAAGGCATAAATATAATTACCGACAAAATGGAGACCATTATCGGAAGGGAAGGGGTTGACGAAAAAGGTGCGCACATCTTCCTCAGGCAGGCCGTAAACATAGATTTCATTCACCATGTCACGCGCCCCGCCCACCGCCTCAAAAACCGAAGCAGGCAAAAAGAGCAGCACCAGAATAATCGGCAGGACATAAAGGAGTTTAAGCTGCCCGGGCGTGCGCGAAAAGAGCAAAAGCCCTATAAAAACCAAAAGAACCAAAAGATAATAGTCCCGCAAGCCAAGTCCGAACATCAGATAGCCGACAATAACCACACCAAGAAAGCGTTTAGGGGGCGGCCCGCGCATGGCATAAAGCATCAAAAGCGTGCTGGCCGCCACCACAAGCGTGTCTTTTAAGGGCGCCGGCATCACCATATAGACCATGGGCAGCAAAAGCAGGGTCAGGATAGCCATGCCCTGATAAGTCCGGGTCATGCGCGCCAGCGCGAACAAAACAGCGGCGTTGGAAAGGCCAACAAGTTGAAAAGCAAAAGGAATAACCGTTAAAAGGGTTCCTATCAGGGCAAAACCGAGCGTGGCCTCATCAATCGAGGCGGTTTCGGTAATACCCTGAATATAAAGCGCGTCAATCATGACTTTGGCGGGAAAAAAGTCCCGAAAAGCAAAATAAACAGCCATGTAGAAAACAGCCCAGCCAAGCGCGTAAGCGCGTATAATCATGGGGGTAGGGACAAAGGTTGTCATGAGCTTTCTTCTTAAACATTTACTTAAAGCCGCAATTGAATTAAATCATGAGAGGCTTTAGATTAAGTAAACCACTATACCTAAAGAGGGAACTGTGAAAAAGCAACAAATCGCGATTTTCGCTTTTATCTTCCAAAAGCCCTTTGGGTCTGAAGTCTATGCCGCCAGACTGATGAATGAGTTGTTCGCACGGGGGCATGCAGTAGATTTCCTTTTCCGCCGAGGTCATGAGGACATGCTTGCGCGGCTTGATAAGGGCATAAGGCTTTGGGATATGAAGGAAGCCGGCGTTTGGGCGGTGCTGAAAT
This sequence comes from Alphaproteobacteria bacterium, assembly GCA_009779135.1. Classification (GTDB taxonomy): domain Bacteria; phylum Pseudomonadota; class Alphaproteobacteria; order UBA9219; family UBA9219; genus UBA8914. The sequence goes on from WREW01000001.1 coordinate 171,262, forward strand.
TTCTTGTGCGCTACCTCAAACAGGAAAAACCGGCTGTTCTTTTGGGCGTGATGGAAAAGCCTTCCCTGCTGGCTTTGATGGCGGGCTGTTTTTGCGGGTATAAAAACATTATCCCCACCGTCCATTTTGATATTGACGCCCATGCAAGTTCAGAGTTTGCCTTTCGCCGCAAGATTTTACGGCGCCTGATAGGGTTTTTCTACCGTCTGGCGCCGGTTGTCGTGACCGTATCGCAGGAAACGGCGCGGGTTTTGCGGCCATGGGTCGGCACCAAGGTTCCGCTTGTCCCCATTTACAACGGCTTTGACCTTAAAGCGATGCGCGCCCGCGCACAGGAACCGACAGGAAATCCGGCCTTTGAGGTCTGGGCGCAGGAACACGCCGCATGGCCCATCATCATAGGCTGCGGGCGGTTGGTGCCGGACAAAGGGTTTGACGCCTTGATTCGCGCTTTTGCCTTGCTGCGCGCAAGAAGGCAGGCGCGGCTCGTTATTGTGGGTGATGGCCCGGATCAGGTGCGGCTTGAAAAACTGATCCGCAGCGAAGGGATTGAAAAAGACGTGATGCTGACCGGATTTTCGGAAAATCCTCTGGCTTATTTTTCAAAAAGCACGCTTTTGGCGCATTCCTCGCTCTCGGAAGGCTTTTGCAGCGTGCTTATAGAGTCCATGGCCGTCGGAACGCCCGTGGTGGCCACCGACGCCCCGGGCGGCACAAAGGAGATGCTGCGTGAGGGGCTTTACGGCACGCTGGTTCCTCCCAATGATGACGAGGCCTTGGCCCGTGCGCTGGAATCTGTCCTGAAAAACCCGCCTGAGCCCTCGCGCCTTGCCTTGATTCAGGCCTATCTGGATCAGAACTATGATCTTCCCCATATGGGCGCGGCCTATGAAAAAGTGATTGAGGCGGTTAAAAAAGCAAATCCCATCGCATGAGAGTATGTCTTCATATTGCTTTTTCTGGAAAATTGTTTTTATGTGGACACTTAATCCTTTTCTAAAGGCGGAAAATAAAAGGGGTAAACTTATGGTGTCGATGAAAAAAATCTGTTCAGCTTCTTTTTTGATCTTTTCGCTTTTGCTTTCCGCCTGCGGTGAAAAGCCGCCTGCTACGCAGGCCTTGCCTGCTGCGCGCTATCAGCTTGTGACGGAAGAGCCGGTAGAGCTGGTTCAGGAGCTTCCGGGCCGCGTTTCAGCCTTTACGGTGGCCGAGCTGCGCCCGCAAGTCAGCGGCATCATTCAAAAACGTCTTTTTGAAGAAGGCGTGGATGTCAAGCAGGGCGAAGTTCTCTATCAGATTGATCCCGCGCTTTACGCTGCGGCCCTGAACAATGCGCAAGCCATCCTCGCCAAGGCTGAGGCGAATGAGATGGCCGCCAAAGCGCTGGCGGCGCGTTACGACAACCTGATTAAAACCGACGCCATCAGCCGTCAGGAATATGATGACGCGCAAGCTTCTTTCAGGCAGGCGGCGGCCGAGGTTCAGGCGGCGCAGCAGGCGCTGCAAACCGCGCGCATCAATTATGGCTACACCAAAATCACCGCGCCCGTCAGCGGCAAGATCGGACGGTCTTTTGTCACGCCCGGCGCTCTGGTGACGCAAAACCAGTCGGCGCCTTTGGCCACCATCCAGCAGCTTGACCCTGTTTATGTGGATGTCACTTTGCCGAGCACGGAGATTTTAAAACTGCGCCGCGCGATGGCGCAGGGGCAGCTTCGCGCAAGCGGCCATGACGCCGTAAGCGTTACGCTGAAACTTGAAGACGGCACGCTTTATGCGTTGCTCGGCAAAACACAAGATGCGGCGGATACGGATAAAATCATTTACGGCGATCTCCTTTTCTCGGACGTGACGGTGGAGAAGACGACCGGTGTTGTGATGATGCGCGCCAAGTTTCCGAATCCGGAAAACATCCTGCTGCCCGGCATGTATGTGCGCGCCTTGATGAGCGGCTACGTCAGGGAAAACGCCATTTTGATTCCTCAAAAAGCGGTGATGCGCGATTCAAAAGGACGCGCCATGGTTTATCTTTTAACCAAGGAACCGCCCAAAAACGAGGATGGCACGCCGCAAAAGCAAAGCAGTGAGCTCCCCAAAGAAGCCTTTTACGTTAAAGCGCAGTTCATAACGCTTGGCCGTGATTATGACAACAAATGGCTTGTTGAAGAAGGGCTGGCGGAAGGTGATAGGATCATCATAGACGGGCTGCAGAAAGTGCGGGCCGGTCACCTTGTCAACGCCGTGGAAATCATCCCTTCCCATAACGAATAAAAAGAAGGTTTATAATGGCAGGATTTTTTATCAATCGCCCTATTTTTGCATGGGTTGTCGCCATCCTGATTATGATGTTCGGCGCCGGCGCGTTGGCCAGACTGCCTGTGGCGCAATATCCCAGCATCGCGCCGCCTGAAGTGACGATCACAGCCCGCTACCCGGGCGCATCCGCCAAAACGCTGGAGCAGACCGTCACGCAAGTGATTGAACAGCGGATGAAGGGTCTGGATCACCTTCTTTACATGTATTCAAGCAGCGATTCCGCAGGCTCGGCAAGCATCAGCTTTGCGTTTGAGGCGGGCACCGACATCAACATCGCGCAGGTTCAGGTGCAGAACAAATTGCAGCTTGCCATGCCTCTTTTACCGCAGGAGGTGCAAAGGCAAGGCGTCATGGTAGCCAAATCAACGCGCAATTACCTGATGATTATGTCCTTCCTGACGGAAGATGGGAGCATGACCAACACGGATATTGCGGACTATATCGCCGCCAATATTCTGGATACGATCGGCCTTCTTGACGGCGTGGGCGAGGTTTCTATTTTCGGCGCGCAATATGCCATGCGCATCTGGCTTGATCCTTATAAGTTTGAGCAATACAAGCTTAATCCTTCGGATGTGATTGCAGCCATTCAGGCGCAAAACGCGCAGATTGCCGGCGGGCAGGTCGGCGCGGCACCAGCCGTGAAGGGCCAAGAAATCAACATCACCGTCAATGCTTCATCGCGCCTTGAAACGCCCGCGCAGTTCGAGCAGATTTTTTTACGCAACAATCCGGACGGCTCGGTTTTGCGTTTGAAAGATGTGGCGCGGATTGAACTTGACGGAGAAGGATTCAACGCCTTTTCCCGCTATAACGGCCAGCCATCTGCGGGCCTTGCGATCAAGCTGGCCTCAGGCGCCAATGCGCTGAATACGGCGGATATCGTTAAAAAGGAAATGCAAAAACTTTCGACCTTCTTCCCGACGGGCCTCAAGGTTGTTTATGCCTATGACACAACGCCCTTTGTCAAACTTTCCATCGAGTCCGTTTTTTATACGCTGGGCGAGGCGATTATTCTGGTCTTTCTTGTCATGTGGCTCTTTTTGCAAAACTTCCGCGCGACATTAATCCCTACTATTGCCGTGCCGGTTGTTTTGCTCGGCACCTTCGGCGTTCTTGCCGCCTTTGGCTTTTCCATCAACACGCTGACCATGTTCGGTCTGGTTTTAGCGATCGGCCTTTTGGTGGATGACGCGATTGTCGTTGTGGAAAATGTCGAGCGCATTATGCGGGATGAACATCTCCCCCCCAAAGAAGCGACTGAAAAATCCATGGGGCAGATTACATCCGCGCTTGTGGGCGTGGCGCTTGTGATTTCAGCCGTTTTTGTACCGATGGCTTTTATAGGCGGCGCAACAGGCGTTATTTTCCGGCAGTTTTCCGTAACCATTGTTTCAGCGATGCTGCTTTCCCTTTTGGTGGCGCTTGTGCTGACGCCGGCCTTGTGCGCAACCATGTTAAAGCCGCATATTGAAAGGGAGCGCAAAGGCTTTTTCGGATTCTTCAACACATGGTTTCACTATATCACGCTGCGCTACCAGCGCGCGGTGCGGGTGATGGTTGGCAAGCCCGTGCGTTATCTTTTGATTTTTGCGCTTGGCCTTGCGCTGATGGCCGTGGTGTTCATGCGCATCCCCACAAGCTTTTTACCCGAAGAAGATCAGGGCATGCTGCTTATCTCCGTCCAGCTTCCCTCAGGCGCCACGTTCGAGCGCACGCAAGATGTTCTAAGTCTGGTGACAAAATATTTCCTTGAAACCGAGGAAAAAGCAGTTGCCTCCGTCATGACCGTGGCGGGCATGAGTCACGGCGGCGGCGGGCAGAATACGGGCATGGCCTTTGTGCGTCTGAAACCCTGGCATGAGCGCAAAGATAAAAACCTGAAAGTCCCTGCGCTGGTGGCGCGGGCCTTTGACGCTTTGCAAAAGATTCCGCAGGCGCAGATTTTCGCCTTTGCGCCACCGGCGATTCTTGAGCTTGGCGCGGCGTCGGGTTTTGATTATGAGCTAATTGACCGAGGCAATAACGGGCATGAAGCCATGATGGCGGCGCGAAGCCAGCTTTTGAGCATGGCCCGCGCGGATCAAAGGCTGACGAATGTGCGCCCCAACGGCCTTGATGATGTGGCGCAGTATGAACTTGATATGGATCTGGCCAAAGCGGGCGCTTTGGGCCTGACCAAGGGCGATATCAACAACGCCATCGCTTCTTATTGGGGCAGCACTTATGTGAATGACTTTACGCATGGCCGCCGCACGAGGAAAGTTTATATTCAGGCCGATGCGCCTTTCCGCATGCAGCCGCGCGATTTCGAGCGCTATCATGTCCGCAACAATCAAGGCGAGATGGTTCCGTTTTCAGCCTTTCTTACGGTTAAGGCGGTGCAAGGCTCGCCAAGGCTAGAGCGGTATAACGGCGTTCCTTCCATGGAAATTATGGGCCAAGCGGCAGAAGGCCGAAGCTCGGGCGAGGCGATGAAGATCATGGAAGAACTGACGGCCAAACTCCCCCCCGGGTTTGATTTTGCGTGGACAGGCATGTCTTATCAGGAAAAACTGGCCGGAAAGCAGGCTTTCCTGCTTTATGCGCTTTCGGCCATGGTGGTCTTTTTATGTTTGGCGGCGCTTTATGAAAGCTGGTCTATACCTTTTTCGGTGATCCTTGTGGTGCCGACAGGCATTATCGGCGCCGTTTGCGGCGCATGGGCGCTTGGCAAGCATAATGACATTTATTTCCAGATCGGCCTTTTGACGATCATGGGCCTGTCGGCGAAAAACTCGATTTTGATTGTGGCGTTCGCCAAGGATCTTTATCTGCAGGGCATGGACATTATCAAAGCCACAGGGCTTGCCGTAAAAATGCGTCTGCGGCCGATTATCATGACCTCGATGGCTTTTATCCTCGGCGTTTTGCCGCTTGCGTTAAGCACAGGCGCAGGCTCGGGCGGACAAAACGCCATCGGCGCCACGGTTGTTTTCGGCATGCTCGTGGCCACAAGTCTGGGCCTTTTCTTCACGCCGCTGTTCTTTGTTTTGATTACGAACATCTTTGGCCGCGTGCGCCTGCCTAAAGCTGCTTTGGCCGTCTGCCTTGTGCTTTTGTCCGGCTGCACGATGGCGCCGACTTATAAAAGGCCTGATGCGCCCATCCCAAATAACTATGCGGCCCAAAGCGCGGACAATGACAAGATCGCAACACTTCCTGCGCCCGCGCAGTTTTTCAAGGATGAACCGATGGCGCGCCTTATCGGACTTGCGCTTGAAAATAATCGTGATCTGCGCCTTGCGATGCTGAATATTGAAAAAACGCGCGCGCAATACCGCATCCAGCGCGCAGATCTTTTGCCCACGATAAACGCTACAGGCAGTTTAAACTGGCAGCATTTGCCAGCTGATATTGCAGGCGGCGGGGTCGAAAAAACAACAAGGCAATATACGGCCAGCCTTGGTTTCAGCGCGTTTGAGCTGGATCTGTTTGGCCGTATCCGCAGCCTGAAAGATCAGGCGCTTGAAAACTTCTATGCCGTTCAAGAAGAAGCCCGCGCCGCCAAGCTGAGCCTGACGGCAGAAGTTGCAGCCGTTTATCTGCAGCTTGTGGCAGATCGGCAGCAATATGATCTTACGCAGGCTACGCTTGAGAACAGAAAAAAGAATCACGACATTATTTATCGCAAGTTCAAAGCGGGCATCGCCTCTGATCTCGAGCTCAGTCAGGCGGAAAGCGTTTTAAATGAAGCGCAAGCCAATCTGGCCGTCTCCGCCGCCATGATCGGGCAGGATGAAAATCACCTGATGCTTTTGATCGCCGCACCTTTGCCAAAGGATTTGCCGGGTGTGCGCAGGCTTGCCGATGTCAAGGCGTTTGAGGATGTATCTTCAGGCGCGCCGTCTTTGTTGCTGGCGCGGCGTCCCGATATTCGCGCGGCTGAACATATGTTGAAAGGCGCAGGCGCCAATATAGGGGCGGCGCGGGCCAATTTTTTCCCCATCATAAGCCTGACGGGAAATTTCGGAACGATGAGCCTTGATATGCGCAATCTTTTCGAAGGCCCAAGCCAGAGCTGGAGTTTCTTCCCGCAAATCGTGCTGCCGCTTTTCGATACGGGCCGCAACATTGCGCGTCTTGAAGTTGCCAAGGCTGAGCGCGCCATGGCCGTGGCGCGTTACGAAAAAGCCATCCAGACCGGTTTTCGTGAAGTTACTGACGCGCTGATCCAGCGCGACAATATGGCCGCTCGCCTGATGGCGCAGGAATCGCTCGTCGCTTCCACAACGCGCAGCATGGATCATGCCACGGCGCGCTATGAGGCGGGGATTGATGCTTATATCAATGTGCTTGATGCGCAGCGCTCGCTTTTCAGCGCGCAAAGCACCATGATTGCCGTGCATCTTTTGCGGGAGACCAACGCCCTAACGCTCTATAAGGCGCTCGGCGGCGGGTGGTAGGAAGATTTTGGCCTTGTCATCTTTCAAAGCCACAACCCAAGGAAAGATAGTAAGGCGGTAAAAAGACTCCTGCCCGTTTTCTCTCAGGGCAAGATGGCGCGCGGGATCATCCTGCTCCCGCGCCAGCCAGAAAATCAAGAAAGGGGCCTGATCTGACGCCCTTTTCGCGCGCAAAACCCAGACATCATCGGCACCGACATCCACGCGCTCCAAAATTATCAAGCCTTTGAGTTTTTCAAGCCCCTGCGCCACAAGCGCAAGGCTTTCCTTGACATGGCCGCGCCCGTCCAGAAAACCGAATTGATCTTCAGCATTGTCAGGATCAGAGCCCAAGCTTTTCCATTCATACCAGATCGTCACATCAACGCCTTGACTTTTGTTAATCAGGTAAGAGCGCAGCGCATAAGCCGCCTGCTGCTGCGGTGAAGCATACCGCGTGGAATAGCCCCATTCCGTGCTTAAAAGCGGGAAGTTTTTCAAACCATGCTTTGCAAAAAAAGCACGCACCGCGTCATAAAATCCGACAACGCTTTCCGGCCTTATCGCGCCATCGCGGTAGGGATGAAGCGAAAACCCGTCAAGACAGGAAAAATCAGGATGACGCACAAGCGCGTTGAGAAAAGGATCCGCCACCACATCGCCTTGAGAGGCAAAAGCCAAATCAGGCGCCGCAATAAAAGCATCAGGGCGCACTTCGCGCATGACTTTGCAAACCTGCATCGCCAAAGAAGTATAAGCCTTTGCGTCAGGCGCAGGCGGCCAGAAAATCGCATGATCCGGTTCATTCCAGATCGTCCATATAAGAGGGATATTGTGATAGCGTTTCACAGCCTCCCGCGCAAAAGCGGTAAAAGCAGCGCGCGCTTCATCGCTTGCGGGCGCGGCCTGCACGCGCGTCATGCCAAAAGCGTTGGGCGGCGCTTCAATCAAACCACCGTAAAACACATGACCGACTCCAAGATGAATCACGGCGCCCAGATGATGTTTTTCAAGCTTTTCTATCAAACGATCATAAAAGCGCCAATCATAGCGCCCCTTTTGATGTTCGACATAAGGCCAAGGCATATCAAAACGCACGCGGTCAAACCCCATGGCGGCGATTTGTGCCAGTTCCTGATCGGTGATGCGATCCGCTTTAATCTGAATGCCAAAACCGGACACGGCCTGCGCAAAGCTTTCCATGCTTGTCAAAACAAGCAAAAGACATAAAAGGACGACGCGAGCCATCTTAGCGTTTTTGAAGAAGCTCTTGATAAAGAGCCATGGTTTTAAGTCCGACATCCTCGGATTTAAACCGCAAAGCCTGCGCTTTGCAAGCGTGAGCCATTTGCGCGCGCTGCCCTTCATCTAAAGAGGCAAGGCTGAGAATGCCGCGCGCCAGATCGCGCGGATCAAAAGTGCCGAGAAAACCGGTCTGTCCCGTAATCACGGTTTCCTGCGCGATGCCCATGGGCGTTGTAACGACAGGCACGCCGGCAACCAGCGCTTCAATAATCACAAGGCCGAAGCTTTCAAAATCGCTTGAGTTCACAAGCACGTCAAAAGCCGGATAATAATCCCGCGCCGGAAGACCGGAGAAAACGCGGACATGCCCCGTTTTATCCCAGCCCTTTTGCGCGATAAGCGCGATAATCTGCTCTTTAAGATGACCGTCGCCTAAAATGACCAGATGAAGATCAGGTTTTTCAACCTGCGCGATGGCGAAACTCTCCAAAAGGCGGGGAAGGTTTTTTCCTTCGACAATGCGCCCCACAAAACCGACCAGAAAAACATCCTCGCTATAGCCCAGTTTCGCGCGCGCCTGATGCCGCTCGGCCTTGTAAAGAACATTGGTGCCGTTCCAGATGGTGTAAAGCTTGCGCGCCGGAAGATGGAGAAACTTGCGCGCATGCTGATATTCATAATCTGAAGTTGTAATGATCGCATCGCAAAAGAAGCTTAAAAACCATTCAATAACGCGGTAAATCCAGCAAGCGCCTTTATCAAGCGTGACAAAACCATGAGGTGTATAAAGTATTTTGGCGCGCGGCCAAAACACGCCCGCAAGCCGCGTCAGAGCGCCGGCTTTTGAGCTGTGTGCATGAATAATATCAAAAGGCCCGAGCTTGCGCACAAGCTTCCACAAGGAAAACCCGTCCATAACGTCATGAAGCCCCACTTGGCGGCGCATCGGCAGCGCAAAGACCGTGAGATGAGGAATAGCGTTGAGTTCCTGAACGAATAAAGCTTCAGCGCGGCTTGTGCCGTAAATCACATAGACCTGATGACCATCCTGACTTTGCGCGCGCGCAAGATCTAAAACAATCTGGCCGGTTCCTGCACCGGCGGCTTCAACGATGTGGCAGATTTTCATGAAAGTACCAACCAAGACCTTATAAGAAGATGGGGGAGTATAGCCCCTAAATCCTAACAGTTTCACCCCAGAATATTATTTTCAACCCGAATGTGAAAGTTTTTAGGCCGCCTGAAAAAATAAATATTTTCCACACTTTTCTAGGGGGTTAAAAAATGGCAGAAAAGCTGGATCCCAACAATTTAAGCTAAAAGCAGAAATATTCAATCCTATCAATAATTAAGCGGTAGTTAGAACGATAGCGATACAATAAAGCTGTCACACAAATTAAAGACGGCTACTATGAAATACGTTTTACTAACACTGCTGATGGCGTTCCTTTTTATCGCCGCCCCCCACAAGGCCGAGGCGCAGGCGAGCTATAAGGATGGCGCTCTTGTTTCTCAAGAGGTTATCGCCCCGCTGATGCGTTGGGTGGAAGCTCAAACAGGGGTGCGCGTGCCCTATTTGCCCAAGGTTCTGGCCTCGCGCAGTCAACTTGTTGATATTGTTGGAAAGATGGATCGCCTGCCCGGGCGTGCGCGGGCTCTTTATACGAACGGAACCGTGGTTCTTGACCATCAGCGCTTTGACAGCAGAGATTCAACCCAGTTAAGCCTTTTGGTGCATGAGCTGGTTCATTTTGCGCAATCCTTTAGAAATCAAAGCGCCTACGCCTGTGCGCAGGCCAAAGAGGTAGAGGCTTATCAGTTACAAAACAAATGGTTAGAAGAACGTGGCCACAGGCCTTTCGTGAGGGCGTCTTGGATTGAGCGGGTTTCGACCTGCCCCGCGACCCCCGCGCGTACCATTGCCGTGGCGGCGGCTTACTGAAAATAAGCCGATTCAACAAGGTAGGGGGGGGCCCACAGCAATGTGGGGCCTTTTTTTTGCTTATTAAGCATTAATCAAGAACTATTTTCTAAAATGCGTAAGTAAAGGAAGAAAAAAAGCTGGCGAAAAGCCGCCTTTTTGTCTAATAATAGCCGCACATTGACCCTTTCTTTTGGCAAGGAGATAACACGCTATGATTTTCAAAAGAACCCTTCTGACCGCTGTCTGCACTTTGAGCTTCTCGGTGCTGGCCGGCACGGCATTTGCGCAGATGACGGATTCGCAAATCGCCACAGCGCTCGATCAAAAAGATCTCGCCTCCATTCAAAACACCATGTCGCGCAGCACGGATAATGTTGATCCCATCGTGCGCGCCATGACTCAGAAAACGCAGGCTGTGATGGCGCAGGATCCTGATTTCTCGACACAGATGATGAATCTTGTCGGACAGAACGCCGCGCATATTCAGCCGGCTTCCGTTCCTGTTGTTTGTGCTGATATGCGCCGGATTGTCTCCGGACTTTCGCCTGAACAAAAGGAAACACCGTTGTTTGCCGCCGCGATGGGGGCCACGCTCCAGCTTTCAAAGGCGCCTGTTGTTATCAGCGCGGGCCGTCCGAATGATTGCGATCAAGCGTTGCTTCAAGCGCAGCGGGAGCCAGGCCAACCTCTTGATGACGAGACGTTGCTGATGCAGCTTCCCGGCATGAGTGGCCCGGGCCTGCCGCCTTCCACCATTCGTCCCGGTATCCCGCCGGCCCAACCCGCCAGTCCCAACTGAGGGTTTGGTTGACGCCTCAAGTTAGAAAAAGTTTCAAAAAGGAAGAGAGATGCGTATGTCCAGAAAAAGTTTAAGTTACAGCGTCCTTCTTGCGGGACTGATGACTGTCATCATGTCGCCTGCGGCTCAGGCTTACGGGCCTGAGGGGCTTTTTGGCGGTCGTCCCAAGCCGGACGGTACCATCGCTTTGGGCAATCCTGTCGATCTGCGGCAGGACCGCCCCGAGCGCGCGCAATCCGTGCTGGAGCATCCGCGCCCCGATTTTGATCCCGTGCCGCTTGAGTTCGGGAGCTTTGAACTTTACACCACGCTTGAGCTTGGCGAATCTTACGACAGCAACATCTATGCCACGCGCAGAAACACACGCGATGACGCGGTAGGAACCATCCGTCCGATCGTCAATCTTTTCTCCAACTGGAATCGTCATGCCGTGTCGATTACGGCGTTCGGAGATTCCAACTATTTCGCCTTCCATCCCGATGAAAACTACAATAACGGCGTGATTGATGTCAGTGGCCGTTATGATATTGCCAATCAGGTTTGGGTCAATACGCGCGGCGGCTATCAGCGTCTGGCTGAATCGCGGACATCGCCCAACTCTTTGGGTGTGCTGGCCGAGCCGACTCGCTTTGGCATGGCAACAGGCGGTGTGCAGGGCTATTATGGTCCGGGCAAGATCAAGCTCAGCGGTGGTTATGATTACAGGCGTTTTGATTACAACAACACCCCGATCATTGGGGGCGGAACTTGGGATCAAAAAGTACGCGACCGCAATGAGCATGTGGTGGGCGGCAAGGTTGCTTATGAAGCCTCCGCAAACTTCAAGCCTTACATCAGCGCCGCTTATAATCGCCGCGATTATGATCGCGCTGACGCGCTCCATGACTCCAATGGCTATGAAGGCCTGATCGGGTTTGAAGCGGATCTGGGCGGTATCACCTCGGTTGAACTTTTTGCCGGATGGATGACCCAGCACTACAAAGACTCCCCCTACAGCAAAAAAAGGATAAGCAGTCCGCGTCTGGGGGCGCGTGTGGATTGGAACGTTACGGGTCTGACCTCTGTGGCGTTTGAAGCCAACCGCACGATTGAGGAAACCTCGCTGCTCGGCTACAACAGCTTTTATCAGACAGGCGGTTCGGCCACGATCACGCATGAGCTGTTGCGCAATGTTCTGTTGGAAGGCAATGTCGGCTACTCCCATTTTGACTTCAACGGCGACGGCAATCGTAAAGATAACGGCCTAAGCAGTGGTGTAGGAACGCGCTATCTTGTCAATCGCAACCTTTACGGCGATTTGATTTATAATTACGAGCGGCGCTTCTCAAACGATCAGGATTCACGGTTCGGGCGTCACATCGCGATGCTGCGCGTCGGCATCCATCTGTAAGAGGGTCTAAAAGGCAAACTGTAAATAAGGGCGAGGTGTGAGATGATAGTACGGTTTTTCACAATCTTCTGCCTGAGTTTGCTGCTCCTTTGCCCCATGCAGGCTGAAGCCTATGCACCTTATGGTGCCCATGCGCGGCAGCAGGCAGGGTCAAATGAAGCCTATGCCGGCCAGCCGGCAGTCCCCAATATGCCGTCCTACCAACAGCCTCAGCAAAATTACGCCCCCATGCCGCCGGAGGTGGCAAACGGGCAGGAATATATTCTGGGAACGGGTGACCGCATTCGCCTGACCGTGTATGGCGAGGCGGAATTATCCGGCGATTATGAGGTGGGAAGTACGGGTATTATCGCGCTCCCCCTGATCGGCGATGTTCCGGCCAAAGGCTACAGTTTAAGCAGCTTTGAGCAAGCTGTGCGCGCGCGTCTGGCGCAGGGCTATTTAAAGGACCCGCGCGTAAGCGCGCAGGTGACCAATTACCGGCCCTTTTTCATTTTGGGCGAGGTCGCCAAGCCCGGAAGCTATCCTTATGTCAACAACATGACCGTGGTGAATGCGGTGGCGCTGGCGGGGGGCTACACCTACCGCGCCAATAAAAACAAGATCACCATTGTCAGAGCCAGCGACCCGAGCAAGGCGGAAGCCCCCGTTTCCGAGGCCGCCATTGTCATGCCCGGCGACATCATCCGCGTACCGGAACGTTTCTTTTAGCGGATTTATTCAGTATATCCACCCTCTTGTCATCCTCGTGGCTTGTCTGCCGTAGGCAGACAAGAGCACGGGGATCTACCGCCAGAGCGCACGTTCGCCGTCAGATCCCCGAGCGCTTGCTTCGCAAGCCTCGAGGATGACAAAGAGGGAGGATTGGGATAACTATATTTAAAGAGTTTGCCCTTATCCTGAAAGCCTCTTGAGGCTTAGGGTAAAAATATACTAAGGATAAAGGCCATGACAGAAATCGCCGCACCGCCCGCCATCCTGCCGAAAAGAAGATCGAGTCCCGAGCGTGTCTCCGCACGCCAGTTTTTGGCCTCGTCTCTTTTCAAGACGATTGACTTGCGTGAAACCGGACGGCTTTTGCGCCGGCGCATCAAGATTATCTCGCGCATGATGATTTTATGTGCGGCTCTTGGTCTGGTTCTGGCGCTGATGATTCCGGCGCAGTACCGCGCGGAAGTGACTCTTTTGATGGACCAGCGGCAAAGCAGGATTCTTGATATAGGCGCAGGTCTTGCCGCCGCCATTTCCGGCGACAACGCCGCGCTGCGCAGTGAGATTGATATCATCACTTCGCGCGCCGTGCTTGATCGCGTGATTAAAAGACTTAACCTTCTGGATGATCCCGAGTTTAACGCGCAAGGCGGTGCCTGGAAGCAATGGCTTAATCCGCTTCGTCTTTTCGGCAAAGATCAAATAAGTGACGAAGAAGCGCGGGAACGTGAAACCGTGGCCGTGGTGCGGGCGCTTCAAGAACGCCTTAGTGTTTCTTCAACGCCGCGATCCCTCAGCCTTTATCTGACATTCCGCTCCAGAGATGCCCGCAAAGCGGCCCTGATCGCCAACACCATTGCTGATGAATATCTTGTGGACCAGCTCGAGGCCAAATATGAGGTTACAGCCCGCGCCAACAGCTGGCTGAGCGAACGTCTGGCCAATTTGCGCGAACAGGTGCAGATCACCGAACGCGCGGTTGAAGATTTTCGTCAAAAAGCCAATCTGGTTCAGATTGACGGCGGCACTATTGCAGCCGGACAGATTCAGGGAATCAACACGCAGCTGATTACGGCGCGCGCGGCCACCTCGCAGGCTGAAGCGCGTTTGCGCAGCGCGCAGGCCATGCTCAAGGCTGGCAACAGCATTGAAGGGGTTGCGGATGTTCTTGCCGCGCCCTTGATTCAGAAATTGCGCGAACAGGAAGCCGAAGTACGCCGCCGCGAATCCGAACTTGCCACACGTTACGGCGAACGCCACCCCATGATGATTAACATCCGCGCCGAGCGTGAAAGCCTGCAGCGCAAAATTGCGGAAGAGATGCAAAAGATTCTTAAATCTCTGGAAGGCGAAGTTGCCGTAGCGCGCGCCAAAGAACAGCAGCTGCGCCATGATTTATCGCAGCTTGAGGTTCGCGCCGGCACCGAACTTAAAGACACCGTCCAGCTTCGCCAGCTGCAGCGTGAGGCGGACGCCAACCGGACTTTGTATGAAAACTTTCTGGGCCGCTTCAAACAAACTTCGGAGCAGCAGGAACTGCAACTGCCCGACACCCGCATCATTGCGCGCGCGGATGTGCCGCTTAGACCCTTTTTCCCGCAGACATGGCTTTTTGTAGCTCTGGGCGCGCTTTTGGGCGGCGGGCTTGGGGTTTTGATGACCTATCTGATCGAATATTTCGATCGAGGTTTTCGCACCGCGCCGCAGCTTGAAGAAGCCATCGGCATCCCTGTGATCGGTCAGGTGCCGAGCCTCAAGCGCATCACCGAAAAAACGCCCGAAGATTATGTTGTCAGCAAACCGCTTTCAGCCTTCAGCGAAGCTTTGCGCACAGTGCGCACGGCCATACATTTCTCCAATGTGGATCGCCCGCCGCGCAGCGTGATGGTGACAAGCTCGGCCCCGTCGGAAGGCAAAACGACATTTTGCTTTTCGCTCGCGCGTTCGTTGGCCATTGCGGGTAACAAGATTTTGCTGATTGACGCGGATCTTCGACGCCCGCGCCTTGCGCGTATTCTCAAAATCCGCGCGGATCGCAGAGATCTCACGACAATTTTAACCGGCGAAAGCAAGGTAGAGGATGTTTTGCGCACCGATCCCACCACGCCCAATTTATCGGTTATTCCGGCTTTTGGCCGCTCGCCCAACGCGCAGGATCTTCTCGGCTCCAACCAGATGAAAAACCTGATGGAGGAGCTTTCCAAAAACTATGACCTTATTATTGTCGATACGCCGCCTATTTTAGCTGTTTCCGATGCGGCGATGGTGGCGCGCGTGGTGGATACCAGCCTTTTCATCGTCAAATGGGCCGATACATCGCGCGATACCGTGACGCAAGCGCTTAAACAGCTGCAAAGCTTCGGCTCTCGCATTGCCGGTGCCGTGCTCAATCAGGTCAATCTCAAGGAAGTCGCAAGCTATGGAGACGGCTATTACAGCCACAGCTACCATGCCTACTATACCGATTAAACTGGACGTGGAAAAATCGCCGATCATTTTTCCAAGAACAGCTACGGCTCTTTTGGCGTTTATCCTTGTTGTTTTCAGCCTGCCGCCTTTGGCGGCGCGGCTTATGGCGCTTGAAGGCGATAGCATCAAACAGACTTTGATGGAGTCCGAAAAGCTCACGCCGGACATGCTTTCTTCTCTGGATCAAAATCGCGGGCGGACTTTGCGTTTTTTCAAACGGGCGGAGCTTTACAATGACCGCGCTCTGGCGGCCTTTGAGCATGCTCGTCTGGCCACAGCCGGCAAAGCCCCGCCGCAGGAGATTGTAAGACTCTATCAGGAAGCTGAGAAATGGCAGATTTTTGCGCTAAGGCGCGCGCCGGCCGATCCTTTCGGCTGGTATCGTCTGGCGTATATTTACTATCTCAAGCAGGGCGCATCACAGGCTGTGGCGCGGCTTTGGCATCTTTCGATGCTTACAGGCCCCTATGAGACTCAGCTTTCCGTGCCGCGCCTTCAATTGGGCATTGCGCTCGGCGCGCTGCTGGGGCCGCAGGGCGATGCTTTGATCGCGCGTCTTGCGCAGGATGCTTTCAGGGATTTCCCCTACGGCCTGCCGGATCTGGCCGTACAAGGCTACTTTGTAAGCGTCATCGAAAACGCCTTACAAAATGACCCACCGGCCCTTGCTCTTTTCCGTGAGCGCGTGGCGGCGCGTTAAGTTTCCTGCCGCGAAGACCAGCTTTGCGCCACGCCAACCCCAAGCAAGGCCATCGCTGTGGCCGCAATCGCAGGGATGTGCATGCTGAAATCCATAAAGGCATGCGTGCCCACAAGCGCCAAAGCGCCGCAGGCCAGAGCAGGATAAACCCCGCCGCGTTTGCGGCCCCACACCCCTTGAAGGCAGCAGCTTAAAAGCGCAAACAACGCCATCATCAAAAGAGAGAAGGCCGGCAGCCCAAACTCGAACGCTGTTTCCAGATAATCATTATGCGCATGATGAAACCATACAGGCAGTGAGGAATCGCGGTAAAGCCGGAACGCATTTTCAAAACTCCCAAGCCCGAACCCAAGCCAAGGATTGTCCATGATCGCCTGCCGAACCAGATTATAACCGGCCAGACGCATGGAGCTGTCTTCATCCAGCTGCGCCTGATCCAGCCCCATCAAAAGCGCGTCCCCCCCCAGCGTAAGGAAGAACAAAAACACGCCAAGGCCGAGCGCGGTTAAAATCCCCCACAGCCGCATGCCCCAGCGGCGGTTGACGGCCAGCGCCATAAAAAAGACTCCCATCCCGACAAGCGTACTGGCCACGCCCGCGCGCGAACAGCTCAGCGACAAGGCGGCCACATAAATAAAGGGCAGGGTCAGCCAGAGAATCTCCTTAAACCCCAAAGAGGCTATAAAAGCCGCCTTGCGCGATTGCGCGGCCAAGGCGACATCTTCGATCCGCATATGGCGAAAATACTGGATCAGAAAAGCAAGCGTGCATAAAAGCCCCAGACCGCCATAAGTGGCATAGCTGTTTTTATTGACGAAGGTCGAGGAAAGGCAGGCCTCATAAGCCCATTTTTCATACCATAGGATGGTCGTGCCGCCCGCCGCCTGAACCACAAGCCCGTAAAGAGCATAAAAAACACCCGCAAAAGCGAGCGCTTTAACAAGAGAAAAAGCGCCATGACGATCCCGCCCGCCTGTAAAGGCAACCAGAAAGCAAAGCCCTAAAGCGCCGAACCGCAAAAAAGCTTCCCAGAAAGCATCAGGATCAAGGGAGATAAAAGAAGGCCCCGCGCCTAAAACGCTCTGCGCCTCGGCCCATAAAGGGTGATGCCAAGAGGTCGGCATAAAAGACGCCGTTTGCAGATAAGTCCACAAAAGAACCAAAGCAAAACATGCGGCCGCAAAAAGCAGCCTTTTACGCGGCGCCGGCCCGATAAAGGGCTTGGCGTGGTAAACATCAAAAAGCATCCAAAGCGTCAAAGCCCCCGTCAGCAGAGCAAAGAGATCCGAAGCCCAAGGACGATTGCTCCCAAAGGGCAAAGGCATCAACACCAGAAGAAGAAGAAAAAGCTCAAACCATAAAGGCTGCCGCGTTTTAACTTTTTGCGTGATGAGCTTTTTGTCGGTCATCAAGCAGCATCCAAAGGCTTTTGTCCCGGATGCCAGTTGCACGGCATCAGCCCGCCATTTTGCAAGGCTTCAAGAACGCGCAAAACCTCATCCACATTGCGCCCGACATTCAGGTCTGTAACGCTGACAAAGCGGATCATGCTGTCAGGATCGACAATATAGGTTGCCCGCTGCGCCACGCCGGCCTTGGGATCTAAAATGCCAAGCTCGGACGCAAGCTCGCGCTTAATATCCGCCAGCATGGGAAAGGGAAGATCTTTCAGATCAGGATGGCTTTTCCGCCAAGCCAAATGCACATATTCTGAATCGATGCTGCACCCTAAAAGCTGCGTCTTGCACTGGGCGAACTTGTCATTGGCCTGCCCGAAAGCGGCAATTTCCGTCGGGCAGACAAAAGTAAAATCCTTGGGCCAGAAGAACACAACAAGCCATTTGCCCTTGTAGCTCTTATCAGTCAGAGTCTGAAAGGATTTTTCGCCCTCCACGGCCACGGTTGCCGTAAGAGAAAAAGAGGGAAACATCTGCCCAACACCAAGCATCGCTATACTCCTTGTTTTTATGTGTAAATAAGAGAAAAAACGATACCCGATTCTCTCTTTTAAGGGAAGAGCGATAAAACCTCATCCATCACAGCAATCCCGCGCTCCGCATCCTCGACCGTCAAAGGCCCCATCAGGGCCAGCTGGATCCAGTTGCGCGCTGGCAAATAGCTGCCCTGATAATAAAGCCGGACGCCGCGCGCCTCTAAAGCCTGCCCCAAATCCTGCGCGGAAATGGAAGGGGGCAGCGCCAAGCTCCAGACAAAATCCGCCTGTCCCTCTGCGGCGGGCGTTTGAAGCTGATGCCTTGCCATCATCGCGCGGATCAGCGCGGCCATTTTTGCGGTCTCTTCGAGTTTTTTCTTAAAGTCGGTATGAACAAGCGCCGCATGCAGCGCCAAAAGAAGATGGGACAAAAGCGTAAAAGGAACGCAAGCCTCATCATGAAAAACACCAAGATCAAGATAGGCAGGAATAGAAGGCGAGGGCGCGACCTCATGATTGTAAAACACAAGCGCAAGCCCCGCAAAAGCACCAAGCCCTTTGCCGCTGGTGCCGCTTGCAAGATACACATCGCGCAGATCAAGCTTCATGTTGCCAAGCGCGCTGATCGCATCAAGACAAAGCCTGATCCCGCGCGGCTTGCAAAAAGCCAACACGTCTTCATAGGCGTTAATCATACCGGTGGAAGTTTCACAAAGCACAAACCAAACCCAAGCCTTATCCTGAAGTTTCTGAAACAGGGCAGGGCGGTCAAACCCCACACTCCATTCTTGCGCATGAACATCAAAATCAAGCCCGTGCCGCAAAGCTTGCATGGCAAGCCTTTCCCCAAACGCCCCATTAGAAAGAACAAGGCCGCGCCCTTGAATCTGTAAAAGCTGCTGCGCAATCATCTCATTGGCCAAAGTCGCGCTGCCCATCGTAAGCGCACAATGCCGCGCATGAGTCAAACCCCTAAGTCGCGCCAGCGTGTCCGCCCGCACAGCAAGAAAAGCCTCACTGCGGTGCGAGATTATCTCAGCTGCAAAAGCAGCCCTCACCTCGGGCAAAACCGCAATCGGGCCAGGAAGGAAGTTTAAAGTCGTCATCTCATGATTTTCAAACATATACCAAGGCTCTTGACCAGAATCTTTTTTGAAAGAATACTGTGATATAGGGGGAGGATGACGCCATGCCGGTACAAATGCTCACTTTCGGGGAATATCGCCGCTTAACGCCGGAGATCAAATTAAAGTCGGAGATCAAAACCGCCGCTGCCAGCCTATGCACAAGCTGCAAAGGCATGATCGAAAAAAACGACCCTGCCGGAGATCAATATATCAACAAAAAGCGAGTTTGCAGTGACTGTTATTTCGGTGCTTTAGGCCAAGCGATCGACAAGCGGCCCATCGGCTTGCCGTGCATGGGTCAAGGCTTTAAGCCGCACAAACGTGTCCTTTAACGCGGCCGTGAACACCTCACTACGATGCGAGATTGTCGCGGCAACAAAAGCAGCCTTCACCGCAGACAAAGGCGCAATCGAACCCGGAAGACAGTTTAAAGCTGCCATGTTTTAAAGTAAAAAAGACGATTGTTGCAAAATTATGGAATCATTTGTTATAATGAACACTTGCTACTAACCATACAAATATGTTCGTAGTCAATTTTCCTTTTATTATGGAGAATGCGATGCTTTTTACGGAATATCTCCAACTTCCTGATGATGTTCTGGACATTCATGCGGTTTCATGCAACCTGTGCGCCCGATGTAGCACACCGGAGAACAAGATTGTGGAAGACCATCAGCGCCTCGGCAAAGATCATGTTTGTAGTAACTGCTATTACGATGAGTGGGGTAAAAGGCTTGACAAGCAACCGATTGGTTTTCAGGGAATAAGAGGACACTCCCTTAAATAAGCCATTCTGATGGCTGGGGCGGGAGGGATCGAACCTCCGCATGGTGGAATCAAAATCCACTGCCTTACCGCTTGGCTACGCCCCAATTTTGCGCACCATAACTTGCTCGGCAGCGTTTGGCAACGCTCTTAAAAGGGAAAAAACCTTTAAACCCCTTTTTAAGATTCAATATGCTAAAGAAAATAAAGACGTTTTTTTTCGTGGAGGAAGCTCCTATGCCCAAAACCGCCACCTTGCTTGACCGCACTTTTGATGAGGGTGTCGCGCTCACCGTTGAAGCGCGCAATTATATAGCCTTTCAGGATCAGACGTCGGCCGAGCGCAAAAACCTGCCGCATAATCTTCATGTGGGCTACCAGCATACGCGCGTTTCGGCACGGCTTATTCAGGTGATGACATGGCTTTTGGCGATGAAAGCCCTTCTGGCGGGTGAGATTTCGCCCGAGCAGTTTTCATCCCCGCAATATACACTACCCTCAGCCGAGGAGTGTGAGAACCCCACAGGCCCCGAGCTGGCCGAGCTCCCCGACGGGCTGCGCTCGCTGCTGGAGCGCACCCACGCGCTCTATGCGCGTATTTTGCGCCTTGATGCCATGGTGCGTGTAAAGCTGGAGGCTGGCGAGGTTCCCAATTTCGGCATGATCCAAGGCATCCAGATTATCGACCCCCCCACAGACCCCTGTAATTAAGCGCTAGGCCCCCTTTTGTCATCCTCGTGGCTTGCGAAGCAAGAGCACGGGGATCTGACGCCTACCCTCTTCTATGGGCTTGACAAGGAAACAGGAACTAAAGTAGAACATAGAGAATATTCCTGTTTTGTTCCTATGGCTCGGGGGAGGCTCTGATGCTGACACGCAAACAAAAAGAACTTTTGTTCCTGATCCGCAAGCGGCTGGAGGAAGGCGGCGTTTCGCCTTCTTTTGATGAGATGAAAGCGGCCCTGGGCCTGCGCTCGAAATCGGGCATCCACCGGCTTGTCTCGGGGCTGGAGGAGCGCGGCTTTATCCGCCGCCTGCCGCACCGCGCGCGGGCTCTTGAAATTGTGCGCATGCCGGAAGGCGAGGCGGCCACGCAAGGCTCAGGGGCGCCGGAATCCTCGCTGGCCTTGCCCCTCTATGGCCGCATAGCCGCCGGAACCCCGATCGAGGCCATCAGCGACCCCCAAGCCCATATCCCCGTGCCTTTAAGCCTTCTATCTGCCGCGCAGGAACATTATGTGCTGGAAGTCGCCGGCGACTCTATGATCGAGGCCGGAATCTTGGACGGCGACAAAGTCATCATCAGCCGCGCCCAGACAGCCGACAATGGCGCGATCGTCGTGGCGCTTATCGATGATAACGAAGCCACCCTAAAATATCTGGAAAAGCGCGGCCCCCAAGTGGCTTTAAAGCCCGCCAACGCCAGCTACGAAACCCGCCTCTTACCCGCTGCCCGCGTTAAGATCCAAGGGCGGCTGGTGGGGCTTTTGCGGTCTTATTAAACATCGCTGCCCCATATAACCATAATTTATTTATTGATAAGTGTGGTTTGGACAAAAATGAGGGAAAAATCCATAAATGAAATTATTTCTTAATAGTTTCATGCTATGATAACCCCGTAATGAAAACAATAAGGCTTTATATTTGATGTTTGAAAAACCCCCATCTGCCTTAGCAAACCAAACGGTTATTGTCACCACATGGCGGCCAAAACTGTTGCAAGGATTGCAAAACGCTTGGGAAATTGGCAAACTGCTCCTCAATAAACCACAAGATTATGGGGGGTATGTCATGACGGAATCAACAACGCTAGGGGGGCGCATAAAGGGCTTCTTCGCTAACGCATGGCATCGCGCTGGGGAGGAAGTGAATGGATTCATAAATAGGCCAAGAAAGCCAACTCTGCATGAATTGGCTAAGGAATTGGCTCGATCAAATCAGGCTCAGATAGATATATTGGAGCAGCTTATAAAGGACATAGAAGCGGTTCCACGCAAGACACCTGAAGAGCGCGAAGCGGAGAAGAAACAGGATCAAGAAGAATTGGCTGCCTTAGTGCGCCGCGCGGTTGCGGAGCATCACGCTAAGAAAGCTCAAGGACTCCCTGCGGAACCGCGTTGAATAGAAGTTGATATTTATTCTGCTCGTTCCAAGGTGTTTTTTTTGTTGTTACACGGAGGTTTTTATGGACGAGCAAGATCCCGATAGTTTGGCGGAGCTTCGCAAGGCTCTTGATGATGCTTTTCCCTCATCGCAGTTGCCTAAATCTGTGCGCAGGGCGGCCGTAGACATCTCTCTTGATTTTACAAAGAACCTTTCCGCTGAAGACACCATGGCGACTTTAAGGAGAGCGGACTTCGCTCAAAAATGCTTAATTGCCGCTTATAAAGAAGTCGAGGATGAAAAAAATCAGTACATTCAAAAACAGAACGACTACACCCATGTTGTCCTGCGTGAACTCTTGCACGGCTACCGAATCAACCAAGCTTCGATAGCTCAAATTGCAGCTAACACAGATCCCAAAAAAACACGGAAAACAGCGGCTAAAATAGCGGCCGTTACCCTTGCTGCCGGCGTGCCGGTTTCTTGGGCAGTCGGAAAATATTTTGAAACCAAGCTGGAAGATTTTCAAAAAGCCGTGGAAAATGTTATCGACAAAAAGATTTCACCCGCATGTATCCAGCAGGATCCCGTAACAGGAAAGATCATTTATACGCTTCCTAATGGAGCCGCATTCACAACGAACGAGTGTCAACAAAAGGCCCCATCCAAACCCGAAGAGTCGACGATCTCAACCAGCCCGCTTACTGCTTTAAAGGGGCCTGATTGATCGACTCTAGCTCTGGCATAAGCCTCCTAAAACATAATCTCCGCCGCGTCCCAATCATCGCGTGGTGGTAAATCCGGCTGCGACCATGGTCTTTGGCCGCGTCCTGTGCGGCTGGTTTTAAGAATGGTCTGGCCGCCATGGCGCGTTATCATCAGCGCGCCATGCGCGCGTTGTTTTTGGCCGTCTATCACAAGGACGCCTTCGCAGGAGGGCAGCTCTTCAAACCCGATCACCATATCTGTTTGCGCGCATAGATTTTTAGGCTCAAGCGCTGCGGCGCGGGCCTTAGGATCTAAAGGATGTTTTTTGGTCGGCTTTCGCGCTTCTTTAACAAAGCTGATGCGCAACCCGTCTTTAGTATAACGGCAGACAAAATCATCGCACACAAGATCGCCTGAAGCACTTTCAAAAGATTCTTGTTTGGAAAGATAAAAGGCAGGCACATAGCCTGCGCGTTGACGCCATTGCGCGATGGTGACATTTTCCTTGCGCCGCCCATACACGGCCAGACGCCCGTCATTAAGTTTCACGGCCCAAAGCGGCGCATCGGCGGCCACAAAAACATTGGGGTAGGGCGTAATCGGCAGGTAAGACATCGCCAAAACCATCGGCACAAGACCAAAAAACCGCCACCTTGCTTTCCAAAGGCAAAGCCACAGCCCGCCGCCGACCATCAAAAGAAAAGACCAAAGCGGCGGTCTGGGCGTTGTGATCTCGGCCAGCGGCCAGTGGCTGACATGCGTGGCCATCGCAATCAAAGCGTCCGCGCCAAGCCCCGCCCCTTGAAGAAAAAGCGAGGACATGCCAAGCGGCGCCGTCAGATATGTCAAAAGAAGGCAGGGCATAATCCACAAAGTGGTAAGCGGAATCGCAAGAATATTGGTAAAAACGCCGTAAAAATGAAAAACCTGAAAAACATAAAGCGAAAAAGGCAAAGTCGCCGCCGTGGCGAGCAGTGAGGTTACAACAAGCCCGCCCCCGTGACGACCCAAAGAAGCCAGCCGGTTTTTGGGCGCTGCGGGTTGTTTGTTCTTTTTCTCATAAAAAGCCGTCAGCGCCAGAACGGCGGCAAAAGAAAGCTGAAAACTTACGCCTGTGGCCATAAAAGGATCCAAAAGCATCAAAGCGCAGGCGGCCATCGCCAGAACGCGCAGGCTTATGGCTTTGCGGTCAAGAACAATGGCAAAGAAAACCAAACCGATCATCAAAGCCGCACGCATGGTCGGCGGGCTTGCGCCGACAAGCACGGCATAAAAC
Organism: Alphaproteobacteria bacterium; assembly: GCA_009779135.1. Lineage (GTDB taxonomy): Bacteria > Pseudomonadota > Alphaproteobacteria > UBA9219 > UBA9219 > UBA8914. Next base: position 195,152 of record WREW01000001.1, read on the forward strand.
GCCGTTAAAATAATCGCCGCCAAAGCCGCGATTTTCTTAATAGGAAAACGCAGCGCCACAAAGGGAAACAAAGCCAGAAAAAACCTGAGCGGCACATAAATCAAAAGCGCCATCATCCCGACATGAAGCCCGGAAATGGCCAGAAGATGAACGATTCCGGCCATGCGCATGGCTTGCACCGTATCAGGATCCATGCTGGAGCGCTGCCCCGTTAAAGTCGCCACGGTTAAAGTCTGCGCCGGCCCGTCAAGCTGCGCGCGCGCCGTCACCATCAAAAACCAGCGCGCGCGTTCAAACCCGATCCTGATCCCGTCAAAGAAAAAAGAAACAGCCTTGCGCTCGTCCCTCAGACGCGGCGGCACATAAGACATGCCGCTTGCGCCGAGTTTTTCAAAATAAGCCTGACGCCTGAAATCAAACCCGCTTGGCACAGCACTTTCCGCCGGTGGCCATAAAGGCCCCCAAAGATTAATGCGGCTTCCGACCAGCGGGACGTCCTCCAGCGCCTGCCTCACCCTCATGCGCACATAAACAGGCTTTGAGGGCAGCACATTGCCGTAAATCAAGGGATCTTTAAGCAAAAGTCGCGATCCCTCCTGCAAAGGCTCGACCCGCATCAAAATCCCTGTTACCGAGGCGGTTTCAAGCGGATAAGCCAAAACAGGCCTTTGCACGCGCCATGTTTGAAACTGCGCGGCATGAAACCCTGTTGCAAAGGCAAGCAAAGGCGCCAAGGCCAGCACCATGCCAAGCCGCCGCCGACCCAAAAACAGCATACAAGCCAAAGCGGGCGTCAGCAGCGCAAGCCCCAAGGGCGGCTCAAAGCTCAGGGCAAAATAGGTAGAAATCCCTGCCAGAAGAAAGACCGGCACCCACAAAAACCAGCGCGCGCGATCATCAAAAAAGCTGCGCTGAAGAAAAGGAAGAGGGTTCACAAAAGAGGGCATTCGCTATAACGTAAGAACCGGTCGGGCTGCCTTTCCCACTTTAAACATCTTTTTGCGGTTGTCACCATGTCTGTTGTTGTTCGTTTTCCTCCTTCGCCCACGGGGTTTTTACATATCGGCGGGGCGCGCACAGCGCTTTTCAACTGGCTTTACGCCCGCCATATGGGGGGGCGCTTTCTTTTGCGCGTGGAGGATACGGATCAGGCGCGCTCAACGCCCGAGTCGGTCGAGGCTATTTTGGACGGCATGCGCTGGCTTGGGTTTAACTGGGACAATGATGATCCGGCGCAAAATAACGGCAAAAGCTACTATTCGCAGTACGACATGGCCCCAAGACATGTCGAAGTGGCAAAGGAAATGGTGGCGCGCGGTGCGGCCTATTACTGCTATGCAAGCCCCGAAGAGCTTGAGGCCATGCGCGCCGAACAAAAAGACAAAAGCCTGCCGCAGCGCTATGATGGAAGATGGCGCGAGCGGCCCGCAAGTGAAGCACCCGAAGGCGTCAACCCCGTTATTCGTCTGAAAGCTCCGCTGGAAGGAGAAACCATTGTCAATGACCTCGTGATCGGCTCGGTGACGGTTCAAAACAGCCAGCTTGATGATATGGTGCTGGTGCGCGCGGACGGAACGCCGACCTATATGCTGGCCGTGGTGGTGGACGATCATGATATGGGCGTTACGCATGTGATCCGTGGTGACGATCATTTTACGAACACCTTCCGCCAGATTCAGATTTACAAGGCGATGGAATGGGAGATCCCTGCTTTTGCACATCTGCCGCTTATTTTAGGGCCGGATGGCGCCAAGTTTTCCAAGCGCCACGGCGCGCCGGCTGTGTCCTCTTACCGCGATATGGGCTATTTGCCCGAGGCGATCCGCAACTATCTTTTACGCCTTTGCTGGTCGCATGGAGATGATGAGATTATCTCAACCCAGCAGGCGATTGCGTGGTTTGATTTTGACGGCATCGGCCACTCGCCCGCGCGCTTTGATTTTGCCAAGCTTAATCATTTGAACGCGCATTATATCATGCAAAAAGACATTAAAACATTGACGGATCTGGCGCTGCCTTTTGTCGTCAAGCATCTTGGAAAAGAACTGACTCCGGCGCAAAAAGAAATCCTGGCCGCAGCCTTGCCGGATATTCAACCGCGCATCCAGCTGCTCAGCGAAATCGGGCCGGCGGTTCAATTTTACTTTGATCTGATCGAGCCGGACGAAAAAGCCCGCAAAATCTTAACCCGCGAAGCCCAGACCCATTTAAGAGCGCTTGCCGATCAGATCCGACAAAACCCCGATTTCTCCGGCGCGATGCTTGAAGATTTATTTCGTGGTTATGCCGAGCAGGAAGACCTCAAACTCGGCGCAGTGGCGCAACCTTTACGCGCTGCGCTGACAGGCCGCGCAGTCTCTCCGCCCATCTTCGCAATCGCCGCTCTTTTAGGCCGCGATGAAGTTCTGCGGCGCATAGACCTTACCTGCGCACTGGATTAGGAGGAAATGGCGTCCCCTAATAGACGCAATTCGAAAAGACTATAGACAAAATGCGTTGAATCTCAACAAGATTCGGCCATTGTCATTGAGATAAACGGGTAAAAGCTTCGATTCTGGTTTTCAGGGCATTTGGGTCATTCTCAAACCCTTCCGGCATAGGGGGTTTTTGCCCCAAAGCAGAAGGTCATATGATAATCACATCACCATCCTGCATGGTTTTGTAAATAATGCCGTGCTGCTTGCAATATTCAACGGCTTTGTCCGCAAGCTCCGTTTCAAAATGATCTGATTGGTAATGGGGGATAGGCATGAAATCCAACAGACCGACACCTTCATGAATAATGGAGCCATAATTATAGGGATCCGCCTCAGGCACATCCATGACAGAAATGCCATCCAGCTTGTCCGCCAACACGCAAATGCCCGCGCTATATCCGGCGTATAAAAAATCTCTGTTATTCATCTTGTTTTTTAAAAGTTCATCAAATCCGCTTAATGCCATGGCCCTGCGCAAAACATAAGTATTGCCGCCGGAAACATAACAGGCACTAAAGGCCTTTAAATAATCTTCAAGTTCTTTTTGTTTGCCGAAATAATCCTTTAAATCGAGCTTGACGGCATCAAAGCCGATATTGGTTAAATCATTGATATTTGCAAGGATTCTTTCTTCTATGCCGTCCGGATCATCTCTGTAGTCGATCGCGTTCGGGATGACGGCAATTTTATTATTATGCGCATGTTGCCATGCTTTTAAATAATCAACCCTGTCCCCCAACTTAAATGATGATAAATACAGCTTCATTTTTAGCTCCTTTTCAGCTCCTTTTTCTTCCTATAGACCTATTATTAGCCCAAGTTGAGTTGTTTTTTCACAATGGCGTTGAGTTCGGCTATATCAACCGCTCGAACGGCTTGGCCGAGAGTCTCTTGTGTGATGACGATGGGGCCTTGCGGCTGTTTCACCGAGTGACCTTTTTCTTTGTGAGTCAGAACATAGGGCTTTTTCGGTGAGGGGGTTCGTTTTTTAGCTGTGATTCCAAACTCAGCAGGGTCACAGACGCGAATGGTCTCACCACAGAACTCCTCAAAAATCGGGATACCCTTACATTCTGTAGAGTTTTGATCGAGTCTTTCTTGTTTCGTCATGGTATGTTTCCTCTTCAAATGGCGTGGAAACATACTTTGCCAGACCGCGCTTTTTGTTCTCAACACATCCTTTCATCGAAAAACATCTATATCGCAGCGTATTACGGTCTCAAGCCTTCCATTTTTATAAAACATATACATATCGTAGATTTTAGCGTTCTTCTCATGCAAAAGCCTTGATCTTGGCTTTCAGAGCATCCGCATCATTTTCAAGCGTTTCGACTTTCTGCGGCAATGCTGTCAGATTCTCAAACCCTTCTGGTATAGGCGGCTCTTGTCCCAAAGCTTCGCTTATCGTAGAGGAAAACTTGGCCGCCTGTGCGGTTTCAAGGATAATCATGGTCTCGCCAGCCTTGCGTTGTTCAACCGCGCCTTTCACGCCATCTGCCGTGTGAGGATCAATAAAGATGTTCCATTTTTCATATGCCAGCTTGATATGCGCGATCCGATCCGCATGTGTGCTAGTAGTAGAGGAAAGGCCCATTGCGGCCAGCCTTGTCCAAACTTCGGGGTAATCCTTAGAAAAATCAATTTTCCGTTCTAAAGCCAGCCGTTCCCACATTTCAGTAATGAGTCGTCCATCATGCTGCGCGGCTTCCCATATGACGCGCTCGAAGTTGCTGGCTTTGGTGATGTCCATTGAGGGGGAAGACGTCACCAGCGCGGTTTGTGCGGGCGCGTAGCGGCCTGTTTGCAAGGTGCGGTGTAAGACATCATTTTCATTGGTGGCAATGATGATACGACCAACGGGGACGCCCATGAACTTGGCCACAAGTCCGGCAAAGGCATTGCCGAAATTGCCGCTAGGCACACAGAAAGAAACAGGATCGCCGACATTTTTGGCAGTCTGTAAGTAGGCAGCGATATAATAGGCCGTTTGCGCAATCACCCGCGCCCAGTTGATTGAGTTGACGGCTCCAAGGCGGTGTTTGTCTTTAAATGCCGTATCAGCATTCAAGGTTTTTACAAGATCCTGACAATCATCGAACATGCCGTTGATAGCTATATTTAAAATATTATCATCCAAAACCGAATACATTTGCGCACGCTGAAAATCGCTCATGCGGCCTGATGGGGAAAGTATCACGACTTTTATGCGCTCTTTGCCGCGCAACGCATGGATCGCCGCGCTGCCTGTGTCGCCAGAGGTAGCCCCGAGGATGGTCAGGGTTTTGCCTTGCTCCTCTAGCGTCCAGTTGAGTAGGTGGGCAAGAAGCTGCATCGCGGCGTCTTTGAAAGCGAGCGTTGGGCCATTGGAAAGTTGAAGTAGATAAAGCCCGTCTTCAAGTTGCCGCGTTGGAAAGATTTTGTTTGCGTTCTCGCTTTTACGAACATGACAGAACACATCAGGATTGTAAGCCGCGCGGGTCAAAGCACGGAGCGTTTCTTGCGGGATTTCCGGCGCGAACTTGGCAAGCAGGGTTGCTGCCAATTCCGCATAAGGCAGCTCTTTCCATGCCGCGAGTTCTTGTAACGAAACTTTAGGCCAGACTTCCGGCACATAAAGCCCGCCATCAGGCGCGAGGCCTTCAAGCAGGATTTCCGAAAACAAAACGGATTTTGCGCCGCCGCGCGTTGAAACATATTTCATCATAAAGCCTTTCTTGTGCGTAGGATATTGCCAAAATGGTCGGGATCAAGGGCTTTGCCGTTCGGATTTCTCGGCCAATGATAATCGACAAGACGCGAGAGGTAAAAGCGCAAAGCGGCCAGACGCAGAGCCATCGGCCAAGCTTCTTTCTCGGCTTTGGTGAGGGGCAAAATCTCTTCCCGCGCTTTGAGGAGGATGTTCAGTTTTTCTTGATCCAACATATAACCGCCTTCTTTCAGGCACCAATCATTAGCAACGATGGCGAGATCGTAAAGGAGAGGTTCTTCACTGGCACAAAAACCCCAATCAATCACCGCGCCAAGCGAACCATCCGGCTTGAACATCACGTTGTTGCGGAAAAGATCGGCGTGAACAGGGCCGCGCGGCACGTCCGCGCCAGCACCACTTTTCCAGAAATCACGATGTTCATCCATTTCCTCAAGTAACTCCTGTTGCAAATCATGTTCGAGAATCGCACACACACGCGCGGCGGTATCCTCAAACCAAGGCCAGCCGCGCGGGTTTGGCCTTTCCCAGTCCGCGCAACGCGCCGTGCCGTCTTTTGCCATCCGGCCCATAAAACGGCCTATTTCCGCAATTTGTTTGTTTGAAGGCCATGCAACCCATGTTCCTTCAATCCATGGAAACAAACAGGCCGGTTTGCCTTTGAGCGGCACAAGAATACGGTTTGAGCTGTCCTCGATAGGCGGACAAGTCGGCAGGCCGCAGTCGGCAAGTTTTCTGGCTATCATCACAGGGCCAAGAGCTTCTGTCCGTTCAAACAGGCGCAAACAGGCCGAAGATCCATCGGCGAAATCCAGACGGAAAACGCTGTCTTCAACCCCGTCTTCAATCGGATGGATGGCGATGGCTTTGTTAAAGGCTCGCTCTTTAAGCCATTCATTGGCTTCTTCAAGAGACACAGATGTCCAGACAGTCATGGCAACACTCCACACCGTTCAAACTTAGAAAATTGATGCAATGACCCTGTCGGGCTTTTTGCGGTTTTTGTTTTTGAGAGTGTGTCTGGGGCGGAACGTAAGCGTCAGGCGCCGGACAAAGGAAATAACGGCCTCAAGCCGTTGTTTGAAGCGTGCGTGTCGTTGTGAAAATGGACAGAGCGTTCCTTTGCATAGAAAGACTCTACACAAAGTTGTGCGCAGAAGCAAGAAGTTTTTCGTTTCCACCACAACATAACCTTAGTTTGTCAAACTGCGAATAGGGGCCGGAACACGACCGCCACGCGCAATCAAGGCGTTTGGTCTAAACGGGTTGACAGCCATGACGGGCGCACTTCCGAGCAAACCGCCATATTCAATCAAATCACCCACTTTCTTGCCCGGTACAGGAATGATGCGAACGGCAGTCGTTTTGTTGTTAATCATGCCGATGGCCGATTCATCGGCAATGATAGCTGAAAGCGTTTCTGCTGTGGTATCGCCCGGCACCGCGATCATGTCGAGACCGACAGAGCAAACGCTTGTCATAGCCAGAAGCATTTCGATATTCAGGCTTCCACGCTTGACAGCAGCGATCATGCCCGCGTCTTCACTTACAGGAATAAAGGCCCCACTCAAACCGCCAACACGTTCGGCAGCCATAACACCACCTTTTTTGACGCAATCATTAAGGAGAGCCAGAGCAAAAACCGTTCCCGCTCCACCACAGCTTTCTACCCCGATTTCTTCAAGAATATGCGCAACGCTGTCGCCTATGGCCGGAGTAGGCGCTAAAGACAAGTCAATAATGCCACATTGTGCGCCAAGCCTTGCGGCTGCTTCCTGTGCCACCAGTTGGCCCACGCGCGTAATTTTGAAGGCTGTGCGCTTGATGGTCTCGGCCACAACATCAATCCCTTTGCCGCGCACATGTTCAAGAGCGCGTTTAACGGCACCAGGGCCGCTTACACCTACATTGATCGTTGTGTCGCTTTCACCTACACCGTGGAAGGCTCCGGCCATAAAGGGATTATCGGACGGTGCGTTGCAAAAAACGACCAGCTTGGCACAACCAATCGCGCCGCTATCTTTTGTAAGCTCAGCCGTTTTCTTGATAATACCGCCCATTTGACACACAAGATCAAAGTTGATTCCAGCTTTGGTGGAACCGATATTGACCGAGGAGCAAACAATCTGCGTTTGGGCCAAGGCTTCGGGTATTGAACGGATCAGTTTTTGATCGCCTGCAGTCGTGCCTTTTTCGGCCAGTGCTGAAAACCCACCAATAAAATTGATGCCCAATTCTGTCGCGGCGGCTTGAAGAGCTTTTGCCATAGGAACGTAATTGTCCGTTTTGCAACTTTCTGCCGCAATGGCTATGGGCGTGACAGCAATGCGTTTGTTGATGATTGGCACACCAAGTTCTGCCTCAATTTCCTCACCAGTCCGAACAAGGTTTTTTGCCTTTGTTGTAATCTTGTCATAAATATTCTGGCAAAAGGCCCTTGGATTAGGATGGGCACAATCACGCAAACTGATGCCCATTGTGATGGTGCGAACGTCCAGCGTGTCTTCTGTAATCATTTTTTGTGTTTCAAAAATCTCTTGAATAGTAAGCATGTTTAATAACTCCCGTTTTTATGGATTTCACGTCATCGGATCAAGATCCGTCGGGACGATACGGTGCATAGCAAGAAACAAGCATGGTCTTAATGCCTTGATTTCAAGCCCTTGATTTTCACCTTCTTCCTTCATGCACTCTTGCAGATCCTTCAGATTTGTAATTTCTGAGCCGAAATCAGCAATCGCCGCGAAACACGCGCGGCCACCGATATTTTCTTGTCCATTACAAACAAACGCCACTTTTTTTCTATTTAGAACGTCATAAACGCGGTTGCAGACGTCAGAACCTTCTTTGCCAAATGCCATTATGATAGCTTTCATTTTTTCTTTCCTTGTCAAAATAGGATTATTTCAGTGTTATTCATTTTCTTTTTCGGTTTCTTGTTCAACGAATCTTTGTATATGTGAGTGCTATATGCGCGTAGTCTTTGATGCCTCTTTTTGGTTAACAAGCGCAAAAATCTATCCTGCTGATATGTTGACTTTCTCATTGGGGGCAAGGTAACTAGGTGTAGCCTTTTCCCACATAGAGAAAAACTGGCGGCGGAAGCCCTCGGAAACGGATCTCGATTTCACAACCGTTATTTTCGGCCATATCTCTTTGTCGGTCGGGATAAGCGCGTATTTATTGCCATAGACATAAAAGGAAACTGCATCAATATACTGTTTCGAGATGGTTCGGAATTGTAAACGTGGGCTTGAAAGCTGAGGCTCGCCCACTTCCGTCAAAAGGCATTTGATAGAAAGATCATCGTTATATTTAAGCAAGGCCTCAAGTTTTGGACAATCACCAGCACCGCATATTTTTTCTAACTCCTCAAGGCAATTCGCTACAATGATAAGCTCATGACGCGCTTGACGGGTTGTTTCCTTGATGTCATCCAGTAATTGATCCGTACTACCCACGCCATGAAAGACAGCAATATCCTCAAGTTTCCGCCGAACACCGTCAGGATCAATAAACTCAAGCCCAGCGTCTTCCATCGCCTGATAAATCAAACGAGTTGTTTCACTGCGCGGGGAAATATGACCAAGTTCCAGCTTTCGAATGGTGGCAATAGAAAGCTGTGCTGCATAAGCCAATTCTTCTTGCGACCAATCAAGAAGCGCCCGCGCGGCCTTGATTTGTCTTGCACTAAGAGGGCGTATTATCATTGGCTGCTCCGATACTCTTCCATCAAATCCCCCGTTTTTCTTTTTTCGATGGTTCAGGATGCGCATAGCAAGCCACATAAAAAAAAGAGCTTTTTTTGACCTTTTCGGGCTTGTTTCTTGACCCTTAGGATCAATACAGGGGGATTTTGACCTTAAAGGCCATTTTCTTGGCCTTTTCTGCTATCCCAACAAACAAAAAGCCATGCGTGTTGGTATGGCTTGGAATATTTTTGTTTTCTTGTGTGTTCTAGGCGCGGATTTGTTGTTCTGTAGCGCGCGGCTGAGGCTGGATAAACGGCACAGCAAGTTCCCAGATCAGATTAAACTTGTTCTTACATTGAAGCGCCAGATCAAGGTCGCTGAATATAACAAACGTAAAATGCTCCCCAGACTTTGCCCGTAAGATAATATGGCTGTTGTTGTAAATGAAATGAGACCCCTCACTAAGATAAGTATTAGAGGTCAGCCGTGCCGTGCAGTTTTCCAGCACAGCCACCCGTTCGTGAGACCGCGCAAAAAGGCACCTCATATCAGCAAAAAGAAGGAGTTTTTGTAAGGCTTGCCAAGAACTTTTCTTGTCCATGCCAAAAGTACGCAAAAGAAGCTCTGGGTCGTCAAAAACAGCTAAAATCTCGCCTTTGTTCCTTTTGGCGTTTTGGAGCAAAAACTCAAAAAACGCTTGGCGGCTATCCGCGCCTTGAATAACTTTAAGGTCAGGTCTAAGGCGGCGAACGCCTTCGTTCTCGGTAAACTCAAACCCAGCCCCCTCAATGGCCTTGCACAAAAGTTCCAGCGTTTTGCCGCGCGGGGAAAGGATGCCTTGCTCAAGGTTGTGAATAGTACCGCGTGAAATGCCTGAGGCGTCCGCCAACTCCTCGCGCGTCCAGCCGAGCATCGCTCTGGCTCCTTTAATCTGATCCGGTGTGACAAATTGCATAATGAGACTCGATCAGTTAACGAGGTGCGTAAAATCAACTTCCATCAGGAAACAAACAGCATCTTCATAATGTCCGGAAGGAATATCTTTCACGTCTTTGACGTTAAACATTGCCGTGACAATGGCCTCCACTGTGGCCTCATCGACTTTCTCAAAAAGGGAAACATAAGATATGATGTTCTCAATCGCTTGAAGCTCCCTTTCGTTAAGGGGCGCGGCGTCCGCCTCGCGCAGGGCCTTGAGGCCTTGAGCGAGAAGCCGCAGGATGGCAGGCGGTGGGTTGTCAAAGCCAAGCTGCTTTATGGCCTGAGTGTAGAGTTCGTCAGCGGAAGGGCGTGATTTAAGGTCAGCGGGATCCATCATGGGGTATCTCTCTTAGGCAGAAGTGGCTTGGGTAAGGGGGGCGCTGTTATCGTTGGTTTCTTGGATGAAACGCGCCCAACGGTCTTCGAGGGAACGGGGTTCTTGGCAGATATGGTTGTAACGCTCCCACGTTTCCACAATTTGCCGGATCAAGGTTTCGCTGTGCTTCTTTGTGACTGTATCGAAATCAAGCATTATGTCCCCTCACTTCAAAATTATTTAAGCAAGGCCGTCATGGCCGCCTCATTTTGGTAGTGTAATAGATATTGCCATAGAAGACAAGATAAAAGTTTATAATAAAGATTGTTATAATTACTCTAAAAATAACTTAAACCATTACAGAATGCATGATCCCAACCAAAGCCGCTTAATTTAGCCTTTAGTGGTTAATGGTTATTTACCAAAAATAGGTAAGAATAGACCAAAAAAAGGTAGAATCTTGCCAATTAGCCCTTTTCTTTACTTGTGAAACTATTTCTGATAAGATAATTCAAAATTATTCTGAAAGATAGACCAACGTCAGGAAAGACCATGCCTACAGGAAAACAAGTCAGAGCTGCCAGAGTTCTTGCTGGATGGGATGCAGAGCATCTTGCGAAGAAAACGAAGCTCACGGCCGTAACCATTCTTAAAATTGAACGCGAAGAAGCTACGGCACGCCCAGCTACCATGGAAAAAATTATAAAAGCCTTTTTCGAAAACGGCATTGAGTTTCTTGATAATGAAGGCCTGCGCCGCAGGAATGACATGCTTAGGGTTTTTGAGGGAAAAACACCGTACCTTGACGTTTTGGATGATGTTTTTCTAACACTGCGGGAGACAGGTGGCGAGGTTCTTTTTTCTTTTGTTTGCAACAAGCTTTCCCCACCAGAAGTTATTGAAAGCCAGATCCGTCTTCGGCGGCTTGGCATTAAGTTTCGTAGTCTCATTGAAGAAGGGGACGCCTATTGCCTATACCCTCTTAACGAGTACCGTGCTGTACCCAAGCAGTTTTTTCACCACAACATACTGGTAATATACGGGGACAAGGTCGCTTTATTTCTAAGCAAGGACAAGCGGGCGATTATTATCCGTGATAGTGAGTTTGTGGAAACACAGCGCAAAATGTTTGAAATAGCATGGAATAATTATACAGCCCCGACAAAAACAACTGCCCCTAAGACGTATGGGTAAAACTATGGATTCGTGTCAAGAATATCGTGTCCGCGTGCGAAACAGATCAGACTGGCGAAATTATGCTCGTCTAAGGCTTCTGATTAGTGTTGGAAAACCGTATCATGAGGGCGAAAAACTCCAAGCTGTTGTTGATTGGATCAACAAAAATCCACACATAACAGAAGTTCAAGTGTGTGTTGGCGATTTTCTCCAGCGACATAATCTTATTGCCTATGGTGAAGATGAAGAACGCGCTAGTTACATGGCCTTGCTTGCCGGAACTTCATGGATAGAACGCAACGAATCCATATTATCCGGTTTACAACCTAAATGGTCATTCACACGCTGGACTGATTGGTTCGGGATAGAGGAGTTTTATAGAACCCACGCCGCTATTTTAAGATTGGAAACTGAAAATCATGCTTTCAAAAAAAGTCTTGATCTGGACGCATCCTCACTGGCGAAAAGGAAAGAACTACGGGGTGAATCCGTCCCCAAAGATCTTGTTCAGCACTCTTACAACTTCGTCACGGAAGAACTAGCTGTTTTTACCATGCTGAGTCGATGTCTGCCCGCTGCTGAAGTCTATCCCGGAACAAGCTTGGAGGCTGTAAAATATTTACACGGAAAAGACCTTCCAGAAATACTTATCCCCTTAAAGACCAGATATATTGTTCGTATTAATTTTGAAAGGATAAAACTTTCCTCCGATGTCCTTTTGGACGGTGCCGCCTAGCGCAAATGCCTCATCAGATCGCGCTTTGCTTCAAAGCACACGGCATTTAAGCGAACTTTTGACACAACTTGAAGCATGACGAAAAAGTCTTCCGCATCATCCCAATATTGCTTGTTCAAAAAAAACTAACCATTCGTAATTTTCATATTCTTCAAACCACCAATCACATTCACACCCGGCATCATAGGCTTGTTGCCGAAGATGCGGAGACGCGCGCCGAGGGTGGCGAGCGCATCAAGCATTGGCCTGTCATTGATTATAAAAATATGCGCCTCAGGCACAGGCGGAATGAAGGTGCTTGGTCGAGCCTCAGGGCTGGCCGTCAGATCATTTCCACAAGCCGCGCTTACCTTTGTGCTGTTGTTTCGGACGTTCGTGTTGTCGGCGATCATTTAAGATTATCCGGCGAAAACAAGGACATTGCCAATCTTATTGCGGCAAACGGCCAAATCAGCCTAACAAATAAAGTTCGCAGATCTATCTATGAATGGCGACCCCTACGGGATTCGAACCCGTGTTACCGCCGTGAAAGGGCGATGTCCTAGGCCTCTAGACGAAGGGGTCGTAAAACAAAGGAAAGGCACTCTTAGCAGGTCAAGACAGCGTCCTGCAACAAAAAACTTCTTTGAAAGCCGTCTTCTTTTCAGAATGTTAAGAGGATTGAGCCTCAAGCACCCATCTGTATAACCCCCTTTTTGAAGGAGCTTTCTTCGTGGATCAATCGGCTAAGAACAGCAAAACCCATGCGGTTTGCCTTACCGCCACGGCTGCGCTGCCGACGCGGTTTGGCGTTTTCAAGGCGCAAAGCTTTATCGGCCAGCATGCGCGGCATGGCGGGCAGGATGTGGTCGTGTTTGCCCTCAGCATGGGCGAGGTCGCCGATGATTGCATGGTGCGGTTGCACTCGGAATGTTTGACGGGCGATGTGATGGGATCTTTGCGCTGCGATTGCGGCCAGCAGCTTGCGGCGTCTTTAAACATGATTGCGCAGGAAAAGCGCGGTCTTTTGCTGTATCTTCTGGGCCATGAAGGTCGCGGTATCGGGCTTTCGGACAAACTCAAAGCCTATGTTTTGCAAGATCAGGGCATGAACACGCTGCAGGCCAATTGCGCACTGGGTCATGCGGGGGACGAGCGCAATTATGACGCCGCGATCGCGGTGCTGCATGATTTCGGTCTGAAATCCATTCGCCTGCTGACGAACAATCCGGAAAAGATCGAAGCGCTTGAGCTCAGCGGAATCCGCATCACCGCGCGCCTGCCCTTATGGCTTGAAGAAAATCCTCACAACGCCACATATCTTGAAACAAAGCGCGATCTGATGGGACATTTGCGCTAGAGACTGGGCTTGTAATAAAAGCCCTGCGGCGGCACGAAATTGAACGTAAAGTAGCGGTGCATCAGGCCCATTTCGAACGCTTCAAGCATAGCGCGCTCAAAGGTGCGCTTGGTACGTTGTTCAAGACAGACTTCCCATGCCACAGCTGATGCTTTTTCGGGATTATCCAAAACCGCCTCAATCGCCGCGCCGAGAGAAGCGTCTTTGAAATTGTAAGTATAAGGCAAAAGATCAGGACATGTCTGATGAAGCCAGTCATTGGCGTCCGTAATGGGCAGCGCGCCGGCGCCCAAAGCGGACAAAACGCGCTCATGCGGCGCATCCGTCACATTGGAGTTCATGGACACGACAGCCAGCGCCTTTTGATAAAGAGGAACCAGTTCCGTGCTGTTGACTGCAGGCAGGATCATGGCGCGCGCTTTTTCTATATCAAGATGATCCACTTTGTTGGTGTGGATCGTCACAGGGTAGGGCAAAAGCTCCTTAATAAGCCGCGTTGATTTCACGCGCTTGGTGTAATCATCAAGCTGCGTCAGGAAAAAGCTGAATAAAGCCACGTCGTGACGGAGTTCAATACCATTTGCATCCGCGCTGCGCAGCACAGAAGTCTCAACAGGCCCGCTTGCCGCCAAAGACCAGTAATCATCCAAAGCATCGTGAATGATTTTTTGAATAAGATCAGGAAGGACTTTCCACGCGCGCTGCAGATCTTCAGGATCATGCGTGTTTTTAGGACAGAGGATCAGAGGCTGAACGCCCTTTTCAAAATGGCGCGGCTTGGGATTGGTGCCGTGTGTAAAAACCCCCCAGGGCAAATAGCCCTTACGGCCCTGATGCTTGATGTAGTTCGTGTGAAAAGTAAGAAAATCACGCGAATTATAAAGCGGCATAATGGCCTGCGCCGGATGGCTGTGACGATCCAGATTATAGCTCGGATGACCCGCAAGAAGATTCAGCACGGGAATCTTATAGGCCTGCCAGATATTTCCATGTTCGGCCAGATCGCCGAAATCAATGCCCAGACCCTGAAAGGTGACGGCAAAAAGAATATGATACGCCTTATAGGTCTGCAGAGCTTGGTCAAGCTGGCGCAACGCCAGATTGGTGTCGCGCAAATCCACAAAGATAGGATTGCAGCCGAACTTCACAGCAGCGCGCGCAATTTCATTGTTGAAAGGCGTCAGAAAATCATGCGCCGCTGCGCCATGCAAAATGACAATCGCATAATCCGAAACGCTGGATGAAACAGGCATAAAGCTGACCCCAAGAGGCGCGAGCAAGCGAGAATCTTAACTTACATCGTAAGCCCTTTGCTGGGTAGAGCAAAAAACGAAGACGGGCGTAGGCGCTCATCATAGGTTTTTCTTTTCCGTATCAAGCTATTAAGGTTTTTCCTTTTCAAAAAACACCTGTATGCGATAATTTTCTTGTACTGGGACGCGAAGGTTTTCGCGCGCAGCACCGTGTCTGAGGGAGAACGCAGATGCGTTTCACAAAACAAGAAAGGAAAAATCCCATGAGAAGACAATCTCTCTATACTGCTTCGGCGCTGATGGCTGTGATGCTTGTGATGGCGTCACCTTTGGCGGCACAGGATAATGGTTCAGCGACGGAGGCCGCGCAAGAGGTCGGACGGGGCTTGATGGAAAACAAAGCCAATCTCTCACCTCAGGGCCGCGAGATTATGCAAAATGCCATGGACAATATGCGCGCGAAAAACAAAGTGCTCTTTGATGAAATCAACGCCAAAGAAGCGGAAAAAACAGCTCTTCTTAAAGCGCCTGTGCTCGACAAAGCAGCTTTAGAGGCCAAAGAGTCTGAAATCAAAGCGCTGAAATCAAAAGCCATGCAGGCACGCAGCGATTCAATGAACGAAGCTTTGGGCAAATTGTCTGCGGAAGACCGTGCTGCTTGGGCCGAAGCACGCGGCAAGAAGATGGAGCGCATGAGAGACAAGTTTCAAGGCCACAAACCCATGCATGGCATGAAGAATAAACAGCCCCAGAACGGACAGTAAGGGGGGACGGGGAAAACGCATGGCATCCACCCATGCCATGCGTTTTTTCAAAAAGGAAGGACGGCAAAAATGAAAACGGCCACGATAACCATAGCAAGCCTTGCGGTACTTTTAGCGTTGACGGCGCCGGCAGCAGCGCAAAGGCAGGGGGCCTATGATACAAGATATAGACCCGTTTTCCGCGCGGCGCCGCCCGCGCCTTTCATAGGCATGGCCTACCGGCAGCCCACAATAGTGCGCAATGCGCAGCCTTATTTTTTCCCAAGCCCTGTTGCGTCCTATTACAGCGCGCGCTTTATCGGCTCGCGGATCAGTTTTACGCCATCGCCGGTGGTGATGGTGATGCCGACTTTGGCAGCGGCGCCAAACGTGATTTTCGCCAACCCCACTGTGGTCACCTATGTGGATCAAATGGGCCGCCTCTGCCGTGGCTATGAAAGCCAGATCAGCACAGGCGCGGGCTTTCAGCTTCTTTCAGGTGTGGCCTGCCTTTATAATGACGGGGCATGGCGTGTCGTTCAGTAATCTTACGGCAAGAAAACAAGCTGCAAGAAAAGAGCTGCGCCGTACCCGCGCTTTGGCAAGCGTTGAAAAAATACAAGCTTCCGCTGCCATGTGCGATCTTTTCAGGCAGGAAATCAAACTGCCGCAGAGCGCTGTCGTAGCCACTTATGTTGCAGACGATCACGAGATTGATCCCGCCGCCTTGAGTGAAATATTATGGGATAAAGGCCATAGGCTTTGCCTGCCCTGTTGCGGTCTGCCGCAAACGCGCCTGACCTTTCGGCTTTATGAAAAAAACATGATCCTGCAGCAAAGCAGCTGGAAACTTTTTGAGCCGCCCGCCCGCGCGCCGTTGATGGAGCCTGATATTCTTTTGGTTCCTCTTTTGGGTTTTGATCGACAAGGAAACCGCATGGGCCGTGGCGGCGGCTATTATGATTTGACTTTGCAAGCCCTGCGCCGGATCAAACCCGTCACGGCCATCGGCCTTGCCTATAGCGCTCAGGAAGTTCCCACCATTCCCGTTGAAGGCCATGACCAGCTTTTGAATGCCGTTCTGACCGAGCGTTTTTATAAAACTTTTGCCCTCGATTGAAAAATGACTCAAACAAAGCCTCGTTTCGATCATGTTAGAAACGCAAGCGAATCAAAAGCGAGTCGTTCCTGCAACAGGTTGGCGAATGGTTAGGAAAATCTTAACGAAAGCGTTGCCTGACGCCTGCGCGACTCTTACGCTGCAAGGTGTGATTCGTTTCCTTGGGAGTGCTTTGACAGGTGATGCGTTCTCGGCCTTTTCTGGTTCTTTTTTTATCGACAGGCAATGCGGCGCGCTCGATTATGGCGGAGAGCCTGCTTAACGCCAGAGAAAGCGACCTCTACCGCGCCCGCAGCGCTGGCATAACCCCGCTGCCGGCGTTGGATCCGCAGACGATCACGCTGCTCCGGCAGGCAGGCTATGAAACAGAAAAGCTTCACGCCAAGGGATGGCAAGATTTTTATGCCGCTTCAGCTTTTGTTAAAATTGATGTGATCGTGACGCTTTCGGAGGAGGCGCGTATAAGCTGCCCCGAGATTTGGCCGCATGATCCCGTAAGGGTTCACTGGGCCGTGGATGATCCTTTGGGCGTTACGCAAAGCGACATCCGTGAATGGAAGTTCCGCAAACTGCTGACGACGTTGGATCGGCGCATTACAACCCTCCTGCGCCACCGTCCCCCGTCTTCGGCCATGGAAATGCTGGTCATGCTCAAGGAAGTCGGCATGGTGGTTTAAAAAAGATAAAACATTCCGCCACACCCAAACGCAAAGGGGGAACCTATGAAAGCCTATCAATTCCTGTCCCAAAAACTGCAAAAGTTCACGCTGGTCGAGTTCGCCATGGTTGAATGGATCTATATCATTTTTGGCGTTCTGGTTGCCTCGCTCTACAGGCCTTTGCTGGTCGTGTCCGGCTGGTTTTATCTGTTTGTTACCCTCATCGCTGCGGCGCCGCTGCTTATTTATTTCCTCAACTTTGAAGGCAGCCTGATCCAGAGGGCCAGACAATATATCGCGGGCAACAACCCCTCAAATCAGGTTCTGACCTTGCTGAGCTGCGCCTTTTTCGGTATCGCCGCCACAGCCTTTTTCCCCATCCTGACCCGCTGCGATTGGTGGATCTATGCCGGCCTTATGATCCTCCTCTTTATAAAACCCTTCACGCATTTGTTTTTGAGGGATTAAAAACCGCTTGACGTCGGCCATGTTTTAGTGTATTAACATGATAATATACTAAAACCCTCGGTGCGCTTATGAAAAGCCTTTATAATGCTTTGGCATGCATCAAGACGGAAAAGGAGCTCAATCTTTTCCTGAAGGATCTGTGCACGCCCGGGGAAATCAATGCTTTAAACGAACGCTGGGAAATCGCGCAAATGCTGTATAAAGGCGCGATGTCCTATCGTGATATTGCACAAAAAACGGGGGCTTCCATTACCACGGTGACCCGTGTCGCCCGCTTTTTGAAGGATGAGCCGAACAAAGGCTATCTGACGGTTTTAAACCGCATCCATCACGCCTGAGGCGTGAACTTCTTTCCCCATCTTATTTTTATCGCCGCTCTCAATCCCTTTATTAAAGGAGTTTACCATGGCATATACCATTGCTTTGCAAAAATCAGGACGTTTGTCTGAGTCAGACGAAGATCTATTGGCGGCCTTAAATGTGAAACGCCGCGATGATCGTAAATACTTTTCTGTGTCGCCCGTAAATCCGGACGTACGCATTCTTTGGTGCCGCGATGATGATATTCCTCAGCTGGTGGCGCGGCGCAAATGCGACTTTGGCATTGTAGGCCAAAATGTTTTATGGGAGATGACAACGCCCCAGACCGAGCCGCTTACGATCCGAAAGACGGGGACAGGGCGTTGCCGATTGTCCTTTGCTGTGGCAGGCGATGCGCCATGGCGAGGGCTTGAAGATCTGAACGGCAAGGTGATTGCGACCAGTTACACGAACTTTGCCCCCCGGTTTCTGGCGCAAAACAAAATCAACGCCGACATTTTCAAAATGACCGGCAGTGTTGAATCCGCTATTGCTTTAGGCGCCTATGCCATTTTAGATCTGGTAGAAAGCGGCAAAAGTCTGCGCGAAAATGGCCTGAAAGAGGTTTATCCTGTCTTTGAATCACAAGTGGTGGCCATTTGCAATCTGACTGTACCCATCTCCATGCGCAACCAGTTCAATCAATGGGTGGAGCCGCTGGATTGGATTATGCGCGGCCTTCCCGCGCTGATGGAAAGTCGCAAGCAAACGCGCACAGGCAATACAGGAAAGTGGTTTGATGCGTTTAATAAGGGCAATTTCAGATCTTTTGAAAAACTGTCGGAAGAGGCTTTTGAAATGTGCGTTGAAGCCCTATCCGGCGGGCCAAAACGGACGGATGAAGCGGCTGATTTTTTATTCCGCTTTATCTTTTTAACAACAGCGATGCAAAAACCTTTTACGCCGCTTGTGAAAAGGGCCGTTCAACAATTTCCCAACACGCCGCAAAGCGCGGCTTTGGTCGATCAATTACTGGCCATTGAAAAAGCGGATATGACAGCCCTGTCGGTTGTACGGCCGAACTCGTTCGAAAAGGCCGCGCAAAATAATGAATCTCTGTCCAAACGGCTGGCGCAAAACTTGTGTAGTTCAGCGCTGAAAGTCAATGTCGGCCTGCAAAACCAGCCGGACAGGTTTGAAGATAAAATGGCGGATCTTCTGGTTGATTTTATGCTCGCGCTCAAGGCGCAGGATCTGTCTTGGCGGGATATAAATCAATGTCTGATATCGCGCAATGCAGCGCCGGCTTTGCCGAAATTGGTTGCGGGGGCAGGATTTGAACCTGCGGCCTTCAGGTTATGAGCCTGACGAGCTACCGGGCTGCTCCACCCCGCGTCATGTAGGCTTCTCTTATAGCACAGAAGGCCGTGGCGCAAGAAAAATAACATTTGGCCGTGTTTTTATGCTTAACGGCGGTTCAGGCGCAGCCATTGGCTGACATTATTGTTGTGCTCGCTCAGCGTTTTGGCGAAGGCATGGCCGCCCGTGCCGTCCGCGACAAAATAAAGATACTCGTTTTTCTCAGGGTGCAAAGCCGCTTCAAGGGCCGCGCGGCCCGGGTTGCAGATGGGCTTGGGCGGCAGGCCGGGCGTAACATAGGTGTTCATGGGCGAAGAGGTCAAAAGATCGGCGCGCGTCAGGCTGCGGCCCAAAGATTGAAGCCCGTCCGTTAAAGCATAAATCACGGTCGGATCCGACTGCAAAGGCATCCTAAGGCGCAGGCGGTTAACAAAAACGCCCGCAACCCGCGCGCGCTCATGCGCCTGAGGGCCTGTTTCTTTTTCGATGATCGAGGCCAAAATCACAGCCTCCTGCGGCGTTTTCAAAGGAAGATTATCCTGCCGCTCCGCCCAGAGCTTGGCCAAAAGAGCTTGCGCGTCTCTTTGCATCCAAGCCGTAAGGCCCGTGCGGTCGTCACCATGCGTGAAATGATAGGTTTCCGGCAAAAGAGAGCCTTCCGGCGGAATCTGCTCAATCGTGCCGCTGAGATAGGGATTAGAGATCAGAAGGTTGACAATCTCGTAAGAAGTGCGCCCCTCCGGCACCGTGATTTGCCGCACAATCGTCTTGCCGTCACGAAGCTTTGCGGTGACGTCCAGAACATTCATGCCGGGCTCGAACCTGTATTCACCAGCGCGCAGCCTGTCATCCGCCATCAGCCGCGCCGTAACGCGGAAAAGAAGAGGGTTAACGAGGATGTTGTTATCATCCAGAATCTGCGCGATTTCCTGCACCGAGCTCCCTTTGGGGATCATCACGGTTGCAACTTTTTCATAAGGGCCGGAAACATGAAGCGCGAGGATAAAAAGGGGCCCCGCAAAAAAAGTGATGAGAAACACAAAGAGAAGGGAATAGGGCAACGCATAATATTTCCGTACCGCTTTGGCCGGCTGTGGCGGCGGCACGGGAGGCTCAATTTCTAAGTCGGTCTGGTTCAAGAGGCGCTGCCTTTTTTACGGTGGTCTCTAAAGCAAATGGTGCGGTCAAGAAGACTCGAACTTCCACGAGATTTCTCCCACAGCGACCTCAACGCTGCGCGTCTACCAATTCCGCCATGACCGCACATCAAAGCCTCAGGCCGGTAGCCAAGAAGGCCTTAGCAGAGATCCGCATCTCAAGGCAAGCAGCTTTTACAAAAAAACCCGCCTGAAAACAGGCGGGTTTTTAATCCTTTTTCAAAAGAGGGCTTAGGCCCGACTTTTTGCCAGGTCAGCCAGTTGACGTTGCAGATTCGCAATTTTTTGCTGCATGTCCTCAGCGCTGCTGTTGGCGGCCACGGCGGCTTGCACATGAGGCATGGTTGCCGTTGTCGTGGTTATTTTAGCCGAGGCCTCCTGACGGGGTTTAAGGCTTGTCACCGAAGCGCTTGTCGAAGCCGTGGTTGTTGTTGTCCCCGTATCGGCGGACACCTGAAAAGGCTGAGTCATGGCGCTTACCGGTGGCGTTGCAGCGCTTGTTGTGGCCGTGGTTGTCGCTGTGCTGCTTGCCGTCGTTGTTGTGCCTGTCGCGTCTGTTGCGGCTGTCTTTCCGAAACCAAGCGTATTCAAGGCGTTAAACGAGGCCGTCGGCGAAAACATGCGCAGGACATTTTCAAACAGAGCCATATTTTGCTTGCCCATTTCCTCGAACGTGGTGCCGAAAGGAAAGATTGAGCCGAGCGAATTTTGGAAGTAAGCCGCAATTTTCTCCTGATTATCAGAGAGATTATTCAGGCTATGTTCCAGATATTTGGGAACCATCCACTGCAGATTGCTGCCGTAAAAGCCGATCAGCTGGCGCAGGAAATCGATGGGGAGGAGATTAGTCTGATCCCCTTTATTTTCTTCATCCACGATAATCTGGGTGAGAACCGAGCGGGTGATATCCTCACTGCTCTTGGCGTCATAGACATTAAACTTAACGCCATCCTTCACCATGACCGAAAGATCCTGCAAGGTCACATACGAGCTTGTGGCCGTATTATACAGGCGCCGGTTGGCATATTTCTTGATGGTGATGGTTTGGTTGGGATTTTGGTTGCTCATGATGACCGTTCCTGATGAAGTTTCGGATAAGGTGATGGAAAAGGGCAAGAACACCTCTTTCCCAAAAGCGCATACATGCTGATTCTGGTTCAAAGACAGCGTTTGATGATTGTGGTCGTATTGCGCAAAAAACTCAAGACGCTTTTTTGCATCAGACGCATTTTTTTGCTGCGGCCGCACGCGCGTATGGGCCGGAAGATTGTGCGCATGGGTAAAAGCCGTATTCTGCAAAAATAGGCTTTGACGCACAGGGTCAAACAGAGGTAGTATAACGTCCGTGCCTTACCTTGCTACGGGAAGGAAGATCCCTCTAAATGGCGGAAAAACAACATGACAAATAACAAGACGACCGAACGTGATTGGAGCGAGCTTGCACAAGACGCGCTCAATTTATGGCAGGATCAGCTGACCGCGATCGCCACTGATCCGCAGACCAAGGATGAAATGGCCCGCCTTGTTAGCCCGATGGGCGAGGTGATGACGCAATGGACATCTTTTTTGCAGGCCAGCTTGCAAGGCATGTCAAACACCGCAGCGGCTTTTCAGGAAACGGCGTTGGCCCCGATTGCCACAGACGTCTTTACGGCCACGGCGCCTGCCGCCAGCACGGCCAAAGCGTCGGAGGAACCTCTTGTTTCTGATGTTTTTGTGGCCTCCTCCACCGCAAAGGCGGGAACAGGACTGGATCCGTCCTATTTAGATTCCTCTTATTACAACCAGACCAAAAGCCATGACGAAAAGGCTATTGAGGATGATCTGACCGTTCTCGAATCACTTCTGGCTCAGGCGCGCGCCTGGCGCAAAAGGGAGCTTGAGGGCACCATCCCTTCCGCGCAGGAAGCGCTGCAAAAGGCTGGCCTGCGCGTAGCTCCTGCGGCCGCCAGAAGCGGGACGGATACGACCGCCATTGCGGCGTTGCAAGGGCTTGATTCGGGCAGTGTCTTTGTGGATCCGGTGCTGTGTCTGGCAGGCCTATCCTTCTCAGCCAAGCAAGGAGCGCTTGAATATGCCGTCACCCAAACCCCCGCAGCAGTCGCAACAGCCGCAACAGCCGCAACATTTGAAACCTTCGTCACAGAGCCTTTCATCGACACGGCCCTCGCAGCAACCGCACAAACTGATACGCAGCAAAGTGTGCGCGGCCCTTCTGCCGAAGGCTCTCGGGACTTGGCTGAGCTTGCCAGCCGTCTGGCCCAGCTTGAGCGCGAGCTGGACGGGATGCGAAGCGCCGCCAGCGACTCTGACGCCGCCGCTGCAGGAGACCTTGAGCAAGTGGCTTCAGCCACTTCGCGCTAAGATCCCTGCGGATCTGAACGCACAGGAACAAAAAGCCCTTGCGGACGCAATCCAGAAAGAAGCGCTGAAACGCGCGGATCTTTTTCTTGCGGGCCTGCGCTCTTATCAAGCCTCATCCTTCAAGCGCGAAGACGCAACAGATATGGCCTGTCTCTGGTCTGCGGGATCTGCGCGGTTGCTGGATTATGCGCCGGATACAGATGCGCCCGTTGTCTTCATCGTGCCCTCTCTGGTCAACGGGTATGAGATTTTGGACATGGCGAAAACGCAGTCTTTCGTGCGGTTTTTAGCGGCGCAGGGCTTTCGTCCTTTGGTGATGGATTGGGGCGTGCCGGCCGAGGCGGAGAAAGATTTCACCCTTGATGATTATCTGCGCCATTATCTCAAAAGCGCTTGGCAAAAAGCCTGCACGGTGGCGGGTGCGCGAAAATGCCATATGGTCGGCTATTGTATGGGCGGCGTGATGGCCATGGCGCTGGCGCAGCATGTTCAAAAAAATAAGCTTGCTTCTTTGACCTTGATCGCCACGCCTTGGGATTTCGGCGCGCAGGGTGTTGCGGGCGTGCCTGCGGCAGATACGCAAGGCGGGATTTCTTTTTTAACGCAGGCGCGGCAATGGATGACCGCGCTTGAACAATACGGCTTTCTTCCGCCCCAGCTTTTGCAGTTTGTGTTCACAACTTTTCAGATCAGGCATATTTTGGACAAATATCAAAAGTTCGGTCAGGCCACGATGGATGAAGATTCCATGCGTCGGTTTGTTTTAACCGAAGACTGGCTCAATCGCGGCATTCCCTTGACCTTGCCCGTGGCGCGTGAATGTCTTGAAGGCTGGTATCAGAGAAATGATCTTTTTGAGGGCCGTTTTCGCGCTTTGGATGCCGTGCTTGATCCCAAAACCCTGACGGTTCCCACTTATATTTTAATGGCGCGCGATGACAATATTGTTCCCCGTGCCTGCGCCGCGCCGCTAACCGCGCTTATCAAAAACACCAAAACGCAGGAAGCACAGACGGGGCATATAGGCCTTATGATAGGCCACAAGGCCCCCACCCAGATCTGGCCCTCTTATGCGCGTTGGCTGAAAGCGGCGTAATGAACGAAGAAAAACGCATATGCATAGGTCGATTTTCCGGCGCTTACGGCGTTAAGGGCCTTGGGCGACTCCAGAGTTTCACGCAGGAACCCGCCTCGATTTTCCACTACAGCCCCCTGACGGATGAGGCGGGAGAGCGTATTTTTACGCTTACGAATGAAGGGCAGGGCGATGGATTTTTTGTCGTGGCCGTAAAAGGTTTTTCAACGCGCGAAGAAGTTGAATCCTTAAACGGCATCCGCCTTTACATCGCGCGCGCAAATCTGCCTGAGCCTGAAGATGAAAACACCTATTATTTTGCTGATCTGATCGGCCTTGATGTGCGCACGCCAAAAGGATTGAGCATCGGCATCATCGAAAATGTCTATGATTTCGGCGCGGGCACTATTTTGGAAATCAAGCCAGAGCAAGGCGCCGGTTTTATGCTGCCTTTCAAGGATGCTTATGTGCCCGAGGTTGATCTTGAGCAGCGCTTTGTCACCATCATCATCCCGCGCGGCTGGCTGGCCGAAGAAAAACAGCCCGTAGGTGATCCGTCATGAAGGAACCCCTTTGGCAGGTTCAGATCCTTACGCTGTTTCCCGAACTTTACCCGGGGCCGCTGGATTGCTCGCTGATCGGGCGCGCGCTGAAAGAAAATCTTTGGACTCTGGATGTTTTGGCGTTGCGCGATTTCGGGCTGGGCCATCACAAAGCCGTGGATGATACGCCCTATGGCGGTGGGGCAGGGATGGTCTTACGCGCGGATGTTTTAAAGGCCGCCTTGGACAGCGCCAAAGAAAAGTTCGGCCATACCTCGCGCCGCCTTTATCTTTCCCCGCGCGGGCGGGTTTTGGATCAGAATCTCGTCAAGGAGCTTGCGGCCTGTCCTTCCTTGTTGCTTGTGTGTGGGCGGTTTGAAGGGGTGGATCAGCGCGTCCTTGAACATGAAGCGTTTGAGGAAGTTTCTCTGGGCGACTTTATTCTGGCTGGTGGCGATCTTGCGGCCATGGCCCTTTGCGAGGCTTGCGTCCGGTTGCTTGACGGCGTCATGGGCAACGCGGCCACAAAGGAGGAGGAAAGCTTTGAAAATTTCCTTCTTGAATACCCCCATTACACCCGCCCGCCTCTTTGGGAAGGGCTTGCGGTGCCGGAAGTGTTAAGCTCGGGCCACCACGCCAATATAGCCGCTTGGCGCCTTGAGCAGGCCCGGGCCTTAACCCGCGAAAAGAGGCCGGATTTATGGAAAAAGAGGCAGGATAAGGAAAAAAGTGAAAAAAATGGTTAAAATGGCCGCTGAAACCGTTGAGCTTGGGGCAAAAACCATGTATAGCAAAGCCCTCGGTTAAGGAGAAAAACGATGAATATTTTACAAAAGTTTGAAGCCGCGCAGCTGGAAAAACTGAAGGACAAAGTCCCTTCTTTCGCCCCGGGCGATACCGTGCGCGTGAATGTGAAAGTCATTGAAGGCACGCGCTCGCGCCTTCAGGCTTATGAAGGCGTATGCATTGCGCGCAAAAATGCGGGGATCAACTCCTCCTTCACCGTGCGCAAAATCAGCTATGGCGAAGGGGTGGAGCGCGTTTTCCCGCTTTACAGCCCCAATCTTGATTCCATCAAGGTCGTGCGCAAAGGCGATGTACGCCGCGCCAAGCTTTACTTCCTGCGCGACCTGCGCGGCAAAGCAGCCCGCATTACAGAAAAAACCACCTACGGCAAAACAACCATAGAAAGCGTTGGGGTTGATTCCGAGGCCTGAGAGGCCCTATGACCATCTCTCCCGCGATGTTTGAAGCGCTGATGAAACCTTTTGATCCTTTGTGTCAGGAGGGGCCTGTGGCTGTAGCGTTTTCGGGGGGGCCTGACAGCACGGCGCTTGCTTTTTGTCTTCAACATTATCTGTCCTGCCGGCTTGTGGCGCTGCTTGTGGAGCATGGCCTGAGACCTGAATCAAAGGAAGAAGCGGAAAAAGCCGCCAAAGCAAGCCGCGATCAGGGTATCGAAACCTTCATTCTTCCATGGCACCACGATCCGCTGCAAGGTCGCCTTCATGTCAAAGCGCGTCAAGCGCGCTATGCGCTGTTGTTTGAAGCCTGCCGCGCACGCGGCATCAAAACGCTTTTTCTGGCGCATCATGCGGACGATCAGGCCGAAACGGTTCTGATGCGTTTTGCCAAAGGAAGCGGCGTTGACGGTCTAAGCGGCATGCCGGCCATCGCGCGCCGTCAAGGCATCACACTTGCGCGCCCTTTTTTGGATATTCCCAAGGAAACGCTTGTTGAAACATGCCGGCATCACGGACTTTTTTACGTTATCGATCCGAGCAATGAAAAAGAACAATATGCGCGCGGACGTTTGCGCAAAATCATGCCGCTCCTTGCGCAGGAAGGTTTAAGCCGCGCAAGCCTTTTGGATATGGCCGCCCGTGCGAGGGAGGCTTCGCAGGCGCTTGATTTTTACGCGCGTGATTTTTTGCGCAAGGCAGCGCAAGCCGATCAATATGGCGGGGTTTTTCTTGAATTAAGCAATTTGCGCGGTCTGCCTTTGGCTGTAGCAGGCCGCGTAGTGCGTTTGGTTATGGACGATATGCACAAGAAAAATTACGCGCCGCCGCGCAGCAAGGCCGAGCCTTTTTTGCGCTGGTTGCGAGATCCTGATGAAAAAGGCGTTAAAACATGGCAAGGCTGCCTGATTAAAAAAGGCGAGCAGTGCGATCGCGCGCTGTTTGTGCGCGAACGCATGGCCATCAAAACGCGCCCCGTCCTCAAGCGTGGCCAAAGCCTGCGCTTTGATGAATGCTGGCAGATCACTTGGCCGCAAGAGGTTGAAATCGGTGCCTTTCAAGCCTTAACACTTGCCCCTTTGGGCCATCCGCCGCATGCGCTTCTTGATCGGCTGGCCCCCGATTTACGAAAAACCTGCCTGCAGGCCTATGTGCGCGCCAGCCTGCCGGCCCTTTGGGATGGGGATGAGCTTGCCTCTATCCCCGCTTTTGTTGAAGAAAAGCCGCCCGAGGGCTATTCTCATGTTTTTGCGTATCGAAGGATGCCATCTTGGTTGCAATAAGCCCCAAGCTTCCTATATCTTAATGGCGGCCATGGCATTTGAAAGGTTTGAATGGTGAACAAAAACACAAAAAACATTCTTTTGGTGGCGGGCATTGTCCTGATGCTCTATGCCTTTTTTAATCTGCTGACAGGCGGCAGCGCGGTCAGCCAGCCTTCCATGCCCTTCAGCGACTTTCTGGCGCGCGTGGAGGAAGGCAAGGTTTCAGACGTCAAGATCCGCGAAGATCTGATCTACGGCCATTTTGTAGATGGAGGCATCGGCTTTATCACGCGCATGCCGCCGAACACCAATGTGGTGGATCGTCTTTTGGACAAGGGCGTTAAAATTGACGTACTGGCGGACACATCGCGTGATCCTACATTCTTAGGTGTTTTGATTTCCTCTTGGCCGATTTTGCTGATGATTGCGGTTTATGTGTTTTTCATGCGGCAGATGAACAGCGCAGGGGGCAAAGCCATGGGCTTTGGCCGCAGCAAGGCGCGCCTTTTGACCGAAAAGGAAGGAAAAGTCACGTTTGAAGACGTCGCCGGTGTGGAAGAAGCCAAGCAGGAGCTTGAAGAAGTCGTCGAGTTCCTGCGCGATCCGCAGAAGTTTCAAAAACTGGGAGGCAAGATTCCCAAAGGCGTTTTACTTGTCGGCCCCCCGGGGACAGGCAAAACCTTGATCGCGCGCGCTGTGGCGGGCGAGGCGGGCGTGCCTTTCTTCACGATCTCAGGCTCGGACTTTGTCGAGATGTTTGTCGGCGTCGGCGCAAGTCGCGTGCGCGATATGTTTGAGCAAGGCAAGAAAAACGCGCCCTGCATCATCTTTATTGATGAAATTGACGCGGTAGGCCGCCATCGCGGCGCGGGCTTGGGCGGCGGCAATGATGAGCGCGAGCAAACGCTCAACCAGCTCCTTGTCGAGATGGACGGGTTTGAATCCAATGACGGCGTGATTTTGATCGCCGCCACCAACCGCCCTGATGTTCTGGATCCTGCCTTGCTGCGCCCGGGCCGCTTTGACCGTCAGGTGGTGGTTCCCAACCCCGATATTCTGGGCCGCGAGCGTATTTTAAAGGTTCACATGCGCAAAGTGCCCTTGGCCAAAGACGTGGATCCGCGCACCATCGCGCGCGGCACCCCGGGCTTTTCGGGCGCTGATCTGGCTAATCTTGTCAATGAAGCAGCGCTTTTGGCCGCGCGCAGCGACAAGGCCGCTGTGGACATGCAGGATTTTGAATCCGCCAAAGACAAGGTCATGATGGGCACCGAGCGCCGCTCCATGGTGATGACGGACAAGGAGCGCGAACTGACAGCCTATCACGAAGCGGGCCATGCGCTTGTAGGGCTGAACACGCCGCAAAGCGATCCCTTGCATAAGGTCACGATTATCCCGCGAGGTCGTGCGCTTGGCGTCACGATGAATCTGCCCGAGCGCGACAAATACAGCCAGACCATCACCGAGCTGAAATCGCGCCTTGCCATGATGTATGGTGGCCGCGTGGCCGAGGAAATGGTTTTTGGCCGCGATCAGGTAACCACCGGCGCCAGCAGCGATATCGCGCAAGCCACCAATCTGGCCCGCCGCATGGTGACCGAGTTCGGCATGTCCGACAAACTTGGCCGCGTGCGTTATAACGCCAATGAGCAAGAGGTGTTTCTTGGCCACTCCGTCACGCAAACACAAAATATTTCGGAAGAAACCGCCAAGATTATTGATGATGAAATCCGCCGCTTTGTGGAAGAAGGCGAGGGCACAGCGCGCCGGATTTTGCTTGCCAAACGCGCGGATCTTGAAGTGGTTGCGCAGGCGCTTTTGGAATATGAAACCTTGTCGGGCGATGAGGTGAAAGCGCTTTTGCGCGGCGAAAAAATAGACCGCAGCGATACGCCCGCGCGCGTTTCTTCCGCGCAAAACACATCAACCAGCCGCCGTGGCTCAGTCCCTTCGGCCAAAGACGTCCGTCCCAACGAAACAGGAATCACTGTATGAGCACAGAGCGCAAACTTTTCGGCACGGACGGCATCCGTGGCCGCTCCAATGAAGAGCCTATGACGGCCACAACAGCCCTGCGCGTGGCCATGGCGACCGCGCAGTTTTTCCGGCGCGGCGAACATCGCCACCGCGTTGTGATCGGCAAGGATACGCGCCTTTCGGGTTATATGCTGGAGCCGGCCTTGACGGCGGGTTTTATCGCGCAAGGCATGGATGTAATTCTGCTCGGCCCGATCCCCACGCCGGCGGTGGCGCTTTTGACCAAGAGTCTAAGGGCGGATCTGGGCGTGATGATTTCAGCCTCGCATAATCCTTATGAGGATAACGGCATCAAGCTTTTCGGCCCCGATGGCCGCAAGCTTTCCGATGCGATCGAACTTCAGATTGAAGCCTTGATGGATGAAGACGTAACCCTTGTGGATTCGTCCGCGCTCGGCAAGGCGGCGCGTCTTGAAGACGCTTTGGGAAGATATGTTGAGTTTGTCAAAATGACTTTTCCTCATGGCCTGCGCCTTGACGGGTTGAAAATCGCCATTGATTGCGCCAATGGCGCGGCCTACAAAGTCGCGCCTTCCGTTTTGTGGGAGCTGGGCGCTGAGGTTATCCCCTTGGGGGTCGAGCCGAACGGTCGCAACATCAACCGCAAATGCGGCGCCACGGACATAGGCCTGCTGCGTGAAAGCGTGCTTTTGCACGGCGCGGATGTCGGTATCGCTTTGGATGGCGATGCGGATCGCCTGATGATGGTGGATGAAAAAGGTCAGGTGATTGACGGCGACCAAATGATGGCGCTGATTGCCCTTGAATGGAAGGAAAAAGGCCGGCTTAAAGAACAAGGCCTTGTCGCAACCGTCATGTCGAATCTCGGCCTTGAGCGCTTTTTAAACCAGCATGATCTGAAACTTTTCCGCACCAATGTGGGCGACCGTTATGTTTTGCAGGCCATGCAGGAATATGGCTACAATTTCGGCGGCGAACAGTCGGGCCATATGATTTTCAATGATTATTCAACCACGGGCGACGGGCTTTTGGCGGCGCTTCAGGTGCTTGCCGTGATCTGTCGCCGTGGCCAACCGGCCAGCACGGTCTGCCGCCTTTTCGAGCCGGTTCCGCAAAGGATGAAAAGCATTTACACAACAAAAGATGTTTTAAACGATCCTGCTTTTCAAAAGGCCGTTAAAGCCGCAGAAAAAGCGCTTGACGGCACAGGCCGCCTGCTGGTTCGCAAATCCGGCACAGAAGCGCTTATCCGCATCATGGCCGAAGGCGACGACGAAGCCTTGGTCGAAAAACAAGTCGATGATCTCGCCGCGCTTGCGGAAAAAATATGAGATTTAAGCCCGCTTGCCGGAATCGCGCTTCTTGAGCAGCGCCTTATAAACGCTTTCGCCGACAAAAGGCGCGACATCGCCGCCCAGAAGGGCGATTTCCTTGACGAAACGCGAGGATATAAATTGATGGCGGTCTGAAGCCATCAAAAAGACCGTCTCAATATCATAGCAAAGATAATGATTCATCCCCGCCATCTGAAACTCATATTCAAAATCAGAAACGGCGCGCAGGCCGCGAATGACAAGATCCGCGTCAATCTCCTTGGCAAAATGGACAAGAAGATTGTCAAAGGTCTGCACCTCAATCGCCGCGCCCTTATCCACCAAAGACTGCACTTCCGCCTGCACAAGTTTGACGCGCGTTTTGGAATCAAACATCGGACCCTTGCCGGCATTCTGGGCCACGCCGATCACCAAATGATCGACAAGTTTGGTGGCGCGCGCGATGATTTCATAGTGCCCGCGCGTGATCGGATCGAAAGTTCCGGCATAAAGGCCTTTGCGGAGTTTGCGTCTCATGCCGTCTGCTCCTCGCCGTTATTGTCCGTTTCGTCCGCCTCAAGCGCTGCCACCGCGACGACTTTTTCGCCATCATCAATTCTGAAAAGGATTACCCCTTGCGAAGCGCGCCCCGTGATGCGCACGTCATGGATAGGCATGCGGATAAGCTTGCCGCCGTCCGTGACCATCATGATTTCCTGACTCTGAAGCACGGGGAAAGTCGCCACGACATGATCGCCGCGCTTGGCAAGATTCATATTGGCAATCCCCATCCCGCCGCGTCCGGAGGCGCGATAGGCATAAGAGGATGTTCGTTTGCCAAAGCCTCGGTCGGAAACGGTTAAAAGGAACTGCTCTTTTTCCTCAAGCTCTTTATAGCGGCCTGAGTCGAGCACGAGCGCGCTTTCCTCTTCAGCCTCATCCTCCGCCGTCGTCTCTTCCGCCGCCATCATCAAAGCGCGCCGTTGTTTAAGATAAGCCGCACGTTCCTCGGCTGAGGCATCGACATGCCCGAGAATGGACATGGACATCACCGCATCATCCTTGCCGAGCTTGATGCCGCGCACACCGGTTGAAGTACGTCCCGCAAACACGCGCACATCCTCGGCAGGAAAACGAATGGCGCGTCCCAGTTTTGTCGCAAGAACGATGTCATCATGCGGCTCACAAGTGCGCACGGCAATGAGCTGATCGCCCTCTTCAAGCTTCATCGCAATCAGGCCGCTGGCGCGCACATTCTGAAAATCAGAAAGCTTGTTGCGCCGTACGGTGCCCGCCGCCGTGGTGAAAACAATATAGAGCTGATCCCACGCGCTTTCATCTTCGGGAAGATGCAAAGTGGTTGAGATGCTTTCCCCTGGCTCCAGCGGCAAAAGATTGACCAAAGCCTTGCCCCGCGCTTGGGGCGTGCTTAAAGGAAGCTTATAGACTTTAAGCTTATAGACCTTCCCACGAGTCGAGAAAAACAGCATGGGCGTGTGCGTATTGGCGACAAAAATGTCCGAGACAAAATCCTCGTCCTTGGTGCTCATCCCCGCGCGGCCTTTGCCGCCACGGCGCTGCGCGCGATAGGTGGAAAGCGGCACCCGCTTGGCGTAACCCGAAAGCGAGATTGTGACGACCATCTCCTCGCGCTGAATCAGAGCTTCGACGTCTTCCTCATATTCCTGCGCTTCGATGTCTGTGCGCCGTGGCGTGGCAAAACGCTCGCGCACGGCCTCAATCTCCTCTTTCATAATCATCAGAATGCGCGGGCGGTTGGCCAAAATATCAAGATAATCTTTAATTTGCGCCACAACAGCGTGAAGATCATGGCCGATTTTGTCGCGCTCAAGCCCCGTCAGCCGGTGAAGCCGCAGATCCAAAATCGCTTTGGCCTGCGTTTCGGACATTTTATAGCTGTTGTTTTCCGCAAGCTTGCCTTCATCCACCAGCGCGATTAAAGGCGCAATGCTCTCAGCCGGCCAGTCCCGCGCCAAAAGCTGCTGCTTGGCCACAAGGGGATCGGCGGCCTTGCGGATCAAAGCAATCACCTCATCAATATTGGCCACGGCCACCGCAAGACCCAGCAAAATATGCGCCCGCGCGCGTGCTTGTTTAAGTTCGAAGATCGTGCGCCTTGTGATGACTTCCTCGCGGAAAGCGATAAAGGCCGTCAGCACATCGCGCAAAGACATTTGCTCAGGCCGCCCCTTGTTAAGGGCCAGCATATTGACGCCAAAGCTTGTTTGGAGCGGCGTATGTTTGAAAAGCTGGCTTAGAACGACATCGGCCACAGCCTCGCGTTTAAGCTCGATCACAATGCGCACGCCGTCACGGTCTGACTCGTCACGAAGATCGGAAATGCCTTCAAGCGTTTTGTTTTGAACATTCTCCGCAATAATTTCAATCAGGCGCTTTTTGTTCTGCTGGTAGGGAACTTCCGTCACCACAATCGCAAAACGATCCTTGCGTATTTCTTCGATGGATGTGCGTGCGCGCATGACGATACTGCCGCGCCCCGTCATTTCCGCCGCGCGGCATCCCGCATAACCCAAAATCAACCCGCCTGTAGGAAAATCAGGGCCCGGAACCAAAGATAAAAGTTCGTCATGGCTGAGGGAGGGATTATCAATCAGCGCCACAGTTGCCGCGCAAACCTCGCCCAGATTATGGGGCGGAATATTCGTGGCCATGCCGACAGCAATGCCGCCCGCCCCATTGACAAGGAGATTGGGATAACGCGCCGGCAGCACCACAGGCTCCAGCGTGATTTCGTCATAATTAGGTTGGAAATTGACGGTCTCTTTTTCAATATCATCCAAAAGCGTTTCGGCAACCTTAGCTAAACGCGCTTCGGTATAACGCATGGCGGCCGCAGGATCGCCGTCCATCGAGCCGAAATTGCCCTGTCCGTCCACAAGGGGAAGGCGCATTGAAAAATCCTGCGCCATACGCACCATAGCGTCATAAATGGCGGCGTCACCATGCGGGTGATATTTACCCATGACGTCACCGACAATGCGCGCCGATTTTTTATAGGGCTTGCCGCTGTCATATCCGCCTTCCTTCATGGCGTATAAAATGCGCCGGTGAACAGGCTTGAGGCCGTCACGCACATCCGGCAAAGCGCGGCTTACGATCACGCTCATGGCATAATCAAGGTATGAGCGGCGCATCTCATCTTCAATAGTAACGGGAAGAACAACAGAAACCGGCGCAGCTTTTTCAGCGTCAGGGGAAGAGGAATCAGTCAAGGGAACACCTAAATGCTATGTCATTGTTTTTCATCAAAGGGTCTGTCTTTATCAATCTAGCATTTTGTGCCCCAAACACCAAACAAAAAAAACAGATAAAGGTAATATTTTTCAATGTGTTACGTGATGAGCTCGCAAACTTCCGACCCTTCCCAGAAAGGCTGAAACCAGCGCCCACAAACCGGCGATAAGAATAATGGCCGGCCCCGAGGGCACGCCGCCATGATAGGACAAAAGAAGCCCGCCATAAGCGCTGAAAACGCCGAAAATCATGGCTGAAAAAATCATGCTGTCAAGATCGCTGCACCAAAAGCGTGCCGCCAGCGCCGGCAAAATCATCAAGCCCAAAGCCATCAGCGTTCCCATGGTCTGGAAGGAAACGACAAGGCAAAGCATCAAAAGAAGAAAGAACAGAAAATGACTTGTACTGCGGCTTTTCCCCGCGCCTTGCATAATGTGAAGAAAAACCGGATCAAACCCTTCGACAACAAGACGCCTGTAAAGCGCCGCCAGAGTTAAAAGCGCAAAACAACCGACGCCCGCGATCATGAAAAGCGAAGCGGGATCAATCGCCAGAACATGGCCGAAAAGAAGATGCATCAGCTCAAGCTGTCGGCCTTTAAGGGACATCAATATAACGCCGCAGGCCAGCGCCAGAAGATAAAGAAGCGTAAAAGCGGAATCCTCTTTAAGAGATGTCGCGCGCGTTAAAAACCCCGCCAGCACAGCCACCAAAAGCGCGGCGCAAAGCCCGCCCAGCGTCATGGCCCAAAGCGAAAAACCGGCTAGCAAAAACCCCACCGCCACACCCGGCAAAAGCGCATGCGCAATGGCATCGCCCACAAGCGTCATGCGGCGCAGCGCAAGAAAGACGCCGAAAGGTGTTGTGGTGATCGCCAGAACAAGCGCCGCGACAAGCGCGCGTTTCATAAAGACATGTTCAAAAAAAGGATCAAGGAAAAAGGCAGAAAGATTCATGCCGAGATCCTTGTCTCAAAATCGGAAAAAAGAATCTTTTGCTCCAACAGATCATGCGTTAAGCCCTTGCCGATGCAGTGATGGCATAGCACGAAAGCCTCAGGAAAATAGCGGCGGATCACCAAAGGATCATGCAGAACGCAAAGAATAGTCCGCCCCTGCCTATGCCAGGCAAGAAGCCGCTCCATAAGCTGCGCGGTTGTTTTTGTGTCGATGCCGGAGAAAGGCTCATCCAAAAGGATCAGCGCGGGATCCTGCACAATCAGCCGCGCAAACAAAAGCCTTTGAAACTGCCCGCCGGAAAGCGCGCTGAGCGGGCGTTTTTCAAACCCTTCAAGCCCGACCTCGTGCAAAGCTTCAAGCGCCCGCTGTTTCAAAGTGGGCGTAATGGCGTGGTGCGCGCCGGCCTGCGGCCAGAAGCCTGTGTAAACGGCCTTTAAAACATGAAGGGGATAATCGCGCCTCACCGTGCTGGTTTGCGGCATATACCCCACAGCGCCCTGTGAAAAGGAACAGCTCACGCGCCCCTTTTGCGGCTTAAGGAGACCGGCGATGATCTGGAGCAAAGTGCTTTTTCCGGCGCCGTTAGGGCCCGTCAAAGCCGTCAGCGACCCCGGCAGGAATTGGCCGCTGACATCCTGCAAGGCGCTTTGCGCCCCGTAGGCGTAAGAAACATGCTCAAGCGTCAGTTTAGGCCCGATCATCTTAAACCGCCCAGAACACAAGGGCGAGCGCCAAGAGACAGAAAAGGCTTGCAACGCCAAGACGCGCGGTCAGACTTTTTTCAAACATCAACATATCCTGATTTTTCTGAACCGCTATGTTATAACATGGCAGGATCAAAAAAAGAAAGCGTGAAAAACTTATGAAAAAAACTCAAAAATACGGCCTTTTCCTCTTTTTTCTCTTGGGTTTTTACGGCGCGGGAGGGCCTCTTTATGCGCAGCAGCCCGTTCGCGTTGTGGCAAGCTTTTCCATTCTCGGCGATATGGTGGCGCAGATCGGGGGGGCAGAGGTTGCGCTGACGACTCTGGTAGGCCCCGCGCAGGACCCTCACAGCTTTGATCCTGTGCCCGCGCAGGTGAGCGCCTTGACGCAGGCGGAGATTATCGTCATCAACGGCCTGCACTTTGAGCCTTGGATGAACCGCCTGATTAAAGCTTCACAGACAAAAGCCAAGCTTCTTGTCGCTTCAGCCAAAATCAAGCCGCTCTATCTTCAGGGTGATGAGAAAATCCCCGACCCCCATGCTTGGCAGGATCTTGAGATGGCGCAGCAATATGTGCGCAATATAGCCTCAGCCCTGATAGCCGCCCGTCCGGACAAGGCTGAGATTTTCAGGCAAAGAGCCAAGCAGTATAATGAACGCCTGCAAACACTTCACACGCAGGCTAAAGAAGCGTTTGACGCCATCCCACCCGTTTTGCGCAAGGCGGTCACAGATCATCAGGCCTTTAATTATCTGGGCGCGGCCTATGGCGTGGATTTTTATGCGCTGCAAGGCGTGGACACGCATGACCAGCCGACTTATGCCGACATCAAGCGTCTGACGGATCTTATCGCAAAGAAAAATATCAAGCTTGCTTTCACGCAAGCCATGACCGACCCACGGCTTTTAAAGCAAATAGTCGAGGCAACAGGCCTAACCCTTGCCGGTGAACTTTATGCGGACGCGCTAAGCGAGCCTCAAGGCCGCGCAGGCACTTATGAGGCCATGATGCGCGCCAATTTAAGGACTATTCTCACCGCTCTGGGCCAAAAGCCTGATTTTTAGCGCGTATTTTTATTTTTCTATTGACCTGAAAGCTAAGGCTTTCTAGTTTGGCGTCTTGTCTTTTCCAAGACCTCGTAGCTCAGCTGGTAGAGCATTTGACTTTTAATCAAAGGGTCGCGGGTTCGAATCCCGCCGAGGTCACCAGAGAAGAGCTACGCCTATTCAATATCCAGCAGCCATTTCAATACATTTAGGTGCTGGATTCCGCCGTAGTCGTTATTGTTGGTATCTCGGGTTAGGATAAACTTCGGATGATGGTCTTTGATTGCTTCGAGTGACGCAAGTTCGCGAGCAAGCGTGGTTTCATCCATCACGCTTTGGGCAACCTGATAATATTCTGTTTTTCCGCCTTCCTTTTGCGCCACAAAATCTATTTCTATATCGCCGGTTTTGGTTTCTATTTTGCCAACCTCAACCTTATTATATCCACGCCGTAAAAGTTCCAGATACACAATGTTTTCTAATACATGTCCGGCATCCTTGTTCGGCGCACCGCCAAGCAAATGATAGCGTAACCCCATATCTACAGCATAATATTTAGCTTTCGGGCGAAGCATCTTTTTCCCAAAGCGCTGAACCTCAGCTTTATAGAACAAGAAACTGTCAAGAAGTGCCTGAAGATATGTTTCAAGCATGGGGGCGTAAAAAGTCTTGCCTGATTTCAATTCGTCATTTATCACATTTTTCATGTTATTTATGGATGTTTCGCTCCCTATATTGCTGAACATAAAATTGATAACGCGCGTAAGTTGAGGCAGTTCTTTTACCCCTTCATGTGTCATGATGTCGCGCGTAAGGATACTGTTGTAGATATTATCAAGGTATTCGCGGATGGCTCCTCCATCCCAACGAGTCTCTATAAGCTCAGCTAAACCGCCCTGCAGAGTCATGCCAAAACCCACTGGAAAGGGATTTGGATAGACATAAGTAAGAGCTTCAGGAAACGAGCTGTGTTCAAGATAAAATTGAAATATCATATCCCAACCAAGGTGTGGAGTGGGATTCCTATGGATTTTTTTGTAATACGCCTCTCCATATTCCTTAAACGACAAGGGAAACATATGGATTTGAATATACCGCCCGCTAAGGATTTTAGGCAGATTATGGGGTAGAATTTGTGCGTTTGAGCCTGTCACATATAAATCCAGATTATCTCTCAGGCGCAGACTATTTATAACATCGGCAAAATCGGAAACCAATTGTACCTCATCCAAAAATACATAGACAAGTTTCTCTGCCTTTTCAGCATACTCTTTTACAAACTTGTGTAAGGCCATACCGTCCCGAAGCGCCTTATTGTCCAAATTTTCGAGTTTTATGACAAGGATTTGGTCATCTGTTATGCCATTGGATTTAAGCTTCTCTGTATATATGTCAAACAGAGTAGATTTTCCGCAACGCCGGACGCCCGTTACGATCTTGATAAGATCTGTTTGCTCCGTGTGCCTTTCCAGTTTGGCAAGGTAGTCGGGGCGTGGGATAAGGGTTTGCATCTTGGTCATTTGAGTCCCATTTGCTATTTTCTATGATTTTAGCAGATTTTTTGGAACAATCAAGATATTTCTACGAAAATCGTAGAAAAGAACAGTGTTTTTGCCCCTTTCTACGAAAATCGTAAAAAACCACCCCAGGGCATCTATTTTTTCAAAGACATAAAGAAAGACGCCCACCCCACCAGCAAAAAAATCCCAACAAAGTAATTTTTTCCTTGACCTGGCCCCCGCCGCGTGCTATTGACAATACCAAGCGGAGCTATGTCCGCGTGACCAAAAGGCGTTTCCTCTTTGAGGAACGCCTTTTTTGTTTTGCAAAACAGGAAAGGAAAACCCCTATGTCTTTGAAAGATACTTATATTTCGGCGCTTGAGACAATCAGCCTTGTCATGCCTGCCGGCAGCGCGCCCAGTGATCCGGTTAATCTTGGCGGCTTGCGCCTTTTTGCCATCGCGCTTTCTTCCGCTTTTACGGCCTGTTCTTTGACCTTCCAGATGTCGCCGGATGACGGACAAAGCTGGTTTGATCTTTTGGATCAGAACGGGCAGGAAGTCACCGCCACGGCCCTGCCGTCAAGCTGCGTGGTGCTGGAGCCCAAGCAGTTTGCTTGTCTGAAACATATACGCATCCGCTGCGGCACGGCGCAGGTGCAAGGCAGCACGATGATGCTGGTGGCAAGGGCGGTGTAGCATGAACCAGCTGCTTTTTGACAGCGCGGATACGCAGGCGGTTTCATGGTCTTTCCGCGCGGCACTGCCGCCTTCTTTGGCGCTGAGTCGCGCCACGGGCGCAAGCTGCGTGGATGAACAGGGCCTTATCAAAATGCTTGAGGTGAACAAGCCGCGCTTTGACTTTGATCCGGTCTCGCGTAAGGCGCGCGGCCTTCTTTTGGAATCGCAAAGCACAAATCTGGTCTGGCCCTCTGTCCCCGGCAGCGGTTATTCCCTGCAGCTGGCGTCTTTAACGCCTGCGCAGGAGAGTGCGCCGGACGGGACGCAGGCGGTTTTGTTTGCGGATGATTTTACTTCGGGCACGCATGATGCTTTGTCGGCAAGCATGACGGATTTTGAAACAGGTCAAACCTACACCGTAAGCATTTACGTCAAAGCGCAACAACAGACGGTTTTGCAGCTGCGTTTAAGTACCACGCTTTCGTCAGCGATGTACGCAAACTTTGATGTAGCGCAAGGGCTGGTAAGCCGCGTGGCAGGCGGCGTTGAAGCCAAAATCGAACCGGCGGGCAGGGGATGGTATCGCTGCGTGATGATCTTTACCGCGCAAGCAACCGTTAATGCGCGCACATTGGGGCTTAGTCTGACGGGCAGCAATCCTCAAGCCGTGCGCATGCCAAGCTATCTGGGAACGCAAACCGGTGTTTATATTTGGGGCGCGCAGTGCGAGGTCGGGTCTTTTGTGTCTTCTTACATTCCCACGACCAACATGATTGTGACGCGAGGCCGCGATACATTGGCAACAGGTGCCTTGTCATGGTTTAACCCTCAGCAGGGAACATTTTTGGTGGATTTCACTGATGTTCCCGCAGCATCCGGGACGCAAGCTTTTACGGCGCGTTTTTACGGAGACGGCACAAGCAATTTCATCGGCGTGACCAACAGCGGTTATGTGGGAGGAAATGTCCTGATGCAGATCTACAGCGCCGGAGCGTTGCAATGCCAGATCAACACGAACATCTCACCCGCGCAGAATGTAAAAGCGCTTGTGCGTTATAAACTGGGCGATCACGCTGTTTGCGTGAATGGACAGGAACCTCAAGTCAGGACAACAGGCCTTTTGCCGGATCCCTTGCCGAATATGCTGGCCTTTCAGGGCGTGCGCATGCATTTGCGAGGCTTTCAATATTGGCGGCAGCCGCTTTCCAACAACGCGATGAAAAGGAAATCACAATGATCGACACATATCTCAAAGCCGGAGACAAAGAAGCGCTTTTGGCCTTGCAAGGTTTTTTAACCAACGTCACTTTGCCCCAACAAGGCCGCGCGGCCGGCGAAGAAGAAGGCCAAACAGCAGCAGGCGATCCCGTCTATTGGTATGTCTGCGTCCGCTTCCTAGCCGCCATCGCCCCCTTCGGCACAATTGAGGCCTGCACCCCGCAAGAGGGGAAAGCGGTGTGCGGCGTATGGACGTGAGTTTCTAAAAAGCTGTTTGTGCTTCACCCGCAAGCATGCGTTCCATGCGGCACAGGAGGGGGGCTTTGCTAAGTTCTGCTTGCGCGTGCGCGCGGCCTTGGGCACCCATTTGGGCGCGCAAAGCGCCATCTTTGGCGAGAGTTAAAATCGCATCGGCGAAGCTTGCCGCGTTTTCGGGCTCTACGGCAAGGCCGCAGCCTTGAACTGCGTCATAGACTTGCGTGCCTTGGGCCGCGCCGGCCACGACAGGACGGCCGCTTGCCAGAATGTTGCAAAGCTTGGAAGGCATCACAAGATCCGCCGCGCCGGCTTTTTGCGGGAGCATATGAATATCAGCTGCAATCATCAGATGAACAAACGCCTCCATCGGCTGGACGGGAAGGAAGGTAAGGTTGGAAAGGCCTTGGGCCTGTTCTTCCATCATCGGACGCGCCGCGCCATCGCCGCTGATGATGAAGTGAAGATGAGATTCATTCTGTAAAATCCGCGCGGTTTGTACGAGCGTTTCAAGCCCTTGCTTGTTCCCGAGATTGCCGGAATACACCACAAGAATCGTGGAAGGATCTTTTTTAAAGCGTTCCGCCCATGAGCCCGGGCCTTTGGCCGGATCAAAGGCTTCAACATTAGACCAGTTGGGAATCAAAAAAGCGCGGCTCGCCTCAACGCCTTTTTCCAAAAGCTTTTTACGCATATTGGGCGAGATGGTGCTCACGCCCGTAAAGCGCCGCATGATAAAGCGTTCTATTTTAAGCGCCAGACGATAAAGCCATGGTTTTTTCAAAAGACCCAGCTGGAACGCCGCATCAACTTCAAAGTCCTGAACATGCAAATAAGTCCGCGCGCCGCCAAGCAGGCCCGCGCATAAAGCTGCCGGGGTGACCATCAAGGTCGGCTCGGTCACCAAAAGCGCATCGGGCCGCCAGACAAGCCCAAGCCACAGGCAAAGAGGAAAAGAGCTCGCCGCATAACTGGCCAGATGAACAAGCCTTTTAAGGCCAGTCGGCTTGGCGGGCACATAAAGAGGAACGCGATAAACCGTGCAGCCATCCAGCTTTTCGCGCCGGTAAAGCCAGCTTTTATAGGTTTGCGCAACTTTCCATGCTGGATAGTAAGGAGGCGCGGCCACAACGCGGACTTCATGCCCTTGCGCGGCAAGCCAAGCGGCCATTTCGCCTTGATATTTGCCGGTGCCCGTTTGCTCGGGGGCATGGTTGGCGCAAAGAAGGAGTATTTTCATGGCGGTTTTCTATTTTGTTGCGTGGCCGACAGGGGCGTTGTAGGAATGAAAAAAAAGACCATGAAGGTCAATTATCGTGACAGGTAGAAGAAAAAGCGAATGAATGCAAGATTTTTTATCGGCACGCCTCTCTTTGCAGGGCTTGTCTTTCTCCTGAGCCTGAGCGTTCTCGCGGCAAGCTTTCATTGGGCTATCAAGGATCTGATGCACGCTTGGGACAGCAAGGAATATGGACATAGCTATATCCTTCCCTTGCTCGCGCTTTGGATGGCTTTGCATCGCATGCGCCAAAAGCCTTTGTCGGCGCAGCCTTCAAAAAGCGGCCTTTTATGCGTGTTTGGCGCTTTCGGACTTTTGATGATGGGCGAGCTTGCGGCGTTCCGCCAGCTTGCGCATTACGGTTTTTATCTTGGGCTTTTGGGGCTTTGTCTTGCCTTTTTGGGTAGGAAAATCACAAAGCAAGTGGCACCGGCTTGGATTCTTTTGCTTTTTGCCATCCCGTTTCCTTTGCAGCTGTCCAATGTGATGGCGGTGGAGTTGAAATTGCTGTCCTCGTCTTTGGGCGCTTTTTTCCTTGAGCTTTTAAATATTCCTGTTTTTCAGGATGGTAATGTTATTGATCTCGGGACGGTTAAACTTCAAGTTGTGGACGCGTGCAGCGGCTTGCGCTATCTTTTTCCTTTGATGAGCTTCGGATTTCTTGTGGCTTATCTGATAAAGGACAGATTTTACAAGCGCGCCATCGTTTTTCTTTCCACCATTCCGATCGCTATTTTTCTCAACGCGCTGCGCATCGCGGTGATCGGCATCACGGCGCAGTGGGGCGCGGAAACCTATCACGATCTTGAAGGCTGGATTGTTTTCAGCCTGTGTCTGGCTGTTTTGTGGGGGATTGTGTTGATCTTTCTGAAAACAGGAAAAGGCCGTTTTGACTGGGATTTCTTTGCGCTGCCTGCGCCGCCTTACTGGACGAAAGCCCCAAAGTCTGGCGAGGTCACATGGGGCGTTTTGGGCCTTTGTCTTTTGGGCGCGGCGCTGGCGCATGGTAATCTCTGGCAAACGCATCAAAAAGAGCCGGCCCAACATCAGGAGCTTGTGCTTTTCCCGCTGGAGCTTGGCCCTTGGCAGGGCCGTCAGCTGGCTTTGGAAGATAAAGTGCGCAAACAGCTGGATTTAACGGAATACTGGCTCGCCGACTACATGGCACCGATGCAAAAAGAGCTTGTCAATCTTTACATCGCCTATTACGCCCGCCAAAAAGTCGGCGCGACCATTCATGCGCCTTCGACATGTATTCCCGCCGGCGGATGGGAAATTATTTTGCTTGAAGAAGATGAAATCATTCTTGCGGATCGTCCCAAGCGGCTTGTGCGCATGATGATACAAAAAGGAGCCGAGCGGCAGCTTGTTTATTACTGGTTTTATCAGCGCGGACGTTCTATACCGGATCGCTTGACGGCCAAGGCCTATTTGTTTTGGGATGCTTTGGTTCACGGGCAGACGCAAGGCGCCTTGATCCGCGTGATTACGCCTTTGGCGCAGGATGAAACGCCTAAGGCGGCGCAGGAACGTTTAAAAGATTTTCTTGCGCAAAGCCTGCCGTCTCTTGATAGCTTTTTACCGCCTTTGGAGCGTTTGCCATGAGCAAAAAGGGACTGTTCTTTTTTCTTGCCCTGCTGCTTGCAAGCCAGAGCCTAAACGCCAAAGAAGGCGACTTGCCGCCCATTGCCGCGCAGGATGCCGGTTATATCGTGAAAACTTTCGACAGCACGTTTACAGCCGCTGAGGTTGATTTCAAAGATACGCGCCAATCCGGCTTTAAATGGTATGTCGGGCGTTTTTTCAAATGGAAACCCACGCCGGAGGATTATTTTGGAACGCATGAAGACGGCGCGCTTCTGATTAAAACAGGTTTTGGCAATTCCAATATGGAAATTGCCACAGCAGCAAAGGCAAAAGGAAGCCGAAACTGGCTTGGCCGCGCCTTTGGCGGCGGCGGTTATTTTGAAGCCGAGCTTGCGTTTGATCCGCAGGATGTTCGCAAACCCGACAGAAAAGGATGGCCTTCTTTCTGGGCCATGTCGCTTGAACATCTGGCCCAGCTGCCGCAAAAACAGTGGGAAGGGCAGGGCAAGGGCTATGAGCATTTTATTGAGGTGGATATTTTCGAATATCTTTTTGAAGATTCCGAGGAAGACCGCTATATTTACAGCGCCACCATGCATGACTGGCATGGCGTGTGGAAACAGACCTGCCCGCAGATGGGATTTTGCGATCATCGCCTTCTTTGGAAACAGTCAAAAAGGCGCGTTCCCAAGGGCACGGATTTCACATCTTATCACAAATACGGCTTTTTGTGGATTCCGGCCACGGAAAAGACAAAAGGGTCCGCACAGTTTTTCTTTGACAGCAAACCCATCGGCGTGCTGACGACATGGTCTCTTTACGAAAACCAGCCGCCATCGCCTTACAAAAAAGCATGGACGATGGGCATTTTGGATCGTCACCATCTTGTTCTGGCGCTTGGCACGGGGATAGATCAGCCCATGCGCGTGCGCAGCGTCAAGGTTTGGCAGAAATCAGATGACCGGAACTGGGTTCAGTAATGCTTGTGAATCAGGAAAACAAAACCGCACAGAAAAAAGAACGGACGGAAGAAAGACGTGTCCGGAATCTCGCTATGATGGTGGCGCTCAGTCTTGTGGTCGGATTTTTTGCGCTTTTCCGCCTTAAATCGCCGGTGATTCAGGAAATAGCCTTTTTGGCGCTCGTTATCCCCGCTTTGCTGCAGCTGCGCTACAAGCTTGCGGATCTGCAAAAGGTAAGGCAGGGTTTTATGCTGTCTTTGCTTTATCTTGTGCCTGTGGCGATGTCTTTTGCTTTTCATGCGGTGGAGTCGGGGCGGGTTTCTTTTTATAATCTTGTAATTCTCGGCAATCTTTATCTGGCGTTTCTTTTGGCC
Source organism: Alphaproteobacteria bacterium (assembly GCA_009779135.1). Lineage (GTDB taxonomy): Bacteria > Pseudomonadota > Alphaproteobacteria > UBA9219 > UBA9219 > UBA8914. Next base: position 239,278 of record WREW01000001.1, read on the forward strand.
TGTTTGTTTGCCTCCGGCGTGCGCTTTGGTCTTGTGCGGCAGATTATGCTTTATACGGCGCTTTTTTCCCTGCCCTTGTTTTTATACGTCGCGTTTGCGCAGCGCGCGGCCATGATCTGGGGGCGCTGGACGCCTTTTCAGCTGCAGCCTAACTGGTGGGGCATGATGGTTTTAGGTTTTGCTTGGGGCGCCATGATGATAAAAAACGCGCCCGCCCGTGCTGCAGCGCTTATGGGCGCTTTTCTTTATATGGTCGCCTTGCAATCGCGTGGCTCGCTGGTGGCCTTGTTGCCGGTCATATTGCTCAGCAGCGGTTTTTTTATACCGCTTAACGCAAAAAAAATGGCGCTTGGGCTGCTTTTGTCGCTTTTGCTTTTGGCGGCAGGCGTTGTGACGGATCTTACCATGGAACGCGGCCTTCTTGAGCGCGCCGTTGATTATGTGGCCACGGATGTTTTTCTTGTCGATGATGAACAGCGCGGGTTGGGATCGGGCCTGACGGGACGGACGGAAGGCTACAAAATAGGCTGGCGGGTTTTTGCAGAGTCGCCCTTTTTCGGCGGAGGCTTTGGCGAATATGGCTTTATCCATAACGGCTTTTTGCTGACTTTGGCCGAAAGCGGCCTTTTAGCGCTTGGCGGGATGCTCTTTTTAATGGCCCGCGCCTTGACAGGCTTTGTAAAAGAGCGCAACTGGATCTCTCTGGGTCTTATGCTGAGCTACATCGCCGCGCTTTTGACCTTTCCGCGCTCCTTTAACATCAACATGACCGGATTCATGTTTATCATTTTGTTGATGCAAGGCTGCGCGCGAACCCCGCCGGAAAAGAAAAAATACAGGTTTACAACATGACTTATGCGCCGATCGCCGTTTTTGCTTATGACCGCGTGGATCATTTTGAAAAAATGATGGCCAGTTTGCGGGCCTGTCACGGCTTTGCGCAAAGTCCGGTGACGATTTTTCTTGACGGCGCCAAAGGCGCGCAGGATGCCCCGCGCGTTGAAGCGATGCGCAGCTTTGCGCGCAATCTCGGCCTTGCCAATGTTCAGCTGGTCGAGCGTGAAAAAAACATGGGCCTTAAAGCCTCCATTTTTGACGGCGTCAGCAAGCTTTGCCGCCAGCATGGCAAGGTTATTGTGCTTGAAGATGATCTTTTGGTTTCGCCTTGCATTTTGGATTATTTCAATGCGGCGCTTGAGCGCTACAAGGACGAAACGCGCATCTGGAGCGTCATCGGCTACCAGTTTGACGTCCCCGCCTTGCGCGCGTATGACAAGGCGCTTATTTTGCCTTTTACGCATTGTTGGGGCTGGGCCACATGGGATCGTGCTTTTTCAAAGTTTTCTTTGGATGTAGATGTCCCGCAGCGTGATTTCAATTCAAAAACTTTTCAGCGCTTTTTCGATGTGGGCGGCGTGCGCGATTATACCGCCATGCTGAAACTTGCCATGCAGGGCCGCATCAACAGCTGGTTCATCCGCTGGTACTACACGATCTTTTGCCGGCATGGCGTCAGTGTGTTTCCACCGGCAAGCTATGTCGCCAATATCGGCCTTGGCGCGGGCGGCACGCATGCCTCAGGACTTAATCCTTACCATCTTCTTGTGCGTCCTGCCCCTTTAAAGGAAGATCTTGTCACCTTGCCCGCAACATTCTGTGTGGATTACTGGGCTTTGGATCTGATGAGAAAATCTTGGGACGCAAAGGTTCAAAAAGGGATCAGCTTTTTGGGCCGCATCAAGCGGATTTTAAAGGCTTTGCTCGGGAAATGATAAAAAAACTCGCCACGCTCGTTCTTCAAGCTCTGCCGGATGCTCTGGCGCTGCATCTTTTGTTTTTCTATAAGCTCGGACGCTTTGGAAACTTTGCAAAACCGCGCACGCTGAATGAAAAAATAAACTGGCGCAAGCTTTACCAGCGTGATCCTCGTTTTTCTGTTTTTGCCGACAAGCTGGCCGTCAAGGACGAGATCGCAAAACTGATCGGCCCGCAACATGTTATTCCTACCCTTTGGTCGGGCGATCGGGGGAAAGACATTCCTTTTGACCAATTAAAGCCGCCTTATGTCATCAAAACCAATCACGGCTGCAATGACAGTATTTTTGTGAAAGACGCGCAGACGCTTGATCGGAAGGCCGTTATAGAAGCTATCAACAAAAGCAACGCGGCTGTTTTCGGCCTCTTGCGGCGCGAATGGCTTTACTGGCACATCAAGCCGAAGATTTTGATTGAAACCATGTTGACGGACGAAAAGGGCGCGCCGCCCAAAGATTACAAGTTTTTCGTCTATCACGGCTATGTGCATTTTGTGCAGGTGGATGAGGATCGTTTTGGCGCGCACCGCAGGGCGTTTTTCGATCATAACTGGAACAAGCTGCCTTTTACCATGAATTATCCTTTGCTTGAAGAAGATGTGGAAAAACCGGCCTCTTATGAACTTATGGTGGAACTTGCGACCCGCATCGGCAGTCTTTTTGATTTTGCGCGTGTGGATTTTTATGCGCCCGCGCAAGGTGTTTTCTTTGGTGAAGTGACCTTTTATCCCGCAAGCGGCATCGGACGCTTTCACCCCGATCTTTGGGATGAAGTTCTGGGGAAGCCTTGGGTTATTTAAGTCCCCCTCTTGTCATTGCGAGGAAGGACTTCAGGCCTGACGCGGCAATCCCTACAACATCGCCGAGATTGCCGCGTCAATCCGGCTTCGCCGGCTTTCCTCGCAATGACAATGGGGAGGGGAGGATGGCTTTAGACGCGCTGACGGATTTTCTTCAGTAAGGATTTAAGCCGCTTTCTTTCCGAAAGCACCAAAACACCCCCATAAATAAACGCGCCAAGAACAACCATAATAACAAGGTTGAAAAAGGCCGCGCTTGGAACAAGAGGGCTTTGCGTAAAAAGCCAAAGCCCAATCATCATCACAAGACCGGAAAAAAGCGGAGAGGCCAGCGTTTTATAGCCTTCTTTCAAAGAAAGCCGCGCGCGTTTGCGCACCAGAAGGGAATAGCTTATCAAGGCCAGAAAGGTCACGATGGTTTTCCAGATCACAACCGCTTCAAAGCCATAAGCGACTGCGGCAAAACTACCCAGAACGCCGATGGTGACCACCATAGTTTGCGCGCGCAAGTAAGCGGCTGTTTGACGGCAGGCGCGTAAAATACTGCGCAAAATCGTGTTGATCGCAAAAGTAAAGGATGTCAGCGCAAAAATCTGCATCGCAAGCGCGCTGTCTTCCCATTGCTTGCCGAAAAGAAAAGGAATAAAAACGTCAGCCGTTAAAATCATGCCACCCACAACAGGGATCATAATAAGACCGGCGACAAAAAACGTCTGTTTGACAATGACTTTCTTTTGCGCGTGATCGTCGTCAAGCTCGGCCAGCGCCGGATAAATCACGGTCAGAACAGGCTGGATGATTCCGTCCTGAATCGCCCCGCAAACACGCGCCACAAAGGCATAATAGCCGACAGCCAGCGGCCCCAGAAAAAGGCCTAAAATAAAGCGCGGCGATTGCGTATCAAGAAAAGACACAAACAAAGTTCCTGTTTGCGCCAAGCCAAGCCGCAACATGTCGGCCATGGCTTTTGTTTTGAAAATAAGGCGTGGCCGCCAGCTTGATGTGAACCAGAGCACAATCAAAATCGCACCTTGCGCGGTGATTTGCTGCAAAGCCAGCGAAAAAGCGCCAAACCCGTTCAGCACGGCCCAGATGCCCGCAATCCCGCCTGCCAGCGCGGCAAAAAAAGTGCGGATCGTAAAAATGCGAAAATCCATTGTCGCGGTAATCAGCGCGGTGGGCACGGCTGCCAATGAAAAAAGAAAAGGCAGCGGCGAAAAAGCCTGAAGCAAAGGCGCAAGCCGCTCATACTCGAACAAAAGCGCAAAAGGCTGCGCCAGAAAAAAGGACAAAAGACTCAAGGCAAACCCTAGGCCGCTTATCATAAAAAACAGCGAGGAAAGTCGTTCTTCATCCCTGATGCGCATGCTGATAATGGCATCGACAAGGCCCAAAGTGACGTTGTTCATAAGCATCATCACCATGGTACACAAGGCCACAAGCCCGTATTCGGACGGGCCGATGATGCGCGCAATCACGGCAAAAACAACAAAAGACGAAATCTGCTGTGCGCCTTTTTCAAGGAACAGCCAGAAGGCGCCTTTCGCCATTTTCTTTTTAATGCTCATGAAGCTTTATGATCCAAAAACCATTGATAGGCAACTTTCAAACCATCCTCAAGCGATGTCGGGGCGCGCCAGCCCATCGCGTGCATGCGGCTGCTGTCCATCAGCTTGCGCGGCGTGCCGTCGGGTTTGGAATCGTCAAACAAAAAATCCCCTTCAAACCCGACAGTTTTTGCAATGGTTTTTGCCAACTGGAGGATCGTATACTCAAGGCCCGAGCCGACATTGATGTGCGGCTCGCCATCATAGTTTTCCATCAAAAACACCAGAGCATCCGCAAGATCATCCACATAAAGAAACTCGCGCAAAGGGCTGCCTGTCCCCCAAAGCTCCATGCTTGGGGCGCCGCTCTGCTTGGCCTTATGCGCTTTTTGAATAAGGGACGCTACGACATGACCTCCCTCAGGATCGTAATTATCGCCCGCGCCGAACAGATTGGTCGGCATCGCCGCGATAAAATTGCAGCCATATTGGCGGCGATAGGCCTGACACATTTTGATTCCGGCGATCTTGGCAAGCGCATACCATTCATTGGTCTGCTCAAGCGGGCCCGACAGCAGAGCTTCCTCCTTCATGGGCTGCGCGGCCATACGCGGATAAATGCAGGAAGATCCCAAAAATAAAAGTTTTTCGACCTTGTTGATATAAGCTGCATGGATGATGTTGGCTTCCATCATGAGATTGTCGTAAAGAAACGCGGCTGGGTAAGTATTGTTGGCCCAGATTCCTCCCACTTTGGCGGCGGCCAGAAAGATGCAGTCAGGCTTGTTTTTTTTGATCCAGCCTTCCACCTGATCCTGACGGCGCAAATCAAGTTCATCCTGCGTGGCGCAAAGAAGCGTGCAATTTTCTTTTTCCAAACGCCGCATCAGCGCAGCACCCACCATGCCGCGATGGCCGGCAACCCAGATTTTTTTGCCGGAAAGAGCGTATTTAGTCGTTTCCATGGTGGCGGAAACCTTTCTCTTGGGCGATCATCTTCAAATCCGCCGCCACCATTTCCTTGACCAGCGTGGCAAAGGGCGTTGTGTGTTTCCAGCCCAGCTTTTCATGCGCTTTTGTGGGATCGCCGATCAAAAGATCAACCTCGGTCGGGCGGAAATAACGCGGATCAATCGCAATCAAAGGCCGCCCTGTTTTGCTGTCAAGACCCTTTTCCTCAAGACCTTTGCCTTCCCAAGTGATCGAGATCCCGATTTCCGCAAAGGCCAGTTCAATGAAGCTGCGCACGCTGTTGGTTTCGCCCGTCGCCAGCACGAAATCCTCAGCCGTGTCTTGCTGCAAAATGCGCCACATGCCGTCCACATAATCGCGCGCATGCCCCCAGTCACGCTTGGCATCGATATTGCCGACATAAAGCATATCTTGCAGGCCGAGATGAATAGCCGCCACCGCGCGGGTGATCTTGCGCGTTACAAACGTCTCGCCGCGCACAGGGCTTTCATGATTAAAGAGAATACCATTGCAGGCAAACATGCCGTAAGCCTCGCGGTAATTCACCGTAATCCAGTAAGCGTAAAGCTTGGCTGCGGCATAAGGGCTGCGCGGATAAAAAGGCGTCGTTTCTTTTTGCGGGATCTCCTGCACCATACCATAAAGCTCGGAAGTCGAGGCCTGATAAAAGCGCGTTTGCTTTTCCATCCCCAGAATACGAATCGCCTCCAAAAGCCTGAGCGTGCCGATGGCATCCGCATTGGCGGTGTATTCAGGAGTCTCAAAACTCACCTGAACATGACTCTGCGCGGCGAGATTATAGACTTCATCAGGCCGGATTTCGTTAACAAGGCGGATCAAATTAGTCGAGTCCGTCATGTCACCGTAATGCATACGAAAGCGAACATCTTCGTCATGCGGATCCTGATAAAGATGATCCACGCGCGCGGAGTTGAAGGAAGAGGAGCGCCGTTTAAGTCCATGAACATCATAGCCTTTTTCCAATAACAAGGCCGCCAGATAAGCGCCGTCCTGACCGGTGACGCCTGTGATAAGAGCTGTTTTTTTGCTCACTTTTTTGCTCCTTAAACATCAATCCATCTTGGGGTGAATACACCCTTTTGTGCGTGTGTTCAACGGGTAACGCTGCGCGCAAGAGATAATATTTTCTGTTGAAATGATTACGTATGTTGTTAGGATTCGCCCGTCAGAAAAACAAAGCATTGAAACTTATAAGGCCTGCGTTAGAAACAAGCATGAAGATTCTCCCTGTTATCCTTTCAGGCGGCTCCGGCACGCGCTTGTGGCCGGTGTCACGATCGGACTATCCCAAACAGCTCCAGCGCCTTGTCGGTGATGAGACGCTTTTGCAGCAAACGGTTTTGCGGCTTGAAGCTGCAGACGATATTATGCAGCCTCTTATCATATGCGCCGAAGATCAGCGCTTTTTGGTAGCGCAGCAGCTGCAGGAAAAAAATATAAAAGCCTCTTTGATTATTCTGGAGCCAACCGCGCGCAGCACGGCGCCTGCTTTGGCCACCGCCGCGCTTTGGGTGCAAGATCCAGAAAACACCATTCTGGTGGCGATGCCGGCGGATCACCATATCGACAACAAGCAGGCTTTTCTTGAAAATATCCGCCATGCCGCCCAACTTGCCGCGCAAGGCTATTTGATGACTCTTGGAATCCCGCCGACCCATGCGCATACGGGATATGGCTATATCGAGCGCGGATCAGCGCTTGATGCGCAGGCTTTTACAGTCAAACAGTTCAAGGAAAAACCGGACGCGCCCACCGCGCAGGCCTATCTTGAAACAGGGCGCTATTTCTGGAATGCGGGCATTTTTGTTTTCCGCGCAGATCACTATCTTGCGGCGCTTGCCTGTCATGAGCCAAAGGTTCGGCAGGCCTGCCAAGCAGCGCTTGCCCGCGCCCGCGCGGATCTTGATTTTTTGCGGCTTGATAAAGAAGCTTTTATGCAGGCGCCCAATATCTCGATCGACTATGCCGTGATGGAAAAGGCCGACAATGCCGGCGTTCTCCCCGCCTCCTTTGCTTGGAACGATATCGGAAGCTGGCAGGCTTTATGGCAGATTGGGGACAAGGATGAGCATGACAATGTCATCGCGGGCGATGTGATCGTCAAGGACACGGCGCGCAGTTTGATTCAAAGTGAAGACCGCCTGATTGCCGCTTTGGGGCTTGAAGACATGCTGGTCATCGACACGCCCGATGCGCTGTTTGTTTCGCGCCTTGATAAAGCGGATGAGGTTAAGGATATTGTTGCGCATATCAAAGAAGATGGCCGCTCCGAAATCAAGGAGCATTTGCGCGTCTGGCGGCCTTGGGGTTATTATGAGCGTATCGATCAAGGCTCCCGTTTTCAGGTCAAGCAGATCATGGTCAGGCCAGGGGGAAAATTAAGCCTTCAAAAGCATCATCACCGCGCCGAGCATTGGATTGTTGTCAGCGGCACGGCCAAAGTTCAATGCGGCGAGGAGATCAAAACCCTCAGCGCCAACCAGTCGATTTATATTCCTCAGGGCACCAAGCACCGGCTGGAAAATACAAGTCTTTTGCCTTTGTATCTTATCGAGGTGCAGTCCGGCGATTATCTCGGCGAAGATGATATTGTGCGGTTTGAAGATATTTACGCGCGCGTGGAAGCAACAGCGACGTTGTTTCAACAAGACGATGAAAGTGACGTTCACGAAGAAGAACAGGAAAGAAAGGTTTCCCTATGAGAATAGTAATGTTAGGGGCAGGCTATGTCGGCCTCGTCTCAGGTGCTTGTTTTGCCGAGTTTGGTGTTGATGTAACCTGTGTTGATCCCGACAAAGGGAAAATTGACCGGCTTCATCAGGGCATGATCCCCATTTACGAACCCGGGCTTGATGATCTGGTCAAGAAAAATGTCGAGGCCAAGCGTCTTAATTTCAAAACCGGTTTGGACCAGTGCGAAACCGGTGCGGATGCCGTGTTTATTGCGGTCGGAACCCCCACACGGCGCGGTGACGGGCATGCGGATCTTTCTTATGTCTATCAGGCGGCCAAGGATATTGCCGGCTATTTAAAGGAAGATCACTTTACAGTGATCGTCACGAAATCCACCGTGCCCATCGGCACAGGGCGGGAGGTTGAGCGAATTATACGCGCTGAAAATCCCAAAGCTGATTTTGCCGTCGCCTCAAACCCTGAGTTTTTGCGCGAAGGCGCGGCCATCGGCGATTTTATGCGCCCTGATCGCGTGGTGTTCGGCACCTCTGATGAACGCGGCGCGCAGGTGATGCGGGCGCTTTACAGGCCTCTTTATCTGATTGAAACGCCGATTGTGCAGACGACCTTGGAAAGCTCCGAGCTTATCAAGTACGCAAGCAACGCTTTTCTTGCCGTCAAGATCACCTTTATCAATGAAATAGCCGATCTTTGTGAAAAAGTCGGCGCGGATGTCCAAGAGGTGGCGCGCGGCATCGGACTTGATGGCCGCATCGGCAAAAAGTTTTTACATGCAGGCCCGGGCTATGGCGGTTCCTGTTTTCCTAAAGATACACTGGCGCTTGTCAAAACGGCGCAGGATAAAGGCGCGCCCGTGCGGATTGTCGAAACGGTTGTCGATATCAACGACAAACGTAAACAAGCCATGGCTGGCCGCGTGATTGAAGCGGCCTCGGGCAGCGTGAAAGGCAAAACCGTGGCTGTTTTGGGCGTTTCTTTCAAGCCCAACACGGACGATATGCGCGATTCTGTGGCTCTGGACGTTATTCCCGCGCTTCAAAAAGCGGGCGCAAAAATCAAGGCCTTTGATCCGGTTGCGATGGAAGAAGCCGGCAAGCTTTTGTCTGATGTGACATGGGCCCAAGGCACTTATGAGGCTTTGGACGGCGCCGATGTCGCCGTGATCCTGACTGAATGGAATGAGTTCCGCGCCCTTGACTTCAAACGTGTCAAGAAGCTGATGAAAAGTCCGGTGCTTGTGGATCTACGCAACATTTACAAACCGCAGGAAGTTTTAAATCAGGGCTTTGCCTACAGCTCCATAGGCCGGTAAAAAAGCGCGCTTTGAAGGGCGCGTTTCACGAAGCGTTCTTAAAGCCGCAAAATCCTCGGGCTCTGCGCAAACGGCCACGTCAATATGAAAGGGCCAGTCAAAACGCTTGGGCTTCATGACCGTAAAGGAAGGCGTCTGCGCGCCGTCTTGCGTAAAACCTGAAGAGGCGAGCAATCCTTTGATGATGTGCGCATCCGAAATAGACAAGACGGAGCCGTCTTCATTTCCGTTATTTTGAAAGTTCATGCGGAAGTGAAGTTTTTCCTGCGACTTGTCCGGCGTGACAGCGCAAGAGGTTTGCGCGCGCGGCCTGCCGTGAAAACTGTTGTAAAAAGCAGAGATTTCCTTTTCGCCCATCACGCTTAAAAGCTGGAAGCAATTATGTTGAAAAGCAGCAAGGCTTTCCTGTGTGCAGGATAAGGGATGAAACAACAGCTCCATCCGCGCGGCATGATAGGCGACAGCCAGACAGGATTTCCCGTGAAAGAAGTCTCGGGCGGCCTGCACAAACCACGCAGAGCGCACAGGCGCGGCCTGCAGGATCGTCCGGGCAGGCCATGACATTTTCACCTCGGAATCCTCAAGCACGTTATGACATGCGATCAGCTTTCCAAAACACGCTGTAAACTCGAAAGATGAAACATCAAAAGCAGACTGTGTCATAAAAACATGCCCTTTGGAGAGAAGCGCAACAAAAATATCCTTTATTTTCTAGAGTTTTCTTAAAACTTGCGCAAGAAAAAGACACTTGGCTGGGTCTATATTTTTCCCCTTTGTTAAAGCGATGTTAACGAAAAGATCGTTAAGTCTGAATAAGAGTGTCTTAACCTTCTGCCTAAGGCCTGATCGTGGCAGGAGGTGCCCTTATGGACTGTTTTGGCTTCTTTTTCCGGTTTCTGGCTTCATGCAGTTAAGCTTTATCATCGGTTTCATTGTCGTTTTTGCGACTACGCTGGGAGGCTATCTTGCCGAAGGCGGGCATCTTGCGCCCTTAATTGATGCCGCGCCCCCTGAAATCCTGATTATGGGCGGCACAGCCGCAGGCGGCTTTATCATCGCCAACACCCGCGCCATTAAAAGGCGCGTGCGTAAATCCATGGTGCTTTTATTCAAAAAGCCCAAATATGACAAAAACTCGTATATTGAGCTTCTTTCTCTTATGTATCAGATGTTTAAGCTTGCCAAGACCAAAGGCATGCTGGCGCTTGAAGCCCATATTGAAAACCCCAATGACAGCTTGATTTTCCAGACCTTCCCGGGCTTTTTAGGCAATCATCACGCGGTTGAGTTTTTCTGTGATTATTTACGTCTTTTCACCCTTGGCGCCGACAAGCCTTTTGAGATTGAAGCTTTGATGGATGAAGAGCTTGACGTCCATCATGCCGAAAATGACTCGGTTTCCACGGCCATTCAGAATGTCGCCGATTCCATGCCCGCCATCGGTATTGTGGCCGCCGTGCTGGGCGTGATCCACACCATGGGCGCTATTTCCGAGCCGCCCGAGGTTCTGGGCCGCCTGATCGGCGGCGCGCTTGTCGGAACTTTTATGGGTGTGTGGACGTCTTATGGTTTTATCGGCCCTGTCGGGAACTTTCTGAAATCCACGCTTGATGCGGAATCGCGTTATTTGACATGCCTGAAAGTGGGGATGCTGGCGCATCTTCAAGGTTTTGCGCCCTCGATTTCAATAGAATATGCGCGTAAAGCGCTTTTAACGGACGTCCGCCCAAGCTTCACCGAAGTGGAAGAAGCAACCCAAGCGCTTTCCGCGCCGTCATAGCGGGGCGCTTATGGCCGACAAAAACCAGCCCATTATCATTATCAAGCGCAGGAAAAAAGGCGGGCATGGCGGCCATCACGGCGGCGCTTGGAAAGTCGCTTATGCCGATTTTGTCACGGCCATGATGGCGTTTTTCCTTATGCTCTGGCTTTTGAACGTCACAACCTCGGATCAGCGTAAAGGCATTGCCGATTACTTTGCGCCGGTCTCTATTTCGCGCTCGGAAGGCGGCTCGGGCGGGGTGATGGCGGGCATGAGCATCTCCGCGCCCTTTGGGGCGGATATTTCGACAGCCGCGCCCCCGGGCACGGAAGAGCGGGCGGTTGCCACGGTCGGCGAAGGGCAGGAAGGCGATGAACAGATCCCTGAAAAGAGCGAAGAGTCGGCCAATCTTGAAGCCAAAGATCAGGTCACGCGCGAAGCCGTAAATCTGGCCAAGGCGATGCGCGAAGAAGAAGACCGCTTTCAGGAAACTGAAAGCGCGTTGATGCGCCGGCTTTTTGAAACGCCCGGCATGAGCGATCTGGCCCAGCAGCTTATCATCGACCGCACGCCAGAGGGTCTCAGGATTCAAATCGTGGATCGTGACAAGTTTTCCATGTTTCCTTCCGGATCTTCAAATCCCTATCAGCGAGGGCGGGATCTTTTGCGGCTGGTGGGCAGTGTGATTGCGCAGCTTCCCAACAGGATTTCCGTGACAGGCCATACGGACAGCAGGCCTTTTGCGCTGGGATCGCGGCGTGATAATTGGGATCTTTCAACCGACCGCGCCAATGTCAGCCGCAGCGAGTTAAGAGCAGGCGGCGTGACGGATGACCGCATTGCGCGCGTGGTAGGCCTTGCCGACAAAGATCCTTTCGTGATCGATAACCCCGAAGATCCGCGCAACCGCCGCATCAGCATCGTGCTCCTGCGTCAGGTCAAACAGCCACAAGCAGCGCCCGCGCCGAAATAACCCCCTCTCTCTCCCTGTCATTGGCAGGAAAGCCGCCGCAGGCGGCTTGACGCGGCAATCCCTGCAACATCGCCGAGATTGCCGCGTCAGGCCTTACGGCCTTCATTGCAATGACAATAGAAGCCCTCTCCCCTCGCGGGGAAGGGTTAGGCCTTTAAACCCTCCCCCCTTGCGGGGGAGGGTGGGGGGTAACCTATTAAACCGACGTTGTCACCGACGGCATATCGCCACCGACTGGCGGGGGCATGGGGGGTTGGTCTTCCGGCTTTTTGCTCAGCCCCGCCGCGATCGTGCGGTTCAGTGCAATCAAGCTGCTCAGCAACGTCTTGTCGTTCGTGGACATCGCCCGAAAGGTTGTTTTGTCGATATAGCAGCTAATATTCAACAAAAGCTGTTTGAGATCCAAAGGCAAAGGATTGTCTTTTTCACAAAGACAAGCCTGAAAAAGCGTCCAGAGCTGCTGGTTATGACGCAGGGCGTCAAACAAGGCGTCCTCTGTCGCGCTGTCCTGACGTGCAGCCTCAAGACGCGAAGCGCAGCTCAAAAGCGCATGGGCTTCTGTTTCGCGCAAGGATTCCTCGCCGCGTTGATGGGAGCTGTAAGCCGAAGCAACTGTTTTATTCATGATATCCTCCTGCTTGTTTAAGGCGCGTTTGTAACCATGGAAGAGTTCTCTTTGATTTTCTTTTCTTCCTCCAAAAGGCCGTGCGCCATGCGCAAGGCTTTAAAGGCATTGCCTTCATTCAGATGTTGGATGATGGAGTCCACATTGTCTTTCAGCCCCGGGTAAAGCGTGCCGAAGCTTTTAAGGGTATTGATGACCAAAGCATCCATAGGTTCACCTTTACCCTTAAATAGGTAAACAACCTGTAAAAGAAAGTAAATATTTGAAACATCTGACTCATCGCGCTTTTCGATGTTCATCAGATAGTCATCACGCAGAACGGGGCTGTCGGATAGAACCAAAAGCTCAGCCGGCCGCGTGCCGACATTTTTAAGGATAGCTCCGCCGGCAAAGATCTTGCCTTCGGGTTTGATGCGGATTTTAAGGGGCATAAGATCGACTCCTTCGATAGTTAAAGCTCGGCTCTTTCCGGCTTTTTTGCTTTTTCTTGAGGAAAAAGCAAAAAGATTGAGCGTGGAGTTTCCCCCACGCTCTCTCTTTTACAGTCTTTCTTAGACTTAGAACAGACGCAGGATCGCCTGAGCTTGCTGACCCGAAATACCAAGGGCAACGATACCCAAGGCGCTTTGAGCCTGCAGAGCCTGAAGATTTGCGCCTTCCTCGTTCGTGTCCGCCAGAATAAGATTATCCGACGCTGTTTGAAGCGTTGTAATAATGCTATTCGTATATTCCTGACGGGTCTGGAGCAAGGTGTTGTTCGCACCAAGGCTTGCCGCTGTTGTACGCAACGTGGTCAACGCTGTTTTCAACAGAACTTGGTCCGCCTGCATGTCCGCCGCAAGGGCCCAAGAGTTTGTCGCTGTGTCAATAGCAAGCGTTGTCGAGTCCGAGTTAATACCTGTGATGGAAAGACTTGTCGTACCCGTGGCGTTAAAGTTGACCGTCAAGGTGTCCGTGGACTTCAACAGGTTGATACCGTTGAAGGTCGCGTCATCGACAAGACCGTCAAGCTGCGTGGCAAGTGCCGCATAAGACGTGGCCAAAGTGGCACGCGCCGCAGCGTCACCGTTTTGCATTGCCTGGTTAAGAAGACCCTGCATCTGCTGAACAACGGATGTGATCGCGTCAATCGTTTTGGAAGCAGCTTCCACCGTTTTGATCGCTGTTGACATACCGTCTTTCAGAGCCGCGAGGTCGTTCGCGTTATCTAAGAAGCCCTTCGAAGTGAAGTACGCCGAAGCGTTATCAAGCGAAGAGTTGACTTTACGGCCTGTAGCAAGACGTTCCTGTGTTTGCCCCAAAAGTTTGGACGTGTTTTGAAGCGACAGCAGGTTCGCACGAGCAGCCGTACCTAGAGAGATATCACCGATAGCCATGTTAAGAACTCCTTTCAAGAGTATCGCGGACTCCTTCCGCGGGTTTGTTGGTGCTATCCATTATGACGCTAAATGATGAAAATCGGCTTAACAACGAAAGAAAAAAGAAATATTTTTAAAAGTTGCTGTGGATTCAAAATGATAAAATAATTGGTAAAGAAACTGTTAAAAAATCAACCTCTCCCGCGCGTCCATTTCTGCCACCGGCGCTGAAAAAACAGATGATGTTGTTATTCAAAAGCTTGCCAAAAAGAAGTAATAAAAAATAAAGATGTATTAAGAAAACATGTTGATTTCAAAGAACATTTTTTCGGATCACAGAATAAAAAGCTTGTCAAGAGCTAAAAAATATGCTATGATAAAAAAGTAGAAGTGGCACTTTGTCTGTAAAGTGCCGAAAAAAGGTTAGGACAAATGGACAGCATCAACAGCATACAAACGGCCAGCACGCCACCGCCTCGTGCCGCAGCCCCTCAGGGCCCGTCACGCAGCGCTATGCCTGCGCATGCGATTGATACAGCCGCGCCGCTTTCGCCGCGTGCCGTATCCGATCCTGTCGCGGGTGTCGTGGTGATGGAATATTTGTCTTCAACCGGTGAGGTTAGCGATCGGTTTCCGTCATCAACAGTGCTTGCTTATTTGCGTTCGGGCCTGTCGGCAGACGGCACACCTTCGCGCGACCCGGGCGAGGCCGTAAAAACGGAAGCCTAAAGAGGGATGCCTCTTGTCGGGCTTTTTAGCTGCGGATCAAAAGATCCAAGCCGCCGTGAGGCGGCTTATTTTTTAACTTCACAAAAACCGCGCCCATACAGCCCGCACCAAGGCGGCGTCAACATCCTTTGCGACAAAAGCCTGACCGACGCCGCGCGCTAAAACCAAGTTTAACTGGCCGGCAAGGGCTTTTTTGTCATGCGCCATCAGGGTCATGAGCTGCTCAATCGTATAATCACCGGCGCTTGGGCGGACGGGCAGGCCGATTTCCTCAAAGTGACGCAATACGCGCGCCGCGTCTTCAGCCGGACACAGCCCCATGGCCACCGAAAGGTCAAACGCCATCACCATGCCGATGGCGACCGCCTCGCCATGCAAAAGCCTGTCGCTGTAGCCGCTCGCTTTTTCAAGCGCATGCGCAAAACTATGGCCTAAGTTTAAAAGCGCACGGACGCCGGACTCTTTTTCATCCTTGATGACGATGGAAGACTTGCAAAGACAGCTTTTATGTACAGCCGTAATGCGCGCGGACGTATCGCCGAACAAAAGCAAAGCGGCATGCTTTTCGCACCAAGAAAAGAAAGCGGAATCTTCAATAAGGCCGTATTTAACGACCTCGGCGTAGCCGTTAAGAACATGCCGCGCGGGCAAAGAGTCAAGTGTTGCGACATCCGCCAAAACCAGACAAGGCTGATAAAAAGCGCCGATGGTGTTTTTGCCGAAATCGCTGTTGATACCCGTTTTGCCGCCCACGGAACTATCGACCTGCGCCAAAAGCGTTGTCGGCACCTGAACAAAATCAAGACCGCGCAGCGTGACGGACGCCGCAAAGCCGACCAGATCGCCGATCACGCCCCCGCCCAAAGCGATCAAAAGCGTGCGCCTGTCCACATCGCGGTCAAACAGCGCCGCAAGAAGGGATTCAAGCACGGAAAAGCTTTTGGCCGCTTCGCCGGACTCTACAATAACAGAAGGCAGAAGCTGAAAATCATGCGCGCTTAAAACCGCCTCAAGACGCTGTAGAAAAAGCGGCGCGACAATGTTGTCGGTGATGATGACGCAACGCCTTGGCCCCGTGACGGCGTGAATAAGGTCACCGGCCTGCGCCAAAAGATTTTCGCCGATCACAATATCATAGTGATGCGCCGCGCGCTCAAGCGTCAGGGGGATGGTTTGTGTGCTGTTCATCAATCATCCTTTGCGGGAAAAAGGGCTGCCTGCAAGGCAAAAAGAGCTTCATGCAGTGTCTGTTCAATGGAAGATCTGCTCTGTATATGAAGATGCGCCTGCGCGTAAAGGGGCTCGCGCTTTTCCATCATGGCGCGCAGCAAAAGTGCAGGATCTTCACCGGTGCGCAGCAAAGGGCGGTTATTGTTGCGGTTTGTGCGTTTAAGCAAAACGTCAAAATCGGCGCGCAGCCAGATCGAAAGGCCTTTATCCTGAATGATCCGGCGTGTCGGCTCCTGCGCAAAAGCGCCGCCGCCTGTGGCTATAACAAGCTTTTCGCCGGACAAAAGCCGCGCAATCACGCGCCGCTCGCTGTCGCGGAAAGCGCTTTCGCCCAATTGCGCAAAAATCTGCGGAACGGTCATGGCGGCCGCTTTTTCAATCTCGCGGTCTGAATCCGCAAAAGGCCAGCCTAAATAAGCGGCTATCTTGCGCCCGATCGTGCTTTTTCCGGCCCCCGGCATGCCTGTCAAAACAATGGGACGATTAAGCCGTGTTACAAGATCTTCGGCGCGGGGCAAGCTCTTCATGATGTCCTGCTTCTTTTAAGGAAGGCTCCCATTAAAGCAACCTCTTGCGGGGAAAGCAACAACAGCTATGATAAGGGGACATTTAACCTTGGAAAATCAGCCCATGCCTGTGCCCGATATACCGCAGCCGGCTTATATGGATGCCTTTTTGGATATGATGCTGGCCGAACGCGGCGCCTCGGCCAATACGCGCGCCGCCTATGCGCGGGATCTGATGGACGCGCAGGCCTTTACCGTCACGCGCGGCCTCAGTCTTGAGCAGGCCGCCGAGGATGATGTCCGCGCTTATATAGGCCAACTGAAGAAAGCCTCGGCACGGACGCTTGCGCGGCGCCTTTCGGCTTTGCGGCAGTATTTCAGGTTTTTGCTTTCCGAGAGAAAACGCGCCGAAGATCCCACGCGAACGATCGAGTTCCCGCGTCAGGGAAAAACCCTCCCCAAATATCTAAGCGAGGATGAGGTTTGGGCGCTGATGAAGGTGGTCGCCAAAATGAAAGGCTATCAGGGCGCGCGCCTTCGCGCGATGACCGAGCTTGTTTACGCTTCTGGTCTGCGCGTCAGCGAACTTGTGGGTTTGCCGGTCAGCTCTGTGTTGTTTGAGCGCAATCTTGTCTATGTCCGCGGCAAAGGCGGGCATGAGCGCACCGTCCCGCTCGGCCAGCCCGCGCTTGAAGCTCTGAAAGAGTGGATGATCTGGCGCGATGAAAAACAGGAGCAGGAGCGACAGCTGCGGCGCGAGCGTTTCCAAAAAAGCGCATTTTTATTTCCTTCCAAAGCTGCAAAAACAGGCGCCATCACAAGGCAGAGATTTTTTCAACTTTTAAAAGATCTCGGCCCTCTGGCCGGAATCGACCGCGCAAGACTTAGCCCGCATGTTTTGCGTCATGCCTTTGCCACGCATATGATTGAACATGGCGCAGATCTGCGCAGCGTGCAAACCATGCTAGGGCATGCGGATATCGCCACCACGCAAATCTATACGCATGTAGCTTCGGATCGCCTGACCAAAACCGTCATCAAACATCATCCGTTGGCTTCAAAACGCTTTGCCAAGAAATGAGATAACGCCCCCATTTTGTCATCCTCGGGTAAGCACGAAGCGGTTGCCCGAGGATGACAAAGTGGGAGGGGGCTGAGAAAGTTTCTCTTAATGTTTTTGTGTATGATATTAGGAGTTTTCGTTTTCTCTCTTCTCAAAGGAGTTTTCCGATGACCAGCTATAACCTTGGTTTTTTGGCCCTTGTGAACGTTTTAGTTCTTACCCTCCCCCTAGCGGGTGAGGCGCACGCACAGGCGACGTTCTGTGACCCCGCAAAACAGGATTGTATCGGACAGCTCTGTAATAACGCAAAAGGCACCACAAGGCTGGATGCCAGCAGACAGAACATTATAGCTTGTCTTGAATCAGCAACATCCATCGGCAACTGGTATTGGAAACTCGGCTCGGTAACCCAGAGGACCTGCCCTACCGGGCAGACGATGCAGGGCATTAAGAATGGCGAGCCTGTTTGTGTGCAAACAGATATGACCTGCCCTGCTGGTCAGGTGATGCAAAGTATTGCTAACGGCATGCCTGTTTGCGTTGCTGCCGCGGTACCCGCTGGCGTTAACTGCGGCGCTGGTCAAGTACTGCAAGGTATCGTCGATGGCGAGCCTGTTTGTGTTACTGCTGCGGGCGGTGGCGGTGTTGGTTCTATGTTTGTCGCTCTGTTCACCGGCCCTGTTCGTGGTGATACTGGGTGTGACCCTTATGATTTAAGGTACCCTCCTTATATCCCTTCTTTTCCTCCCCCTACTTTTAGTCCTTCAATACCTCCTAGGTGTCACGTACCCAATTATATGACAGGCGCTTGCAGTTGCCCTTCAGGCACCCGCGCACAAGGGCTAAGTTGTGTTGCTGGGGAGAGGTCAAATCAAGGATACGCTTCCAATCTTCATATTTTTTATCTCTATTACATTTGCGTGCCGTCATAATGCCCAGTGTGTGTGAAGGGCGCTAACGAAAAAGACCCTAACCACCCGCCCCGTGGCAGTGCTTATACTTCTTCCCGCTGCCGCAGGGGCAGGGGGCATTGCGGGGTGTGTGAGTCCAGCTTGAGGAGTCATTCGGATTAAACACCGTGCGCACAGGTTTGCGCGCCAGTTCATAATGGCCTTGCGCCGCTTGATCCAAAGCTCCGTCTTGGGATGCGGCAGTACCGGAAAGCTCCATCATTTCCTGCTGGCGCTGTTTTGCAATATATTCTTCCAAAGTCGGCACACGCACCTCAATGTGCAAAAGCGCTTTGATAACCTGCTGCCGCACATCATCAAGCATCAGGTGGAAAAGCTCAAAAGACTCGCGGCTATATTCGTTGAAGGGATCGCGCTGGCCATAGCCGCGCAGATGAATGCCTTGCCTGAGCTGGTCAAGCGCCAGAAGATGATCCTTCCAGGCCACATCCAAAAGCCCCAGCAGCGCGGCTTTTTCAGCCAGAGCCATGCGCTCAGGCCCCACAAGCTTGCGTTTTTCGGCCATGCTGTCCGCGGCGACTTTGTTCAGGCGCTCTTCAATTTCGGTTTCCGCAATGCCGTCTTCTTTTGTCCAGCTTTCGATGGGAAGATCAAGCGCAAGGATTTCCTTGCTTTTATCCTTGAGGCCCTGAATATCCCACTGCTCATAATAAGAGTGGGGCGGAATAGCGGCCGCAACCATTTTCTGAATAACATCCATGCGAAGCTGCGCGATTTCTTCGCTGACTTCATCAGCTTCCATAATGGTCTTGCGCTGCTCATAAACAACCTTGCGCTGGTCATTCATCACATTGTCGAACTTGAGCAGGTTTTTGCGGATGTCAAAATTGCGCTCTTCCACCTTCTTCTGCGCTTTTTCAAGCGCGGCTGAAATCCAGGGATGCGCGATTTTCTCGCCATCGCGCAGACCTAAAGAGGCCAACACATTTTCCATCCGCGCCGAGCCGAAAATGCGCATCAGATCATCTTCCAAAGAAAGATAAAACTTGGATGAGCCGGGATCGCCCTGACGGCCTGAACGGCCACGCAGCTGGTTGTCGATGCGGCGGGATTCATGGCGCTCCGTGCCGATCACAAAAAGCCCGCCCGCGCCGAGAGCTTTCAGCGCATCAGCGGCAATGTCGGCGCGAACTTCATCAACCGTGCGCGCGCGCGCCTGTTCGTCCGTGATGCCTTCAAGCTCATGTTCAAGCCGCATGTCAAGATTGCCGCCAAGCTGAATATCCGTACCGCGCCCCGCCATATTGGTGGCGATTGTCACAGTCCCCGAACGGCCAGCTTGCGCGATAATTTGCGCTTCCTGTTCGTGATAGCGCGCGTTAAGGACATTATGGCGAATGCCGTCTTTCTTCAAAAGGCCCGAGAGCGTTTCAGATTTTTCAATAGAGACCGTGCCCACCAAAACAGGCTGGCCGCGCATCTGGCAGTCTTTGATCTGCGCCACGATCGCTGCGTATTTTTCCTTGATGGTGCCATAGACCTCGTCTTCCATATCCACGCGCGCGGGCGGCAGATTGGTGGGAACGGAGACCACCTCAAGACCGTAAATCTCGCCGAACTCAGCCGCTTCGGTCATGGCTGTGCCGGTCATGCCCGCAAGCTTGGGATAAAGGCGGAAATAATTTTGAAAAGTGATCGACGCCAGAGTCTGGTTTTCGCGTTGAATGGTTACACGCTCCTTGGCTTCGAGCGCCTGATGAAGCCCGTCCGAAAAGCGCCGTCCGTCCATCATGCGGCCTGTGAACTCGTCAATGATAATCACCTTGTCATCCTTGACGATATAATCGACATCCCGCGAAAAAAGCTTGTGCGCGCGCAAGGCCTGATTGACATGATGCACAACAGCGATATTTTGCGCGTCATAAAGCCCGCCCCCGGGCGTTAAAAGATCCGCCCCGCCCAAAAGCCGCTCGATCGTTTCATTGCCAGCCTCGGTCAGAGTCACGGTTTTTGATTTTTCGTCCTTTTCGTAATCTTCTTCTTTCAAATGAGGAATCAGCCCGTCAATCGTCCTGTAAAGCTCGGAAGAATCCTCAGCAGGGCCCGAGATGATAAGAGGCGTGCGCGCCTCATCAATCAAAATGCTATCGACCTCATCGACAATCGCGTAATTGAAGGGGCGCTGGCATAAATCAGGGGCTTCGAACTTCATATTGTCACGCAGATAATCAAAGCCGAACTCGTTGTTCGTGCCGTAGGTTACATCGGCATTATAGGCCTCCTGCCGCTGCGCATCATCCATGCCGTGAACAATGCAGCCCACGCTCATCCCAAGAAAACGGTAAATGCGGCCCATCCAGATGCTGTCGCGTTTGGCGAGATAATCGTTGACCGTCACCACATGCACGCCTTTGCCGGAAAGCGCGTTAAGATAAACCGGCAAAGTGGCCACCAAAGTCTTGCCTTCACCCGTTTTCATTTCGGCAATGCGCCCGTCATGCAAAACCATGCCCCCGCGCAGCTGCACATCATAGTGACGCTGCCCCATCACGCGACGCGAGGCCTCGCGCACGGTGGCAAAAGCCTCGGGCAAAAGATCGTCCAGAGTCTCCCCCTGCGCAAGGCGGGCTTTGAAAAGGGCTGTCTGGCCCCGCAAGGCCTCATCACTCAGCGCAGCGATCTGAGGCTCCAGCGCATTGATGGCCGCCACGTTTGAATCCTGCCTGTGCAGAATGCGGTCATTGTGAGATCCGAAGATTTTGCGCGCCAAAGCCGAGAGCATAAGAAACCTCAACATCAGAAAAGAAAAAGACCCTATAAAAAGAGGAAGATTCCTCTTTCCCCTTGGTGTTCTCTTATATGAGGCCTTGCCTGCCATAAGACAAGGGTCTTGGTGAAAAGATTAAGGGCGACAAAAGCCGCGCTTTTGGTTAATCTCGGCAGGAGAGAAAAGAGGCGGCCAAAGGCAAACCCATGCGCACACAAGACGTCATTTCCGTAATTATTGTGACTTTTCACACAGGGCCGGCCCTTTTTCGCGCCATTGACTCTGTTTTGAATCAAGGCGGCGCTTTCGAGCTTGTGGTCGTCAACAACGGCAATCCTAGAGATGTTGAAGATCATCTGATCGCGCGTTTTAAAACAGATCCCAAAGTTCGGCTGATGACGGGCCATGGCGCCATAGGTCTCGCGCGCGGCTGCAATCTGGGCGCGCGCGTCGCGCAGGGAACAAAGCTCCTTTTTCTAAGCCCTTACGCCATTTTACCGGCAAAGACGCTGGAGCGGCTTTTGCAGACGGATCAGGAGCAAGACGGGACGTTTATTCTAGGTGGCCGCCTTGTGGATAAAAAAGGGCGGCTTTTGAATGAGACCTGTCGGCCCCTGATTACGCCCAAAACCATTCTTAAAGGCATATGGGGCCAGCCTTTTCGCGCGCCCGCAGCGCTAAGAAAAGCGCTTGCCGGAAAAGACCCCGTAGAAGTCCCCGCGCTTTCAAGAGCCTTTCTCTTCGTCCGCAGCAAGGATTTTAAAACCCTAGGCGGGTTTGATGAGCGGTTTAAGCTTCACGCCGGTGTGATGGACTTTTGCGTGCGGTTTAAGGAGCAGCTGAAGGGCACCATTCTGGTTCTCCCCGCCTTGACGGTCAGGCTGGGCAAGATGCATGAGCACACCTCTTTTATGCGGGAAAAGGCGAAAATAAGCGACATACGGCTTTATCTCCGCCTGCATGTGACGGGCATCTTCAGGGGGCTGTGGCTGGGGCTTGCCGATTTGTCCCTTGGGATAAGGTTTTTACTGCGGCTTTTGCGCCTGACGGCCTGCGGCAAGTTACGCTTTAACCTGCCGGAATAACCCTCCCCCTCTCTCGTCATCCTCGGGCAACTGCAAAGCGGTTGAACCGGGGATCTGACGTTAGCCCGGCGCCAGATCCCCGGGTTCTTGCTTTGCAAGCCCCGAGGATGACAAGGAGGGGGAAGTAGATCGGTATCATTTTACCACACACAAAAAACCCCGTGAAAGTCCATTCGCACTTGACTTATGGCGCGGTCGTCTTTAAAAAACGCCGAGATCTTTGTATCAAGAAAGGGATTTTTCAATGGCCGCGCGGATCAGACTTTCCAAGGCAAGCGTGCAAAGCAAAGGCTTTGCGCTCAAGCCTGCCCAAGTCGAAAAGAAATGGGTTCTTTTTGACGCTCAGGACATGGTGCTCGGGCGCCTCGCCAGCGCGATTGCGCATGTTCTTCGCGGCAAGGACAAAGCCGCCTTTACCCCTTCGGTGGATTGCGGCGACAATGTCATCGTGATTAACGCAGAAAAAGTGGTCATGACCGGCAAAAAAGCGACCGAAAAAAAGTTTTTCTGGCACACAGGCTATGTCGGTGGAATCAAGGAGCGCACACGCGCTGAAATCCTTGCCGGTGCGCACCCTGAACGTGTGATTGAAAAAGCCGTTGAACGCATGCTGCCACGCGGGCCTTTGGGGCGCCGCCAGCTTGGCAATCTGAAAGTTTATGCGGGCGCCACGCATCCCCATACGGCGCAAAATCCGGTGAAAATTGACTTCGCCGCCGCCAATCCCAAAAACAAAAGGACTTCGTAAACATGGTAACGACACGGAAATCTTCTCTTGCGGGAATTAAAGCGGCTGTAAAAGAGCAGCAGGCTGTCACAGAAGAAACAAAAGCGCCCGCGCCAAAAGAAACAACGGAAACCGCGCGCGTTTATGAACGCAAACTGGATCCTCAGGGCCGCGCGCAGGCGACAGGCAAGCGTAAAAACGCCGTAGCGCGCGTATGGATCAAGCCGGGCAACGGCAAGATTATTGTCAACAGCAAGGATGTGGCTGTTTATTTCGCGCGTCCTGTTTTGCAGATGGTGGTCAACCAGCCTTTCATGGTCACCGCGCGGGAAGGGCAGTTTGATGTTGTGTGCCTTGTGACCGGTGGAGGTCTTTCGGGGCAGGCGGGCGCTGTCAAACACGGCATTTCCAAAGCGCTTGTTAATTTCGAGCCGGATCTGCGCGCTGTTCTCAAGACCGCAAAGTTCCTGACTCGCGATTCGCGCGTGGTTGAGCGCAAGAAATACGGTCGCGTCAAAGCCCGCCGCCGCTTCCAGTTCTCCAAGCGTTAAGCTGCAAGGCCATACGTTTGTGAGTTGGGCGCAAAAAAAGACTTGAAACGCCGCGCAAAAAAACCCAAGTAAAGGGAGCGGCCAACCAAGAAACGGGAAAAAAGCATGAGCGCCTCACAGACTTCTGATGAAGAATTGCCGCCGACAACGGACGATCAACAGCAGGACGCGCAAACCGCGCCCGAGCCGGACGAGGCCGCCCAGCTCAAAGACCAGCTTTTGCGCGCCATGGCCGAGACGGAAAACACGCGCAGGCGGTTGCAAAAGGAAATTGAGGAAGCCAAGGCCTACGGCATGGTCAACTTTGCGCGCGAGATGCTGGCCGTGGCGGACAATCTGGGCCGCGCCTTACAGGCCGCGCAGGAAAGCGGCAAACAGAGCGAGGCCTTTAAAAGTCTGGTTCAGGGCGTTGAAGCCACCCAAAGACAATTAACGGCCGCTTTTGAAAAGTTCAGCGTCAAAAAAATGGAAAGTCTGGGCAAGCCTTTTGATCCTAATTTCCATCAGGTGATGACGGAAAACGAAGACCCATCCAAACCTGCGGGCATGATTATAGCGGTGCTTCAGGACGGCTATATGATAAAAGACCGTCTTTTGCGCGAAGCCATGGTCGCCGTCGCCAAAGGTGGCCCCCCCAAAACCAAGGTCGATACCTCAGCCTAACCCCCCCAATCTCCTCATTGTCATTGCGAGAAAGGCCTAAAGGCCTTCCTCGAGAAGGACAGCTTTTCCCCCCAACCACACATTTTTGGTCTTGTAATTCCCGTCTATCTTAGTATCTTAGCGCGGACTTGACATGTGGGGCCATAGCTCAGCTGGGAGAGCGCAACAATGGCATTGTTGAGGTCAGGGGTTCGATCCCCCTTGGCTCCACCATTTTTCATAAAAAATCTCAAAACCACTTATCTTCCGGCGAAAACCGCGCCGTGTTTTCGTGGCCCAAAGCGGGCATCAGTTGCTCGAGGCTTTCGATCACCTCATAGAGCTGCTCATTATTGGCCGGCGCAAATTGCGCGGCGATAATATGGCGGATCAGGCCGAGCAGGGGATTCCAAAACTCTTGCGCGTTGAAAATAACAATAGGCTTGTTGTGAAGGCCGAGTTGTTTCCATGTCAGAATCTCAAAAACTTCCTCAAGCGTTCCAAGTCCGCCCGGCAGAACAACAAAACCATCCGCTTTTTCCGCCATCATCATTTTCCGCGTATGCATGGTATCGACCACATGAAGCTCGCTCAATGTGCGATGTTCGATTTCACGCGCTTGCATATGATGAGGGATGATCCCGATCACGGTTCCGCCGGCATGCAGCGCGCCATCGGCAACCTCACCCATCAGGCCGCTGCGCCCGCCGCCGTAAATCAGGCGGATTTTTTGCGTGCCGAGCAACGTACCCACACGGTACGCCAGTGTGCGATAGTAAGGATCAACCGTGGCCGAAGAGCCGCAATAAATACAAACGGATTGAAGTGCAGACATGAAACCCTCAATATATCATAGATGTGCGCCGATCAACCTAATATAAGGCCGCGCTTTTTGCAAAAAAGAAACCAAAGCTTCAAAAAGCGCGTAAGGAGGCGGCGGATTTGACAGAGCAAAGCGTTCTTTCACAATGATCCGCAGGGAAGAGTCCACACCGAAATGAACGCCTTTCAGCGCCTTGGTGGCGTAAAGGATGGTCGCCAAAGCCCGCCTTTTCTCGCGGTCTTGAATGGAATAGGGCAGGTAGCCGAGGGTGCTCCAGATCTCAAGATAGGGCTTGTCCTTTTCGGTGATGTTGCGGGCAAAGAAAGGAATCCCCTCAACCGTAAAGGTCACCTGACTGGAAGGGGGAAGCGTCAATATGGGAATGTTTTCCAGAGCCTCTAAAAGCGTATTTTTCTCGCCCGCAGGCACCGCAGTCTGCGTTTCAATGCTAAAACGGGAAAGGAGAGCTTGCAGGCGCATAACAAAGAAAACCGGAGGGCAGGAAGGCTTGAAGACCCCCAGTTTAGAGGATCCTTCTTTAACAGCTCTTTAACGTCCATCCTTGCTATAGGGCGCGGATTTGGCTAGCCTGCAGGCAACGTCCCCTTATCGCCCAGAAGGAGCCCCTTATGAAAAATGCTGATATCACAACCTTACTGCATCCGGCTGGACGGCCTTTTGTGGCCATTGCGGCGGTTTTGGCCCTGCTTTTTATCTGGCTTTTTGGGACGGCGGGATTCTTTGTGGGCCTTATTCTTGTAAGCTGGGTGGTTTATTTCTTCCGCGATCCGCCCCGCACGACCCCTGTACGGGCGGGACTTGTGATCGCGCCGGCGGATGGGCGCGTGATTATGATTAAGCAGGTAAAACCCGAAGCGGATCTGGGTTTGGGCGAGGAGGAGCTCACGCGCATCAGTATTTTCCTGAATGTCTTTGATGTGCATGTCAACCGCGTGCCGGTGGATGGGACGATCACACATGTCCGCTATCGCGCGGGAAAGTTTTTTAACGCCTCGCTCGACAAAGCCAGTGAGGATAATGAGCGCAACGCTGTGGCGATGACGATGGAGGGCGAGCATCCTTATACGGGCCAGACCATAGGCGTGGTACAGATCGCCGGCCTTATAGCGCGCCGCATTTTATGCGCCGTGCAGCCCGGCCATAAGCTTTTGGCGGGTGAGCGTTTCGGGTTGATCCGCTTTGGAAGCCGAACGGATGTCTATCTTCCGCGCGGCATGACGCCGCTTGTCTGTGTCGGCCAGCGCACCATAGGGGGCGAGACGGTGCTTGCCGATGCGCAAGCCTCGGAAGCCCCGCGCAAGGGTGAGGTTCGCTGATGACAAGTGACAATAATAAAAGCGTGAATGAGCGGCGGACTTTTCCGCTTGCCCGTCTTTTGCCCAATGTTCTGACGATGATGTCGCTGTTTGCGGGTCTGACGGCCGTGCGTTTTGCCATGCAGGCGCGGTGGGATATGGCGGCGCTTGCGATTGTCATTGCGGCTGTTTTTGATGTGCTGGATGGCCGCGTGGCGCGCATGCTTAACACCTCAAGCAAGTTCGGGGCCGAGCTTGATTCACTGGCCGACCTGACAAGCTTTGGCGTGGCCCCTAGCTTTGTGCTTTATCTCTGGGCGATGCAGACAGGCGCTTATGGTTTTGGCTGGGCGGCGGTGCTGGTATTTACGGCCTGTTCGGCTTTGCGCCTTGCGCGCTTTAACACGATGCTGGAAGACCGCGAAGCGCCCAAATGGACGAAAAGCTACTTTACCGGCGTGCCCGCGCCGGCGGGCGCGGGGCTTGCGCTGTTGCCTTTATTTATCTATCTGGCGCTTGGCGCGGATTTCAAGATCTATCCCGTTCTGCAGGCCATATGGATGTTTTGCGCAGGGGCCCTGATGGTCAGCCGCATCCCGACCGTTGCGATGAAAGGGCGGCGCGTGGCGCCCATTTTTGTGATGCCGATCATGGGGCTTGTCTGTTTGATCGGCGTCGGGCTTTTTACCCATATCTGGGCCACGCTTTCGATGATTACGGTGATTTATATCTTTTCCTTGCCGCTGGGATGGATGGCCTACAGGCGGCGTGAGCGGATGGAACAAAAATGAAAACCGTTTCCTTAAAAACGCCGGAAGGGAAAGCCCTTCCTATTGCGAACAATCGCAAACTGACTTTTATCGCCGGCCCCTGTCAGATGGAATCCCGCCAGCAGGCTTTGGAAATGAGCGCGGCTTTGGCCGAGCTTGCGAAAAAATATGATGCAGGGATGATTTTTAAAACATCCTTTGACAAAGCCAACAGGAGCTCAGTCACAACGCAGCGCGGCATGGGGCTGCAAGCGGCCCTGCCGATTTTGGCCGAGGTGCGGCAGACATCAGGCCTTCCCGTGCTTACCGACATTCATGATGTCAGTCAGGTCAGCGCGGTGGCGGAAGCTGTCGATATTTTACAGATACCGGCTTTTCTTTGCCGCCAGACGGATCTTTTGCTGGCGGCAGGACAAACTGGCCGCGTTATAAACATCAAAAAGGGCCAGTTTCTGGCGCCTTGGGATATGAAGAATGTGGCCGCCAAAGTAGCCTCGACAGGCAATGAAAATATTTTGCTGTGCGAACGCGGCGTAAGTTTCGGATATAACACGCTGGTGTCGGATATGCGCGCTTTGCCCATTATGGCGCAGACGGGCTATCCTGTGATTTTTGATGCCACCCATTCGGTGCAGCAGCCGGGCGGCCAAGGCGATCGCAGCGGCGGGGAGCGGCATTTTGTACCGGTTTTGGCCCGCGCGGCTGTTTCTGTGGGGGTAGCGGGCGTTTTTCTGGAAACCCACCCCGACCCCGACAAAGCCCCCTCAGACGGCCCCAATATGGTTGTTTTCAAGGACTTCCCCCTGCTGATGGAGGAGCTTTTAGCCTATGACGCCCTGACCAAGAGCCGGTATTAGTTTCTTTACTTTATTGTGCTATAGTAAGGACGTTGCTTTATTCATTTTGGCGGGAAGGGGTTCATATGACTTCAACTGAACAAAATATTTTCCGGCACATAGAGAATCTCGAGGCGTCCTTCAAGGATCAGCCGACAGATCTGCTTATCAACGAAGCTGTCAAGGATGATTTTGAAACGCGCGTAGCCGTGCGTGAAGTCCTTGGAAAAAGGGCCAAGAATGAACCTGAAGAAATAACGCAGGCGCACCACGCGACCATTGACAAGATCATAAAAACAAGTGAAGGCCGCAAGCTTTTATCCGCCATTCAGTTGAAACTGTCTGTGTCGCAGGAAGATGCGCCCGCTCGCGCCTCGCTTATCAAGAAACTCAACAAACTCGCCGCCACAAATATGGACGAGAATATACGCGAGAGCGCCATGGAATGGCAAACGCGCGTGATGAGAAAAGAGGACATCACGCCAAACTTTATTGCAAATACTTTGCGGGCCGCTTTTTATGACAGGTTTGGTTTTGTCCGCGTTGCCGGATGCCAGAGTCTTAAAAAAATAGCTGCGTTTAAAGAGGATGCCATAAATGAGATGCTTCCTGCCATTGAGGCCGCCATCAGCAGCGGGGAACCGGCGCGCAGCACAGCCGAAGATTTAAAAGAGTTTTTTGACGAAAAAGGGCACATTGCCCCGCCGAGGAAAAACCGCGCGCGCCATCGACACGCGCCGCACCTCTGATTTCACCCGTCAAACCGATTGCTGCGGCTAAAGCCGGTTGGCACAACGCGCCCTGCGCCCGCGCGATCACCTTGCCATGCGCGCAGATCTTTTTCCGTGCGCGTGCGCTCGCCGCTCTGCCAGCTTAGGCCGTTTGCGAAATTAAAGCTTTTTATGTCAGACAGCTTGCCGTCCTTGTAGCGCTGCAAAATCACGCCTTTGCCGCGCGCCATCACGGGAAGCTGTTCAGACGGAAACACCAAAAGCTTGCGGTTTGTGCCGATCACGGCGATGGAATCGCCTTCAAGAAGGGCGAAAGTGCAGGCTTTTTCTTTGCCGCTGACATTTAAAATCTGCTTGCCCGCGCGGGTCTGGGCCAGAACATCTTTGGCCTCCACGACAAAACCACGCCCGTCCGTGCTGGCGATAATATAGCGCACATCCGCATCATAGCGCGTCATGGCGATGATTTCGGAATCCTG
The DNA here is from genome assembly GCA_009779135.1 of Alphaproteobacteria bacterium. Taxonomy (GTDB): domain Bacteria; phylum Pseudomonadota; class Alphaproteobacteria; order UBA9219; family UBA9219; genus UBA8914. The sequence goes on from WREW01000001.1 coordinate 268,322, forward strand.
CGGCAGATCCACCATCAGCCGCACCGGCTCCCCGAAACTGCGGCCCGAAGGAAGCTTGTCGCCGGAAAGCGTATAAAAGCGGCCATTGCTGCCGAAAAGGAGGATCTTGTCCGTTGTCTCCGCTTCAAAGACAAACATTTCCTCATCGCCTTCCTTGTAGCGGATGGTTGCGTTGTCCAGATCATGGCCGCGCAAGGCGCGCACCCATCCTTTATCGGAAAGAACGATGGTGATATTTTCGCGTGTCACAGGCGCTTCAAAAGAAACATCCGCAAGCAAGGGAGCCTCTTTCAGCAAAGTACGCCGCGCCCCGAGCGCCGTATTTTTTCCGAAAGTTTTTTTAAGAAAGCCCAGCTCCTCATCAATATATTGCCAGCGCAAACCTTCATCGCCCAGAAGTTTTTTAAGATCCTGACGCAGGGAAGCGAGTTCTTTTTGTTCGCCCTTGATCTCCATTTCCTCAAGTTTACGTAACGCGCGCAGCCGCATATTCAAAATAGCCTCGGCCTGCGTGTCGTTAAGGGAAAAGCTTTTCATCAAAACAGGCTTGGGTTCGTCCTGCGTGCGGATGATCTTGATGACTTTGTCAAGATTAAGATAGGCCGCAAGATAGCCGGCCAGAATATCAAGCCGCTCTTCAATTTTTTTAAGGCGGAAGGTCGAACGTCTTACCAAAACATTCTGCCGGTGATCGAGATAAGCCTGCAAAGCCTGCCTTAGATCCATCACTTGCGGCACGCCATCCTTGTCAAGCGCGTTCATATTCAGGGAAATCCTGCTTTCAAGATCGGTCAGGCGGAAAAGCTGCTCCATCAAAAGATCAGGATCGACATTGCGTGTTTTGGGAACAAGAACGAGCCGTATATCGCTGGCTGACTCATCGCGCACATCATCCAAAAGCGGCAATTTGCGGTTTGTCAAAAGCTCGGCAATTTTTTCAATCAGACGCGATTTTTGCACAAGATAAGGGATCTGCGTGACCACAATTTGCCAGCCGCCGCCTTTAAGCTCTTCTTTTTCCCACAAGGCGCGAAGGCGGAACGCGCCGCGTCCGGTTTTATAGGCCTCGATAATCGCCGCGCGCGGCTCAATCAAAACGCCGCCCGTGGGGAAGTCGGGGCCTTGGACAAAACTCACCAGCCGCTCGATACCGGCTGCGGGCGTTTTAATTAAAAGCCGCATGGCATCGCAAAGCTCAGCCACATTATGAGGCGGGATAAAGGTCGCCATCCCCACGGCAATCCCCGAAGCGCCATTGGCCAGAAGATTGGGAAAGGCCGCAGGTAAAACCACCGGCTCATGCCCCGCCCCGTCATAAGTGTCACGGAAATCAACGGAATCTTCGTCAATGCCGTCAAGCAAAAGCCGCGCCACTTCCGTCAGGCGCGCCTCGGTATAGCGCATGGCGGCGGCGCTGTCGCCGTCAATATTGCCGAAATTGCCTTGGCCTTCAATCAGCGGGTAGCGCTGGTTAAAATCCTGCGCAAGCCGCACAAGCGCATCATAAATCGAAGAATCGCCATGCGGATGATATTTGCCCATCACATCCCCCACCACACGCGCGGATTTTTTAGGGGGAAGGTTGGGGGCCAGTTTTAATTCGCGCATGGCGTAAAGCAACCGCCTATGCACCGGCTTCATCCCGTCACGCACATCAGGGAGTGAACGCGCCATGATGGTCGAAAGCGCATAAGAAAGATAACGCGACCCCAAAGCATCATAAAGTCTGGTGTCATGAACAGGCGGCAGCGGCGCGTCAATTTTTGTGTTACGCTTTGACATAGTCGTTAAACAATCCCGAAAACTATTGATTCGCTTTCCAGAAAACTTAGGCCGCCTTAGACGCCTGCGCAATCTCTGAAGCCTCTTTTTCAAGGCGGTTTCTGTAAAAATCCACAAGCCGCTGGCGGGCAAAGGGCATAGAGGCGCCCGCCGCTATCAAACGACCCTGCTGGGGATGCGCAAACACATAAAGTTTTAAAAAGTGCCCTGTTAAATCAAGGCCTTTTAAAATATCCGCCGTATCCCAAACGCCTGTCCCGCACAAAAAGGAGGGTAAAGGCAAAAGCCGGTCTTGATAAGGCATGGCGGTTTCTCGGCTCACCGCGCGTCCGGTGCGGGGGCTGACATGGGTCAAATCCTTTTGCGCGCCCGTGACGGCGCAGCAGCTGAAATCCATCCCGTAACCAAGCACGTGCAAAAGCCCGATTTCAAACGAGACATAAGCCGGCGCCCATAAGGTCTGATCTTCCAAAGACAGCAGCGCCGCCAGCGCATCATAAAGCATCTGCATAGGCTGGCGCTCCGCTGCGCTGATCTGCGTGACGGCAGCCGCGCTGTTGATAAGCGCCAGCACCTCGGTATTATCAAGCCAGCGCGCCGCAAAGGGCGTGGCAAGCTCCATCTGATAAGTCCCCAGATGCTCAGCCAGCCGCGCGCGCCAGCGGAGTTTGACATGATTGCCCGTTTGGAGGACAGGCTGCATCCTGCTGCCTTGCCCGCCCGGGACAAGACCGGCATAGCAGCCATGCTGCGCCGTCATCACATGCACCAACGCCGCATGCTCGCCATGAGTCTGCGCCGCCAGAATCAGCCCGTCATCATTCCATTCCATAGCGCCAAGCTCTAGCATGGAAGGGGTTGAGAAAAAATAAAGATTTTTAAGATGTCGCCGCCGCGCGCGAGGCCTTTGTGTCCATCCGGTTAACCACGCGGTTTTTAGGGAAGGTCGCGGTCACAGTCGTGCCTTTGCCATAGGTGCTTTCGATGGTGAGTGTGCCGCCATGGAGCTCGGTCAGCGCGCGGGTAAGGGGAAGGCCAAGGCCTGTCCCCTGATTTTTGCGGCTGAGTGCGCTTTCAATCTGGCCGAAGGGGGCCAGAGCGATAGGAATCTCCTCGGGCTTCATCCCGATTCCGGTGTCGCGCACCACGATTTTAATCGTGCCGGACGGGTCGTGCAGGGCGGTAAGAAAAACCTGTCCGCCTTCGGGCGTAAACTTGATGGCATTGGTCAGGAGATTGGTTAAAATCTGTTTGACGGCGCGCTCTTCGACACGGATATGGGGGATGTCGGGGGCGACCTCCACGGAAAGCTTGATCTTGCCTTGCTTGGCGCGCGCGGCGACCAGACGGAAAACCGCATGAACAAGCGCATCAACCTCAAGCACGCTTTCGGCAAGCTCGCGCTTGCCGGCTTCAATCTTGGACATATCGAGAATATCGTTAATCAAAGACAAAAGAAGCTGCCCGCTGTCATGAATATCACCGGCATATTCGACATATTGCGGCTGACCGACAGCGCCGAAAAGCTGGTCGCGGATAATCTCGGAAAAACCGATGATAGCGTTCAAAGGCGTACGCAGCTCGTGACTCATATTGGCCAGAAACTCGGATTTGCTGCGGTTGGCGAAATCAGCCTGTTCCTTGGTCTGCAGCATTTCAGCTTCAGCGTGAACGCGCTCGGTAATATCGGAAAATGTGCATTCATAGTGAACAATATCGCCCATCGGATCGCGCACGGCATGGCCCGTCATCACCACCCAGATCTGCCTGCCTTCCTTGTCTGAAAGAGATGTTTCCTGCCTTTGCTGATTGCCCTGCTTTAAACTTTCAAACCAGCTTTTGCGAATCGCGCGGTCAACGAAAAGCCGCCCATGCAGATCAGGCTGCGCCAAAAGAAGATCCTGCACCGTATCGTACCCCAGCATCAAAGCCATGGTCTTGTTGGCGTTCGTCCACTCGCCCGTCAAGGCGATCTGGCAGATTCCGATGCCGGCATTTTCAAAAATAGCGCGGTATTTCTGCTCACTCTCCCGCAAGGCATGCGCCATCATTTTTTCTTCATTTACGCGGCGGCTGAGCTCGCTGTTGGCCTTGCGCAGAGAAAGGGCAAGGGTCGTGATTTCCCCCGATTTTGAGCGGACGCGGTAAAGGTAATAAACCATTAAAAGCGTCACCGTGCTGCCTGAAATCAAAAGCAGAAAGGGAGTCGCCGTCAAAATTGCGGAAAGGAAGCCAAGGCGCTCCATAAGATCCACAACGCCTTTTTGCGCCAGCCACGCTTGCAGCGCTGCAAAGGCAAACCCCACAGTCGCCACGGCGGCCAGAAGCGTCAAAAACCCTACCCCGCCGAGCGCCCAGTCATGAGGCCAGAACATAGGCGCCCGCGAAGGCTCCAGATTTTTTTTCGAACGCACAAAGATCATGGAGAAAGGAAAAAAGGGTGGAGTAATCCACACTCTAATTCAAAACATCTTCCAATTTCAAGTCTATCAAATACTCAACCGCGTGCATGTAATCCGTGCTGCGGAGTTTTTCCAGATTTTCGATGCCGAAACGTGTTTCAACGATCGCCTGCACCGTCTCGGGAAGGGCGCTTTGCCGGTGGGCCACATAGGCCGCCAGCGCATGGATGGACGTCAGCTCACGCGCATTCACATAAACAGGCGCTTGCGACAGGTCGCTGTGATAGGCCTGCGCATCATCATAGACGCTTTTGGCGCGCGGCCATGAGGAAGGAAGGCGTTTTCCTTGTTTTTCCTGAGCCATAAAAAAATCCTTTGATGGTGTGAAAACCCCTAAAATCTAAGGTAATGACCGGCACCTTATAGAAAAAACACCCCTCTGGCAATGAAAGGGAAACAGTTTCATGCCCCGCGCGAAAAAACACGCTTTGCGTGTATATCCTTCAATAACTTGCCTTTCCCCTGCGTGGGTATGCGCCAAGGCAGTTTTTTGTTAACCATCAAGCCTGTAACGTGGGTTGACGGCCCGCGCTTTTGGCGCTAATTCTAAATAACCGAAACAAAAACAATAAGAAAAAGGTTTTCGCGCGTGTCCCAAGACGCTTTATCGCCCCAAAAATCCTTGCCTGAGTTTGCGCGCGGCCATGTCGTTATTGTGGATGACGACCCGACCAACCGCGTGTTGCTGCGCAACTTATGCGAGAAGCTCGGCATAGGCATTATTGACGAGGCCGAAGATGGCAATGTCGCTTATGAGATCATCACGCGCTTTCAGCCGGATCTGATTTTGCTTGATGTGCGCATGCCGCGCATGGACGGGCTTGAGCTGATGAAGCGCCTGCGCAAAGACCCTGTCTTTGACCGGCTTTCGATTCTGGTGCAGACCAGCATGCAGAGCGAAGAGGATCATGTGCGCTGCTTTAATTCCGGCGCCACGGACGTCATCACCCGTCCTTTTCATCTGGCCGAGCTTAAAGCGCGCATTACGGCGCATTTGCGTTCAGCCATCGCCGCGCGGGTTTTGTTTGATTTCCGCAAAAGGATTCAGGCGCATATCGAAATCACGCATACTTTTCTGGATGCGGTGCTGCCCTCGTCCGAGACGATTGAAGCGCTTGCGTATGATTACGGCGTCAGCATTTCTTCCGTTTACAGACCGCATGACGAGATCGGCGGCGATCTTTGGACTCTGCGCGCGCTTTCCGATGACCTGCTTGGGCTTGTGCTGGTGGATGCCAGCGCGCACGGTCTTGCAGGCGCCATCAATACGCTGCGCGTGGATTGTCTTGTTCAGGAATATATGGAGGATCTTTATGATCCCGGGATTTTTCTTGGCAAGCTGGATGCGGCCATGGCCAAGATTTCTTATGGCCAGCTTTTTGCCGGCGCTTGCGCGCTTACTTTTCATAAAAAAACGGGGCAGGTGCTTTATGCCGGCTCTGCCATTCCTTATCCTTTCCACATTACGGGCCAGAAAGTGCATGTGATGAAAACGCGCGGCCTTCCTTTGGGGTCCGGCGCTGTGCAGGTTGAAACGCAAAGCATCACCATGGCCAAGGGCGATACGCTGGTTCTTTACAGCGACGGCTGGTCGGAAAGCATCATACGCACCCCTGAAGATATACTTCTTCATGCCGATCTTGGTGCGCCTTTTCTGGCCGAAACTCTGGCGCCCAAGGGCGACATCATTGACGACATGACCTTAATCACACTTCAAAGGAGGTTTACCGATGGGATTTGAATTTCAACGCAAGGATGATGATCTTGTTGTGAATCTTACAGGCGTTCTGACTTTTCATCATCACAAGGAAGGCGAGCATCTCGTCAAACAAATCACGACCATGGTCGATAAAGGAGAAATAAAGATCGTACGTCTGAACTTTGAGAATGTCACGCGCATGGACAGTCACTGGCTTGGCGTTCTGATCCGCATTTTAAGGCGCGTGCGCGACAAAGGCGGAACCTTTATCGTTGAAAAGCCCAATCAGGATCTTATGAAGCTTTTCGACATTGTTGAACTTGGCCGTATTGCAGAAATAAGGACATAAAAGTCATGAATGAACCCGCCATCAAAAAGTTCGGTCTTCTCAAAGGTGAAGACTACGCTCCGGCCATCAAAGCCATGGAGCATCCGGATACATTTTACAAAGCTCTTTTCGATAAGCAGGCTTTGTGGGATCCGGCGACCATTGACCGCGTGCTGCAAAGCTTTCCGCAAGGCTTGATCGATGAGACGGATTTATTCCTGATTCTGGCCGAATGCATCGCCAACGCCGTTTTGCACGGTCAGGCCGAGATTTTAGGCTTTCACGCGCGCAAAAGAGGCTCAGTCCTGCTTCTGTCTTTTTATCAGATTCCTGCCATGCAGATGCGGGTCGGGATTGTGCTTTCTTTAGCGCGGGCCGGACAGATCAGGGAATGCACGGCGGAAATCCCGGGCGGCCTTGGCTTTCCCATCCTGCTGCGTCTGGTGGATAAGATAACGATCAGCAATGATTACAAACGCTTGCAGCTTTGGATGCAGGAAAAAAGTGCAAAAACCGCTTGAGAAAAAACACGATGTGGCCCTATAAGAGAGCAACAGGAGGCTGCCCGTGACCCATGATCTCGATATTTTAGAAAGAGGCCGCAAGGTTCTTTTACAGGAAAGCGAAGCTTTAAGCCGTCAGGCGCAGCTTTTGGATGACAGCTTTGTCAAAGCCGTGCGGTTAATTATCGATTGCAATGGCCGCGTGATTGTCACGGGCATGGGCAAAAGCGGCCATATCGCGCGCAAGATTGCGGCGACTTTGGCCTCGACAGGACAGCCTTCGCATTTTGTGCATCCCGGGGAGGCAGGGCATGGCGATCTTGGCATGATCGTCAAAGGCGATGTTGTCATAGCGATTTCCAACAGCGGCGAGGCGGCAGAATTGGCCGCTATTTTGCACTACAGCCGGAGATTTTCTATTCCGCTGATTGCGATCACAAGCGGCCATGAAAGCACGCTTGCGGTGGCCGGCGATATTATTTTGCTTTTGCCCAAGGAACCGGAAGTCGGCGCAGGAGGTCTTGCGCCGACGACATCAACAACCATGACGCTGGCGCTTGGTGACGCTTTGGCCGTGGCTGTCTTTGAAAGTCGCGGCTTTTCGCCTGAAGATTTCAAAAACTTTCACCCGGGCGGCAAATTGGGCCGCGCTTTGCTGCGGGTTGAGGAAATCATGCACCCGCGCGAGTCCCTGCCGCTTGTAAAGAAAACAGACACAATGGACCATGTTCTGGTTGTGATGACGGAAAAAGGCTTTGGCTGTGCGGGCGTTGTGGATGAAACGGGCCATCTTGAAGGCATCATTACAGATGGCGATCTCCGGCGGCATATGAGCAAGGATCTTGTGCAAAAAACCGCCGCCAGCCTGATGACGCGCCATCCCATGACCGTGGCCCCACGCCTGATGGCGGTTGAAGCGCTTAATATCCTGAACGAAAAAAAGCGCACGCAGGTGTTTGTTGTGGACTCACAAAATATACCGGTGGGGATCCTGCATATTCATGACCTGCTGCGTGCGGGGATTTCGTGAGGGGGCCAATGGCCCGCCAAGCATCCACGCGCCTAACTCATCGTCATAGACCCATGTTTGCAGCAAAGTAAAGGCAGGGGCATCACCATACATAAAACGACCCCTTGGATTATCATTGGCAAGATCAAAAGCCTTGTCCGCAATTTGCTCTAATGGTTTGCCGTTAACTTCAATTTCATATTGCATCAATTTTGCCCAACGCGCGGTAAAATCAATCATTCTTTTCTCAAAAAAAGAGTCCCCACAAACATCGACAATTGTACGCCATGCGTCGGGATCTTTAAGTTTAAGGGGCGTGGCCGCGACAATATTTTGTACAGCTGCCGCTTTGACGGTTTTCAGCGTATCCAAAACCTTTACCGTAACAGGCGCGTCAACCCCGCGCAGGAAAAAATCAACACGCGCAACCTGCGCGGAAGGCATAAGACAAAGCGCCGCCCGCGCAACCTCTTCAATATCATAACCGCCCTTGACCTTGGCCGTGGCGCGTCTTTCATCACTTTCGGCGGACGGCTCGATGATTTTAATATCCCGAAACGGGTTCAACAAATTGGGCGGATTTGCGTTGGAAGATATAGAAAGTTTCATCCCTCAACCCTACAAACTTTCCTAGAAAATTGAAAGCAATTTATATGTCACCCGCGAGGAAAGCCCCAAGGCCTGACGCGGCAATCTCGTTAACCATGTTGCCGAGATTGCCGCGTCAAGCCGCCTTCGGCGGCTTTCCTCGCAATGACAGTTTTTTTGGGTTTTATTCGCTAATAAGCCTTTTTCGGCGGCTTGGAGAGCGTGTTGTTGCTTTGGATGGTGTTCATCCGCGCGATTTGCTTGTCGATATAGGAATTAATCATCCCGACACGGTTTTCGCGGATCAGCGCGCGGATGGGATCGCCGTTATTGCCTTCCTCGGTGACGATATAGCGCAAAAACGGCCCCGATGTGTTGAGCGTCTGGTGCATGGCCCCCGTCAAGCCCTGCGCCAGCAAAAAATTGGCCGTTGAAGCCCCCATGGCCTGTTCCGCCAGATGCACAAGGCCCATCAGGCTTTCCTCAATAGATCCGGCATGGATGGTGGTGATGACAAGATGTCCTGTTGTTGAAGCGCGCAGGATTTGTTCCGCCGCGCGGGGCGAGCGAACCTCACCCACCAAAAGAAACCGTGGCGTCCAGCGCAAAGCGCGTTTCAAGGGCGAGGCCCAGTCTTCATCCTTGTTGACCTGAACCTGATAGCAATAGCCATATTCACCCACAGCACCGCCCAGAGCATATTCAACAGGATCTTCCACCGTGATGCCGACTCCGCCGAAAGCGACCATAAAATCATTCAAAAGACCGAACGCCGTGGTGGTCTTACCCTGACCCGTGGCCCCTGAAATCACAATCAACCCGTCGCGCGTGCCAAGACGCCGCAGATGCGTGCAGATATGGGGCGCAAAAGAAAGATCCTCAAGCCGTGGCACTTTGGTGTTGATATAGCGCAAACAGACCCAGTCTTCGCTGTTGGCCAGACGCTGGTAGGAAAGACGGAAACGCTGCCCGCCATATTCAAAAGACGTGTCAGGATTTTCAATTTGCCCGCGCAGGAGCGAGGCGACTTTTTCCACCTCTTCCATATATTCAGGCGGAACGGGGCGAGTCCAGTTATTGGTGTGATCACGCACCGGCGTGCGGTAGCGCGCTTGCCCGGGCTGGTCAATGCGCAAATAAAGATCCATAAAAGAAAGATCAGACAGCTTCACAGGCCCCTGATTTTTTTTCACAGTTTCATCAAACATCACGTCAAGGCCTTTCAGGACAGATCACTTGCGAATGGGTGGCAGCGGCGGCAGCGGAGGACGAGGCTGCTGCATCGCGGGTGGAGGAGATTTCGGCATCTGGTGGGCAAGACGCGCGGCGACGCGGTCGATGTAAGTTGACATCATGCCGATTTTATTTTCGCGGATCAGCGCGCGCACGGGATCTGCGGCTGCGCCTTCTTCCGTAAAGAGGTAATGCACAAAGGGGCCGTCTTCTTTCAGCGTCTGGTGGATCAGCGCGGTCATCGCGCCGCCCAGAATATCGCGCGTCCCCGCGCCCATGGCCGGTTCAGCCAGATAGAGCAGGGAGGTCAAAGCCTCTTCAGGCGTGCTGCCGTGAATGGTTGTAATCACAGTGTGCCCTGTTGCGGCGGCCTGAATAAGCTGTTTGGCGGCTTCAGGCGTGCGGACATTGCCGACAAAAAGATAACGCGGATTCCAGCGTGCGGCATGCTCGATCATATCCGCCCAGGCCTCGGCCCCGTTCACTTCAAGCTGAAAACATTGCCCGAGCGTGCCATGGCGGCCTTTGAGAATATATTCAATCGGGCTTTCCACCGTAAAAGCAAGACCGCCGTAAGTTTCCAGAAAATGCACCAGCAAAGCCGCCGCCGTGGTGGTTTTGCCTTGTCCTGATGAGCCAGAAATCACAATCAGCCCCGCGCGTTCCCCCAATGAACCGATATGGTTGAGGATATGAGGCGCAAAACCGAGATTCTGAAACTTCATAAGCTCGGCATTAATACGTTGGGCGCAGGCCCAGACGGAGCCGTCCGCCATTTTTTGCTGCATGACAATCATGCGCACGCCATCCACGGTCATGGCGCCTTCATTGCTGTCTTTCAGCGTGGCGCGCACATTCACGCCGAACTGCTCCACCACAGGCCAGAATGCCTCAGGCACGATCTGGTTGACCATGGTTTGCCCCTGCTCTTGCGAGCGGTAAAGGGGCGTGTCCGGCTGATCCAACCGGACATAGAGATTGACAAAGGGAAGCTGATGAAGCGGTGCAGACATGAGTGAAAAACCTTAACAGGAAGATGAAGGCTCTACAAGCCGCCAGAGGGGCGGCTGCGTCAAAGGAAAGCTTATAATTTCTGCGCCCTCGTCCGTTAAGATCGGCTTAAAAGGGGCAGGGGACTCATCTGTCTTTTCAAGCGTTATCGTGCCCGTATTGGGTGCAACGCCGTAAAAAGCTGCGCCGTTATGGCTAAGAAAGGCGGCAAGCTTGTCAAGGGCGCCTTCTTTTTCAAAAGCTTGCGCGTAAAGCCCCAAAGCATGCGGCGCTGAAAAAATACCGCCCGCGCCGGAAGAGCTTTCTTTGGCCGCGCGCGGATGCGGGGCGCTGTCGGTGCCGGCAAAAAACTGACTCGCGCCGGAAGTGGCGGCCTTGAGGACGGCCAGGCGATCTTCTTCCCTTTTCAAAACGGGCAGGCAAAAATGATGAGGCTTGAGCCCGCCTTCAAAAATGGCGTTGCGGCTGAGCGTGATATGATGGCAGGTGATGGTGGCGGCAAGGTCTGCCCCTGCCTCTTGAACATAATTGACGGCATGGCGGGTTGTGACATGCTCCAAAATGATTTTAAGCGCGGGAAATTGCTTGCGCAGCGGGATCAGGATTTTATCGACAAAAACAGCCTCGCGGTCAAAGAAATCGACTGCCGGATCCGCCACCTCGCCATGGATCGAAAGAGGCATACCGATTTTTTCCATGCGCTCAAAGACGGCAATTAAGGCCTCAAACCGGCTGACCCCATGCTGGGCATTGGTCGTGGCCCCTTGGGGATAAAGCTTGGCCGCAAAAAGATCACCATTTTGAAAGCCTTGCGCCAGATCATCAGCATTTGTGTGATCGGTAAGGTAAAGCGTCATCAGCGGCGTGAAATCGCAATTTTCAGGCAGCGAGGACAAAATGCAGTCACGATAAGCCCGCGCCAGCGCTGCGGATGTAATAGGCGTGTGAAGATTGGGCATCACAAGAGCGCGGGCAAAGGCGCGGGCGGTATAGGGCAAAACGGCCCTTAAAATAGCCCCATCGCGTAAATGGACATGCCAGTCATCAGGGCGGGGAAGGGTCAGAATCATAGTTTCAGCCTATACCATAAGCTGCTTGCGATAAAGAGAGGCTTTTTTACGCGCGGCGAAGGCGTTATAAAGAAGAATCTCAACAAAACAATGCGGGACGGAAAGTTTAAAAAATGGCCTTTATTCAACCGCGTACACCTGCCGGAACCTTGGAGCTTTTGCCGCAGGATCAGCAGGTGCATCAATATATGCTGGATGTGATTCGCAAAAACTATGAAAAGTTCGGCTTTATAGGAATCGAAACGCCGGTTTTCGAGATCAAAGATATGCTCTTGACCAAATCAGGCGGTGAAACCGAGCAGCAGGTTTATCTGGTTCAATCCACCGGCGCGCAAAAGCAGGGGCAGGAGGCTGATCTTGCGCTGCGTTTTGATCTGACGGTGCCGCTTGCGCGCTATGTGGCGCAGCATGAACGCGAACTTGCCTTTCCTTTCCGGCGCTATCAGATCCAGCGCGTCTATCGCGGCGAGCGTCCGCAAAAAGGCCGCGCGCGGGAGTTTTATCAATGCGACATTGACGTCATCGGCAAGGATAAATTGGATGCCGGCTATGACGCCGAAATGCCGGCCATTATTGTTGAGATTTTCACAGCGCTGGGGCTTGAAGATTTTACGATCCATTTCAACAACCGCAAAGTCCTGCAAGGGCTTTTGAACGCTATGGGCGTTCGTGATGATGAGACGAAAAAACTGATTTTGCGCGAGATCGACAAGCGCGATAAAATCGGCGATGACAATGTCGCGCAAGCCCTGCAAAAACTGGGCCTCACGCGCGAAAACATCGAAAAGCTTTTGGCTCTGCTTTCTTATCAAGGCTCAAAGGACGAAGTTCTCGAAAAGCTCCGCGCCATGGAGATCAAAGAGCCGCTTTTTGAGGAAGGCGTGGCCGCGCTTGCTTTGATGGTGCAATCGCTGCGCGCCCTTGGCGTGGCGGAAAAGTTTACGCGCATTAATCTGGGCATCGCGCGGGGTCTCGATTATTACACAGGCACGGTTTATGAAACGCTGCTTGATAAAGCGCCTAAGATAGGCTCCATCTGCTCGGGCGGGCGTTATGAAAATCTGGCCTCGCTTTATACGCGCTCAAAACTGCCCGGCGTGGGGATCTCAATCGGTTTAACGCGGCTTTATGAGATTTTGGAAGAATTAAATCTTCTGCCGACCGCGCCTGCAACCGTGCAGATTTTTATTCCGCTTTTGGCCCCCGATCTTCGCGCCGATACGCTGGTGCTTGCCAAAACATTGCGCGCGCAGGGCTTCACTGTCGAAACCTATCTCGAAGACGCCAAGCTTGAAAAGCAAATGAAATACGCCGCCAAAAAAGAAATCCCCTTTGTTCTTTTGCTGGGCGCGGAAGAAAAGCAAAAAAACATTGTGCAACTTCGGGACATGAACAGCAAAACACAAACGGAAATCCCGCGCGATCAGCTGATGGCCTCGCTGAAAAACCTCTTATAAGGGGACAAAACACCATGTCGCCGCCGCGCCATAAAAAAAAGGCAGTTGCTCCACCCGCGCGGCGTCCCAAGGCATCTTCAAAAACAACGCGCAAAAAAAAGCCCTACAAGCCTTATCGCATGCGCATGCCCGGCGCGATCCTTTTGATTCTTTTTGTCATGATGTTCGGTTTTGGCGGCGTGATAGGATCTTTTTGCGCCGAGGAAATTAAAACATCCAGACTTCAGGCGCATTATCTTTCTCGTATCGCCAAAGACATCACCTTTGAAATGAAGGAAGGCAAGACGCCCGGCCATTATATTCCTGCATTCGGCCCCTACAACCAGCGTCTGGGCTATAGCGGTCTTCCCGCTTTTTTCAAGGCGCTTGAGAAAGAAGGCTACAGCATCGCTGCGCAAATGCGCGCGTCACCCATGTATGACCGCGTGATTGCCGAAGGTTTTTACCCCATTTACCGCCCCAAAACCGTCACCGGCCTGACGATCAAGGATCGCAGCGGCCATCTGCTTTACAGCGCGCAATTTCCCGCGCATGTTTTTCCGACATTTGAAAGCGTCCCGCCGCTTCTTATTGATACGCTTTTGTTCATTGAAGACCGCGAAGTTCTGAAAGACGGCGCGTTCAGCCACAATCCCGCCATTGAATGGAGCCGTTTCTTTTACGCGGCTTTCGGACAGGGGCTGCGGTATTTTATGCCTCACATCAACTTTGGCGGCGGAAGCACGCTTGCCACACAGATTGAAAAGTTCCGCTTTTCGCCCGGGGGACAGACCAGAGATATTTTTGAAAAAATCCGCCAGATCGTTTCCGCCAGCCTGCGCGTTTATCAGGATGGCGAGGACACAAGGGAGGCGCGCAAAAAAATAATTCTGGATTACCTCAACAGCACCCCTTTAAGCGCGCGGCAGAACTTCGGCGAGATTCACGCCATAGGCGACGGGCTTTGGACTTGGTTCGGGCATGATATTGCGACAATAACGGCGGCTTTGAATCTGCCTGAAAGCGACCCTGAATCGTTGCGCGCCAAAGCCACGCTTTACCGCGATGTGCTCGGCCTTATTCTCGCGCAACGCCGCCCGAGCTATTATCTTTTAACCGACCGCGCGGCTTTGGATGTTTTGACGGATCAGACTTTGGACAATCTTTTAAAAGGCGGTGTGATTTCGCCGGTTCTGCGCGATGCCTCGCGCAGCGCAAGATTTCGCTTTTTGCCCAATCCGCCGGCCATGCAGCCGGTTTCTTTCCTCGACCAAAAAGCGCCCAATGCCCTGCGCGCGCAGCTTCTCAAAACATTGGGCGTTGCCAATCTTTATGCGCTTGACCGGCTGGATCTGACAGCCGACAGCACGCTGGATCAGAAGGTTCAAAAAGAACTTATCATTTTTCTTAAAAATATGAGCAACCCCGAACATGTGGAGCGCATCGGCCTTTACGGCCACCAACTTTTGCAGCCGGAAAGCGATATAAGTCAGGTTCGCTGGAGCGTTTTGCTTTATGAAAAGGGCGATGCCGGCAATTTGCTGCGGCTTCAGGCGGACAATATTGACGAGCCTTTGGATATGAATGACGGGGCCAAGCTGGATCTCGGCTCCACCGCCAAACTGCGCACGCTTGTTACTTATCTTGAAATTATCGGCGAACTCCACCGCCGCTATGCAGGGCTTTCAATCGAGGATCTCAAGGAACTGGCGCACGAAGCGCCGGATGCCTTAACGCTTTGGGCCACGACATGGCTTGCCGCTTATCCCGAAGCGTCTTTGGATGATATGCTTGAAGCGGCGCTTGATCGCAAATACGCAGCTGACCCGCAGGAGGTCTTTTTCACAGGCGGCGGCCAGCATGTTTTTTCCAACTTTTCAAAAACGGATAATGGACGCATTGTCGATCTGCGCGTGGCCTTGCGCGATTCCATCAATCTTGTTTTTGTGCGTTTGATGCGCGACATCGTCAACTACACCATCGCACAAGGCCAGCAAACAAGGCAGGAGCTTTTAAGCGATTCCGACCATCCCGCGCGGCGCGAATATCTCGAACGCTATGCCGACAATGAAGGGCAAGTTTTTCTCGGGCGTTATGTCAAAGACTATAACAACCTTGATCGCGCGCAGATTGTCGAGCGCATTGCGCGGCGCGGGCATAGAGGCGCAACGGCGCGCGCCATCCTGTTCCGCGCGGTGGATCCTACGGCGCCTTTCGGAACCTTTGTGCATTATATGCGGGATGTGGCCGGTCTGACGCTGGATCAGGAAAAACTCCGCGCGCTTTTCAACAATTATCCGCCCGAGCGCTATAATCTGTCGGATCGCGCTTATATCACGGGCACAAACCCGCTTGAGCTTTGGCTGGCCTCGTACAAAATCGCAAATCCGGCAGCCACGCGCAGCGCTATTTTAGCCGTCAGCCGTCCTGTGCGGATTGAAAGCTATGCGTGGCTGTTTCATCCCAAAAGAAAAGGCGCGCAGGATACGCGCATTCGTATCTTGCTGGAGCTGGACGCTTTCGCGCGCATCCAGCAGCGCTGGGCGCGGCTTGGTTATCCTTTTGACAGGCTGGTGCCGAGCTTTGCCACATCCATCGGCACATCAGCCGACCGCCCGGGCGCTTTGGCGGAGTTTGTCGGAATCCTCGTCAATGACGGCATGCGCAAGCCCATGATGAAGTTTGAGCGTTTGCATTTTGCCAAAGACACCCCTTACGAGACGATCCTCACCCCCGCCAAAGAAACAGGCCTGCGCGTTTTGGATCCCGCCGTGGCGCGCGCGGCGCGGCGCGTGATGATGGAGGTCGTCCAAAGCGGCACGGCGCGGCGGCTTTATGGAGTCTATACCAATGAAAAAGGCCAGCCGCTTGTGGTCGGCGGAAAAACAGGAACAGGCGATCATCGCTATGATGAATACGGCCCCGGGCACAGGCTGATTTCCTCGCGCGTGGTCAACCGCACGGCCACGCTGGTGTTTTTTATCGGCGACCGCTTTTTCGGCACAATCACCGCACATGTGGCCGGCCCAAAAGCTGGCGATTATAAGTTCACAAGCGCCCTGTCCTCACAAATGCTGAAATCCCTTGCGCCCGTGCTCCAGCCCCTCATCGCCCGCCCGGGATTGTTGGAAGATAAAGATGTTCTTTTGACTATAGAGCAACCCGCCACATTGCCGCAGGAACCGCCGCAGAAACCGGAAATCAAAAAACCACCAAAACCCACAACGCCGCCCAAACAAACGCCAATCCGGACTTACGATCAGGATCTCTTGATGGACGTGCTGCCGCGTTAAAGAGCCAGCCCTATATCCCTCGTCATCCTCGGTCAATCGCGAAGCGGTTGAGCAGGGGATCTGACGTTAGCTCCCGTCTTCTTGCTCAGCACACCCCGAGGATAACATTCAAGGGTTGCACCGCTGAATTGGCAATTTTCCGGAATCGGAGTTTTCTCCACAGAACGCGATAAAACAAAGATGATGAAAACGAAAGGCACGACCAAAGCCAATACAAGCAACGCAATATTTAGCTTTCTAAATCGCAGAGGACTGCTTCTTGTCAGGATGCAGCGCAGCCCATAACCGAGAAGCCCGATGATGATGGGAACGATGAAAAGAAACGGAAGATCCTGTATATTATACTTCCCTGTAAACGAATCCGGTGTTATAAACACGGAAAGAAAAAGAGCTAAATGAAAATAATACAAAATATTTCCAAAGAGTGGTGAAAAAGGTGGAAAAACACTATTGCCAGTCCGAGCATAACATATGCCCCATACACCGATGAGAAAGAAGAAAAGCCAAGAAAAATACAAAAAAACTGTTGGAAGGATTCTATCGCTAGTGGGAGGACAACAGTGGTGAGCCAAGAACGAAACAGGGTTGGAACCCCAGACTATTGATCTTGCCGGGCAAGCACAACCATGAAAAATCTCAGAAAACAAATCCGTAAAGAGATAAAGAATACCAGGAGAAATCAACACGGCTAACGTAACTATCCAGATACCCAGAACATAGAAAAACGCCCTGCCCAAGCGCTTCATTATCCCCTTCACCTTTTCCGCCATAGCCCTCTCCCTGTAAATCCGCCTGAAAACCCTATCTTACCCCCCGTTCGAACTCAACTAATATTTGCCAAATGCTCTTATTCTTTTTATTCTAAAGCGCATGATGAAGAAAATGGCTTTGATGGCGTTTGCCCTGTTGCTTGCGCCCCACCCAGCGCAAGCTCAACCCCAGCCCGAGTCGCTGGGGACATTCGGCTATTGGGAAACCTATAAAATGCGCGAAAGTCAGGGGCTTGTTTGTTATATGTCAATCACCGCCCCGCCGCCGAGCAAAGAGGGCAACAAAACTCGCCGCGGGCAGGTTGTTTTGATGATCGCCCACCGTCCGGCTGAAAAGGCTGTGAATGTTGTCAGCTACACAGCCGGCCTGCGCTACAAAAGCGCAAGCGATCTTATCGTCAAAGCTGACGGGCAAGAGTTCAGTCTTTTCACGCAAGGCAATGCCGCATGGGCGCGTGATCCGGCGACAGATCAGGCTTTGACAAATGCGCTAAGGCGGGCCGCCCGCGCCACCTTTTGGGGGATGAGCGCTCAGGGTGAGCGTATCGCTGACGCCGTCAATCTTAAAGGCAGCGCCAAAGCCTATGAGGCGATCTCGCAGGCCTGCGCGGTTCCCTTTGAAAAACTTACATCTTCGGGCAAATAAAACGTAAGTTTTGACAAAAGCCCGTTTAAAAAGGCATAGAAAAACCCTTATGACGATGGACACGCACAATATCGAAGGCCACGCCGCGCGCTTCGCCCCGCCGCAAGCGCCCCAAGACGGCCCCCTTAATCTGGTCGGCCTGACGCTTGAAGAAATACAAAAAGCGATCAAAGCGCTGGATCTGGAAAGCTTTCGCGCCAAACAGATTTGGACGGCGCTTTATTGCCACGGCCTTCGTGATTTTGAGCAGATGACAACCCTTGCGCGGCCCGTCCGCCAGAAACTTGCGGATCATTTTTTTATAGGAAGGCCCGAAATCAAAGCCATGCAAAAATCCGTGGACGGATCATGCAAATGGCTTTTGGCGATGGAGGACGGACATGAGATCGAGATGGTCTATATTCCCGAAGAAGACCGCGGCGCTTTATGCGTTTCTTGTCAGGTCGGCTGCACCAACAGCTGCACTTTTTGCCATACGGGAACCATGCGCCTTGTAAGAAATCTTTCTGCGGCTGAGATCGTCATGCAGGTGATGATCGCGCGTGATGAGCTTAAAGACTGGAAAGTGCCCGCGCTTGAAAAAAGAAAACTCTCAAACCTTGTCTTGATGGGGATGGGCGAGCCGCTTTTCAATTACGACAATGTCGCCAAAGCGCTGAAAATCATTATGAATGACAGTGGTCTTGCTTTGGGGCGGCGCAAAATCACGCTTTCCACCTCGGGCGTTGTGCCGATGATGGAGCGTTGCGGGCGTGAGCTTGGCGTAAATCTTGCGATCAGCCTTCACGCGGTTTCGGATGAAGTGCGCAGCCGGCTTGTGCCGCTGAACAAAAAATATCCGATCAAGGATCTTTTGCAGGCATGCAGAAATTACCCCGCGGCCAGCAACGCGCGGCGGATCACCTTTGAATATGTCATGCTCAAAGGCATCAATGACAGCATGGAAGACGCCCGCGCGCTGGTAAAGCTTTTGCGCGGCATTCCGGCGAAGATCAATCTTCTCCCCTACAACAACTGGCCCGGAAGCCCTTATGAGGGTTCAGATGAAAAAACCATGCAGACTTTCGGCGATTACCTCAACGCCCAAGGCTACGCCAGCCCCGTCCGCTCCCCAAGAGGCCGCGACATCATGGCCGCCTGCGGGCAACTAAAGTCGGCTTCGGTTCGCTCCCCTCTCTTGTCATCCTCGGGCAACCGCGAAGCGGTTGAGCCGGGGATCTGACGTTAGCCTAACGTCAGATCCCCGGGTTCTTGCTGTGCAAGCCCCGAGGATGACAAAAAGAATGAGCCTTCTTTCAAGATCGCAGAACACCAGTCCGCAGTGCGCCGAAAACCAAGAGATTCATAAGTCCGAATGGCATCAGGGCGCGAGGCGGAAAGTACGGCGGTGCGCAAATCAGGATATTCCTGCATCAAGGTTTTAAGGCCATATCCCGCCACCGCTCGCCCATAACCTTGATTGCGCAGATCCATGAACGTAAAGACAGGGCCTATAATCACCACGCCAGAAACGCAGCTTTCAATGCCGCAGAAGGAAACAAGAGCGCCCGCTTTCTCCAGCATAAAGGTCCATCCGTTCTTTAACCGAAGATCAACTTCCTTCTCGATCGAAGCTTTTATCTCCGGCGTCGACGTAACATTTTTGGTTTCCATGTTAAAAGCCATGCGTCCATCAATCAGCAAAGCACGGTCTTTTTCTTCGGCAAGCCGCAAAGAAGGATCTTCCGGCAAAGCTGGCAGCCGTAGATTCTCAAGATCAAGACGGAAATTACCGCCCTCTCTGTACCCGCGAAACACGTCCGGCGGCAACGCAAGAGCCGCGATAACAGCATCCACATGCAGTGTAGGACCGTCAACAGCTTCAAGCAAACCGCCCCGTTTGACAATAGCCGTCCGTGCCGCTTGCGCCAAAAGCGGCAAACTATCCGGATTTTCCGCATAAATACGAATCTTATTGGCCCATGAATAGGACAAAACCCCGACAAGCCGCTGCCCTTCAAACGCGCCGAAATATTCAGCCTCAAGCGGCCTGCCTTCATAAACAAGTCCGGCAACCTGAGCTTCCGCGCGTATAATATCAGCCATCACCGTGCATGGCGCCAAAAAAGCGTCAAGCGCGGCAGCATCTGTTGGAAACAAGGGGCGTGTGGTGAGAGTCATTATAAAAACCTACGCCAGCACTTCAACGCGGTTGCGGCCTTCGCGTTTGGCGGCGAAAAGGGCGTCGTCGGCGCGGTTGAGCAGGTCGTCAATGCCGGTGTCGGTCGGGCGCAGGGCGCTGACGCCAAGGCTTGTGGTCATGTGAAACGCTCCCTTTTCAGAAGGCACTTCCGTTTGCGCGACATGCGCTAAAAGACGCAAAGCCACATCTTTGGCCGCTTCCAAAGAAGTTTCGGGAAGGATGATCGCAAACTCTTCACCGCCCAAACGGCCCATAATATCGGATTCACGCAAGGATTTGAAACTGGCGCGAACCAGCGTTTCAAGCGCGCGGTCGCCTGTGGCATGCCCATAGGTGTCATTGACATTTTTAAAGTGATCCAAATCAACCATAATCAGGGAAAGATCGCGCGAAAAACGCCGCGCGCGCCTTATTTCCTGTTCGGCCTGAATCATAAAAAAGCGCCTGTTGCTAAGGCTTGTCAGCGGGTCGGTATTGGCCTGATGGAACAATTCATCTTCAAGCTTCTTGCGCGCGGAGACATCATTCAGAGCAATCAAAAGCGCCGGCTGATCTTCATGATTCATGGTGATTGCCGCCACTTCAGCCGTAAAGGCATGGCCGAGCGCGGATCGAACTTTAACTTCGATTTCATGAAGATCAGAAACCCGATCCAGCATCGCGTGAAGCTTGTCCCATTCCTGCGGATCAACAAGATAATCCTGCGCGCATGAACGCAGCAGCGGCCCCGCGCTTTGCTGAAGCAGAAAACAAAGCTTGCGGTTGACAAAAAGAAACCGCCCATCACTGCGGCGCGTGATGCAAAGAGGAACGGGAAGTATTTCTAAAATGGCGCGCAGTTTTTGTTCATTGGCAAGCAAAAGCTGTTCAAGCTTGATGTTGGGCGTCATGTCAAAAGCGCAGATATGAACGGCTTGCTGCTCATCCCAGTCGATCTTGCGCGCAATCACGGTCAGCCAGAGATCGCGCCCGTCTTGCGACAACACCTGCACGCGCGCATGCTGCGATGTTTTGTCGCTGCGCATAAAGTCGTTATATTGCGCCTCAATCTGCGGCCAGTTTTCTTGAGGGAAAAGAGAGCGGATAAGGGGAAGATCCGTAATAGCCTGCGGCGTTTCAAAACCAAGAAGATCAGCAAAAGCCGTGTTGGCGTAAAGAGGTTTAAAATTGCTGTGAACCAGAATCCCTTGGGCGGATTGCTCAATCATATCCCGAAAATTAGGCAAAATGCCGTCATCCAGCCGCCTTGGCCGCCGCCGCCTTTCATCATCTGTGTCATCTGTTGAGCGTTTTTTTCCCATGTTGTGCATTATAACAGAAGAAAAAGCAGAAAATAAAGGGCAATAAAGCCCTACCTCCTCCCATTGTCATTGCGAGGAAAGCCGGCTTGACGCAGCAATCCCAGAAACATCGTCGAGATTGCCGCGTCGGGCCTTGCGGCCCTCCTCGCAATGACATGTTCCCGCAAGGGGATAAGGGCTTATTAAAGCTTCCATCCCGTATGAACAGCCACAAACCCACCGGCCATCTTGCGCCATGTTACGGCTTCAAACCCTGCTTTTTCCATACGTTTTTGAAGTTTTTGCGGGTTTGGAAACGTGCGGATGCTTTCGGCAAGATACTGGTAGGCCTCCCGCGTGCCTGCCAAACGCTGCCCCAGAAAAGGGATCACCTGAAAACTATAAAGATCATAAAGCGGCGCCAGCGCAGGCGAAACATCCGGCGAAAACTCCATACAGAAAAAGCGCCCGCCTGTGTCCAGAGTGCGGTAAAGCTCGGCCAAAGCGGTGTCGATATGCGTAACATTGCGCAGGCCAAAAACGATGCAGCTTAAATCAAAACCATCATCCTCAAAGGGCAGGGCTTCGGCATAGGCCTCTACCCAGCGGATATTTTCAAGCAGACCTTCATCTATGGCGCGCGCGGCGCCGATATCCATCATGGCGCGGCTTGGATCGCACACTGTGATGAAAGCTTTTTGCGCCGTGGCCCGCGCCATGCGCCGCGCCATATCCCCTGTGCCGCCGGCAAGATCCAAAATGCGCTCGCTCGCAAGGGGGCGCATGCGGCGCACAAGAAAATCTTTCCACAAACGATGAAGGCCTAAAGACATGACGTCATTCATCATGTCATAGCGCTGCGCCACAGTTGAAAAAACATCATTCACGCGGCGCGTTTTTTCCCAAGGATCGACAGATGTAAAGCCGAAAATATTTTTTTCAGGATTGCGCATCATTTTAGGCAGCAGAGCGTTTTGTTTTTTGACGAGGTGCGTCCGTGCGCAACATGCGGTCATAAAGAGCGAACAAGCTGTCGCGCCAGCTTTCCATGGGAAACATCTCCTCCATGAAAGC
Organism: Alphaproteobacteria bacterium; assembly: GCA_009779135.1. Lineage (GTDB taxonomy): Bacteria > Pseudomonadota > Alphaproteobacteria > UBA9219 > UBA9219 > UBA8914. The sequence goes on from WREW01000001.1 coordinate 290,688, forward strand.
GCGCGTACATTCGGCCACGTCAATTCTTCTGTGCAGGCCCATCGCAAGAACATCGCGCAGAGCCTTGATAAGGGCATTTTTATCCTCGATGGGCAAAAGCCAGCCTGTTTTGTTTTCCTCAATCAACTCGGCATTAGCCCCGCAGCAGCTCACCAAAACCGGACGCCCGATGGCCTGCGCGGCTAAAATCTCGGGCGCCTGTCCGCGCGCCATGGCGTTAAGCGCTAAAACAGCGCTGGAAAGCCAGCAGGCCGCCGGCCAGTCCATGCAGTTTTCCGGCATCACAACGCGGCCCTCAAGCCCGCACGCCGTCACTTGACGCTCCAGCTTGGCGCGCATCCCGGGATGCTGCTTGTCCTGCCCGATCAAAACGGCGCACAGATCCGTGTCTTTCAAATCATGCAGCGCTTCAAGCAACATTTGATGTCCGAACCCGGGCGCAAAGGGCGTGGCCATGATAATCAAAGTCGCCTGTTCGGGCAGACGCCAAAGATTGCTGAGGGCGTGAATCCGCTCGGGACTCACCCGCGAAGGATCAAACCATTGAAGATCGACACCCGGGCGGATGTGATAAAGATGATCGGTCTGAACCTTAAAATCTTCCCGCAGATGGTTAAGCATAAACAAGGAAGGCACGCGGAAAAAAGCCCCACGCGCGGCGGCAAGATGCAAAAGTTTGGTTGTGCTTTTGTTGATTACGACAGGCTCGGTCAAATCAACCAGCAAGGGCAAGTGGCGGCGCGTCATAAGTTTTAGCGCTGTTCCTAAAACCTCAAACCCGTGCGCGTGAATCAAAACCGGACGCTCGCGCTCGATCAGCTTTTCAAGATGCACGCGGTTGCGCCAGCTTTGATAAGAACTTGTCGTCCCCAAAGGCAGCTGCGTGTGACGCACGGCAGCGCGCTCGGCCTCAAGCACCAAAGATCCCCCCGCGCTTGCCACCAGAGGACGCCAGCCGCAGCGGTGAGTCTGAATAGCAAGGTCAACGACTTCGCGGCCCATGGCGTGCAAAGCCAGATCAGCCGTCAGATGAAGCACCGCCGTTCTTTTTTGCGGCGCGGCGCCCCTTTGAAGTTTATTGACAAGAGCCATAGGGCATGCCCTCAATATCAACTATGAATCAGGAACTACATTACCTTACTTTACCGGATCGTAAACTTGCCTATCAACAGCGCAATGCGCCTTGTCAGGAAGAAAAGCGTACATCCGTCTTTTTTCTGGGCGGTTTCGCTTCCGATATGGAAGGGACTAAAGCAACCGCTTTGGATCAGTATTGTCATGAAACCGGTTATGGCTATACAAGGTTTGATTATCGCGGTCACGGGCTTTCCGAGGGCCGTTTTGAGGACGGGACGCTTGGCGACTGGCTGGACGATGCCTGTCAGGTTTTTGATCGCCTTACCAAAGGGCCCCAGCTTGTCATAGGCTCCTCGATGGGCGGATGGCTCGGCCTTTTGCTGGCGCGGGCAAGGCCGCAGAGGGTCGCGGGATTAATCGGGATTGCGGCGGCGCCTGATTTTACGGAAGACCTTATACGCCCCTCCATGACGGACGCGCAGAAAGAGGCTTACGCGCGGGACGGCTATTTCTACGAATCGCATGATTTAAACCTGCCCATCACGAAAAACTTTATGGAAGAAAGCCTTAATCATCTTGTTTTAAGGGAAAGCTTTAAGCTTGATTGTCCGGTTCACCTGATTCACGGCCAGCGCGATCAAGAAGTTCCTTGGCAGACCGCGTTGCGCACAGCCGCGCATATCGGGCAGGAGGCCGTAAAAATCACGCTTGTCAAGGATGGCGACCATCGCCTTTCGCGCCCGCAGGATCTTGCCTTTTTATACAGCAGCCTTGAAGACCTGATGCCATAGAAAAACGGCGGTCTTTTGAGAAGACCGCCGTTTTTTGGCTGTGAGTTTTATCAAAAACCTTTAGGCGCCAGCTGCGGTCTTGCGCGCAAAGGGTGTTGTTTCTTCATCATCATCCAGTATTTCCTGCATGGCCGTAAACTTGGCGGCGCTTTTGAACGAAGGGCCCGCCACAGCGCTGCCCGCGCCGACCACCTGCATCTCACCGATAATCTGGCCGCCGGCGCTGACTTCCAGCTCGCCATATTTGATAATGCCGGTGATGCGTCCGGTTCCCCGAATGGTCAGCCTGCCATGCACGGTGAGATCACCGTCATAACGTCCGGCAATATCGGCATTTTCAATTTCAACAGAGCCACGGAACTGGCCGGATTCGGTAATCTCAAGCAGCTTGCCGTCTGTGAGTTTGGCATCAACCTTGCCTTCGACAACAAGAACGTCACAGGCGGAAATCTCACCCGTCAGGGAGAGGCCTTTGCCGACGGTCAAAGTGCGTTCGTCAGAAGTATCAAGACCTTTGGGCACAGAGGGCCGAGCGCGCTGCTGTTCCATACTGCCAGGACGGCGCCGCCCGGGAAGAGGGCTGGGAGCCGCCATAACGCGCGGCTGCGGGACATCAATCGAACGCGGCGTCGTAGCGGATTGAGCGGTTGCGCTTTCTTGTTCTCCGGTGTTGGTTTCTTCGTCTCTGCGTCCGAACATATTCAATTCCCCTTTCGAAACGAGCAAGTTAAAAGCTTATGAAGCCAGCTTCAGCTGCCAGCTTTTCTAGGGTTCTTCTCTATCATGGAGGCGGGATTTTAGGCAAGGGTTTTGCCGCGCGGCAGGCCGTGGATTATGGGGATAACTCGATTTCTGGGGGTAAAACAGCTACATGCAGCGCGCTTTATTTTTTGATCTTTGCGCAGCTATCCGCCATAACAAACCCGTGCGTACAGCCGAAACGAATCACCTCAAGGAAAAGGGTTTTTATGACGCAGACATTCGATCACGATATTTGTGCCGTGGGTCATGCCATTATAGATGTGCTGGCCGAATGCGCGGACGAAAGGCTGGAGACTTTAGGCATTGCAAAAGGCGCGATGACTTTGATTGAGGAAGACCGCGCAGCGTTTTTACGCGCCCAGATGGGCGAGGTCGTGGAAATGCCGGGCGGCTCGGCAGCCAACACGACCGCCGGAATTGCCCTGCTTGGCGGAAAGCCCGCTTTTATCGGCAAGGCCAAGGATGATGCTTTGGGCGATATATTTACAAGATTCATGAAAGAAGAAGGCGTAACATTTCAAACATCTTTAGCCAAAGAAGGCCCGCCCACGGGGCAATGCCTGATTTTTGTATCGCCTGACGCGCAGCGCAGCATGAACACTTATCTCGGCTGCGCAGGGGATTTAGGGCCCGAGGATATAGAGCCTTCTCTGCTTGCGGCGTCGCGGCTTACTTTTCTTGAAGGCTATTTGTTTGACAAGCCCAAAGCGCAGGAAGCGTTTTTCAAAGCCGCGCGTTGCGCGCATGAAGCAAACCGGCATGTGGCCTTGAGCCTGTCGGATGTTTTTTGTGTCAACCGGCACCGCCAGACTTTTTTGACTCTGGCGCGTGATGAGGTGGATATTCTGCTTGCCAATGAATATGAGCTGATGGCCCTTTACGGTGCCGCATCGGCGCAAGAAGCTGTGGCGCAAGCGCGGTTTGATTGCCCCTGTGTTGTTTGCACGCGCAGTGAAAAAGGCGCATTGATTGCTGTTGAGGATCAGCTTATCACAATCAAAGCGCATTCGGTTGAAAAACCTGTTGACACAACAGGCGCAGGCGATCTGTTCGCGGCGGGTTTTCTCTACGGCCTTGCGCATGATTATGATCCGGCCAAAGCAGGACAATTAGGCGTTATAACAGCAGCAGAAATCATCACCCATTACGGCGCGCGCCCGCAGGAAGACCTCGCCGCTTTTGCGCGTAGAGCAGGTTTTGTTTTTTAGACTCTTTGATTCCCCGCCAGCGCATAACCGACAAGATAAAGCGATCCCGTCACAAGCACGCGCTTGGGCGCTGTCCCTTGCTGGCCAAGATCACAAAGCGCGGCTTCAAGATTTGGCATGGCTTTGACATCCGCAAAACCCAAGCCACTTACGCATAAAGCCAGATCCTGCGCCGGAAAACTTTTGGGCCCGCCCTCAATCGCTATCGTGCGGATGCTGCGCAAAAAGGGCAAAAGCGGCGTAAGAAACGCTACAGGATCTTTGGATTGCAGCATGCCGAACACAAGATCAAAAGGCCCTTGGTCATGAATAAACCAATCCTGCAACTGCGCGCCCAGCGCCTCACCGGCTGAATCATTATGCCCGCCGTCAAGCCACAGCTCTGTTGCTTGCGGCAGGCAGGCTTTAAGCTTGCCTTGATCGATCATCTGCAAACGCCCGGGCCAAACAACATTTTTCATGCCGGTTTTAATCGCTTCATCAGAAATCATGTCAGGCAAGGCTTCAACAGCGGCCAGCGCAAGACCGGCATTCTGGATCTGATGCGCGCCGATCAAGGCCGGCAGGGGAATGTCTGTTATCACGCGCTGGCGACCATGAAAAATAAAATGATGATCGTCTTGGTGTTCCACAGACCAATCTTCATCCGCCAAACGCAGATCGGCTTGGCATTTTTGTGCTTCCTGACGAAGCGTGCGCCGTATAAGAGGATCTGGGCCGCCCGCGCTGACGCAAAGACCCTGCGCGCGCATAATACCGGCTTTTTCCCGCGCAATTTGATCGAGCGTGGATCCGAGATAGTCCATGTGATCGTATGAAATGCGCGAAATCACGCTGACCAGAGGATGCGGCACGACATTAACGGCATCAAGCCGTCCGCCAAGGCCGATTTCAAGAATGGTGTAATCGGCCTTATGCTCTACAAAAGCCGTCATAGCCACAGCCGTGAAAGCTTCAAAAGGCGAAACACCGCTGTCCGCCAAAGCGGCGCATTTGGTCAAAAGCGCGGCAAGCTCATCCTCATCAATCAATTTTCCCGCAAGGCGGATGCGTTCATGCAGCGTGATAAGATGGGGCGAAGTATAGACATGAACTTTCTTGCCCGCGCTTTCCAGTATGGCGCGCAAAAAAGCGCAAGTGGAGCCTTTTCCATTGGTTCCCCCCACCAGAATGGGATTGGGCAAATGAAGATGCGGGTTGCCGAGTTTTTCAAGCAGCTCAAAATAAGGGGGCCGCAGGCCCAGCGTCATATCCGCGCCATGCGCTTTGGCGAACGCATCGAAAAGTTCTTGGGAAGAAAGCATCAGCGTTTGGCCTTGGCCCCGTGCGGGGGCGGCGGCAGGATTTTTGTAGGCGCGGCAAGCGCTCCGTCAGACAAAAGCCCGATCACGCGGATAAGTGTATCGCGCAGCTCAAAGCGCGTAACGACCATATCAATCATGCCGTGCTCAAGCAGATAAGCGGGGCGCTGAAACCCCGGCGGCAGAGTTTCCCTGATCGTGCTTTCAATCACACGCGCGCCGGCAAACCCGATCCGCGCGCCCTTTTCCGCAATGTGAATGTCGCCGACCATCGCAAAAGACGCCGTCACGCCGCCCGTTGTCGGATCTGTGAAAACAATAATATAAGGAAGACCGGCATCCTTCACTTTTTTGGCGGCAATAATGCTGCGCGGCATTTGCATCAGGGAAAGCATACCTTCCTGCATGCGCGCCCCGCCTGAAGCTGCCACCACAATCAAAGCCGCGCGGTTGGCCACAGCCTTTTGCGCCGCCGTGACAAGCCCTTCGCCCACGGCCATGCCCATCGAGCCGCCCATAAAAGCAAAGTTAAACGCCGCCACCACGCTGCTGCGTTTGCCCATCAAACCCTCGGCCACCAAAAGCGCGTCATTCTGGCCTGTCTGGCTTTGCGCTTCTTTAAGGCGCTCGCTGTAGCGTTTTTGATCGCGGAACTTGAGAGGGTCGGCCAGAACTTTGGGGATCTCGACCAGCGTATAAAGCCCTTCATCAAAAAGCATCGCAAAGCGTTCCTTGGGATCAAGGCGCATGTGATGGCCGCAATGATGGCAAACATGCGCATGCTCGGAAAGCTCGCGCTTGAAAAGCATCGCTCCGCAACCCGGGCATTTTTCCCATAGATTGTCAGGAACCTCTTTTTGGCTCCCGACCAGAGCGCGGATTTTGGGACGGACAAAATTGGTAAGCCAGTTCATGGGGCCGCATGCTAAACCAGAGCGCGCCATGATGCCAGCGTGAAATCATTATCGCCTTTATTTTTATAGGGATAATAGGGATTGGCTTTTGAAAGACAAAAGCTTATAGTGAGGCCATCATGCGGACATCCCCCTTGCTTTGTCTTGAGATTGAGCTGGCATCTTGGCATACGCTCAAAGCGCTTGCCAAAACGCTGAAGGCGGCACGCCTTGCCGTGCAGGACGCCTTGCCCGTTTCGCTTCAACCCATCGCGCAAAAAGCGCAGGTGACGCTTTTGCTGACAAGTGACAAAAAAATACGCGCCTTAAACAAAGCCTATCGCGGCGTGGACAAAGCCACCAATGTCCTGTCTTTTCCGCAATATGAGCGCAAAGACCTGCCGGCCGCCGCCCGTTTAAGTCCGGATGTGCTTTATCTTGGCGATATTGCTGCCACTTGGGGCGTTGTGATAAAAGAATCCAAAGCGGAAGGCAAAATGCCGCTTCATCATGTGACGCATCTTTTTATTCATGGTCTTTTGCATCTTTGGGGCTATGACCATGACACACCTGCGCGTGCTTCGCGCATGGAAAAGATGGAGCGTCAAATTATGAAGACTTTGGATTTACCCGATCCTTACATCTTGGGAGTTCGACAAAAAAGAACATGAATAAAGCACAGCAAAAGCCTCCCCCTGCGGCTGAAAGAGAAGGGGAAGAAGATCCCGCCAGTCCTTTGAGAAAGCTTTGGTGCCGCATGCGCCGCAAGCCCCGCCTTGCCGCCGTTCATGAGGCGGTGGATGAGCTTTTGGACGCCTGTGACGGCAAAAAAGGCCCTGCGGTCGAACGCACGCTTCTTGATAATGTGCTCTCCCTGCGCGACAAAACGCTTGAAGATTGCATGGTGCCGCGCGCTGCAATCATAGCCATTGAAGCGGACAGCTCATGGCAGGATCTTGTTGCCCTTATGGTTGAACATACGCATTCGCGCATTCCCGTTTATCGTGAAACGCTGGATGAAACCATCGGCATGGCGCATATGAAGGATGTCCTTATCAGCATGGCGCAGAACAAAACGGGCAAAATCAGGGATCTTTTAAGGCCTGTTCTTTTTATGCCGCCTTCCATGCGGGCGGCCTCGCTTTTGATTCACATGCGCATCACGCGCCAACATATGGCGATGGTGGTGGATGAATTCGGCGGCATTGACGGGCTTGTGACCATGGAAGACCTTGTTGAGGAAATTGTCGGTGATATTGATGACGAGCATGACGATCCCGCAACGCCTTGGGTGATTGCACGCAATGATGGGACTTTGCTTGTGGATGCCGCCATGCCGATCAAGGATTTTGAATCTTATGTAGGCCCTTTATTGACAGCCAAGGAACATGAAGTCATCGACACGGTGGCTGGCTATGTTTTCCATCTGGTCGGCCATATTCCGCAGATCGGGCAGACCATTGAAGGGAAGGGCGGCATTTTATTTGATGTGCTCGAAACGGATTTAAGCCGCATTCGCCGCGTCCGCGTCCGCCCTGCCGCAAGGGCTGCGCATGACTAAACGCAAAATGCTTGCTGCTTGCGCTCTGGGCGCTCTCAGCGCTCTGGCATTTGCGCCGTTCAATCTATGGCCGCTTTTATGGTTTGCCTTTCCGGCTCTTTATCTTTTGGTTATGCACGCGGAAAAAAAACGGCAGGCTTTTGCGTTTGGATGGAGCTTTGCTTTCGGGCAGCTTGTGGTCAGTTTTCACTGGATCGCCGGCGCGCTTTTTGTCGATATTCATAGTTTTTGGTGGGCGCTCCCTTTTGCGATTGCGGGCCTGCCGGCGTTTTTTGCCCTTTATTATGGTCTGGCGGCGATGGCTTCTTATGCCTTAGGTCTGCGCGGCGGACAGGGGATTTTTGCCTTTGCGTTTTTCTGGTTTCTCGCCTCCTTGGCGCGCGCGCGGCTTTTAACAGGCTTTCCTTGGAATATTGAAGGCTATGTCTGGGCCGACTGGCTTGCGGTTTTGCAAAGCGTCAGTTTGGCCGGCATTGAAGGCCTAACCTTGGCGACCATCTTGTTTGCGCTTTTGCCGGTTTGTTTTTTTGTCATCGCAAAACGCAAGCACGCCGCTTTGTTTTTCGGCCTTGGCATAAGCCTTTTTGCTTTGCTGGCCGCATGGGGACAGATGCGCCTTCATCAGGCGCAAGAAAATTACGCGGAGCATGTTTATATACGCCTTGTGCAGCCCGATCTCCGGCAGGTTTTAAAGTGGCAGCCGGAGCAGGCGCGTAAAAATCTTGATGATCTGATGGCGCTTAGCTTTGAGGCGCCCGCGCAAAGGCCATTGACGCATTATGTCTGGCCGGAAACAGCCGCCGCTTACAAGCTTGCGCAGGAAACAGAGCTCCGAAAGCACATCGCGCAGGCCATGCAGTCAGGTTCGATTCTTTTGACAGGAGTCCTTCGCACGCAAAAAAATGTCGCGGATGAGCAACTTTATTACAATTCCCTTATTGCCATCGACTCGCAAGCCAACGTCATTGCAGGCTATGACAAGTATCATCTTGTGCCTTTCGGCGAGTATATGCCGTTTTCTTTTTTACGGTCTGTTCCTTCTTTGGCCATGATGGGAACGCCATTCACGCCAGGGCCGGGCCCGCGCACCCTTCGCGTTCCGAATCTACCGCCCTTCAGCCCCTTGATTTGCTATGAAGCGATCTTTTCGGGCGCCGTAACGGAAAGAGAAGACCCCCCAAAATTGCTTGTAAATATTACCAACGACGCTTGGTATGAGGGCACGATAGGCCCCATACAGCACTTTTTAATTGCAAGAACCCGCGCTGTTGAGGAGGGACTTCCCCTTATGCGTGTGTCCAATATGGGCGTTACAGGGGTCTTTGACGCCTATGGAAAACCCGTTGCCATGATCGCGCAAAAGGACGGAAAATCGTTTGTTGACAGTATGTTGCCTAAGGCCCTGCCGGAGCTGACTCCCATGGCGCGCCATGGGGAAAAGACCCTTTTAACCCTTGTTATTTTCATGGCTTTAACCATAGCCGGACATAAATTGTTTTGGAATCGGAAGAAATAATTGGACAAGATTAGTCTTGTATGTAATAATTAATTTTAGTGTTTTCTTTTCTTTCAAAAACATTCATACATGCGTGTGGGACAACGTAATAAAATTGCGGATGTATGGAGAAAGTCAGGTAGTCAGATATGAAACGATTCGAAAAAGACGAAGGCCCTCATCCTGTTGACGTTCATGTTGGCGCGCGCCTGCGTTTGCGCAGGCATCTTTTAGGCATGAGCCAAGATCAGCTCGGGCGGGCGATTGGATTAACCTTTCAACAAGTTCAGAAATACGAGCGCGGCGCCAACCGCATGAGCGCAAGCCGCCTTTATGACTTCGCGCGGATTATGGACGTCCCCATCACCTATTTCTTTGAGGAGATGGAAGAGGGCAGCGCCCAGACCGTGATGGGCTTTGCTGAAAAGGAGCAAACGCCGCTTGAAGATGAGGCGCTCGCTGAAAAAGAGATGCTGCGCCGGCGTGAAACGCTGGAAATGATCCGCGCCTATTACAGGCTCAAGGATCGCAAGACGCGCCGCAAGCTTTATGAGATGATTAAAGCCATGGTTCAGATTCAGGACGCCGATATAACGGAAAGCTGATTTCTCCATTGATTTTCGGTTTGCTTTGTTGACCTTCCTGCGCAAAGGTGCTGATATAAAAGCCCCCGCGTAAAGAGTCCGTTGAACATTGCAAAGGAAAAACCCATGACCACTGGCCGCGCGCCTTTTTTATTTACATCTGAATCCGTTGGCGAAGGACACCCTGATAAGGTCTGCGATCGCATCTCTGATGCTCTGGTGGATCTTTTTATGAAGGAAGATCCGCAGGCCCGCGTGGCGATTGAAGCGCTGGCCACAACGGATCTTGTCGTGATCTCGGGCGAAATCCGTGGGCCTGAAAGCATCACGCCCAAGGAAATGGAAAACGCCGCGCGTGAAGCGATCCGCGAAATAGGTTATGCCCAGCGCGGCTTTCACTGGCAGTGGGTGAATATTCAAACGCATGTCCACGCGCAATCGGGCGACATCGCGCAAGGCGTCGATGCCGCGCATGGAAAAGACGAAGGCGCGGGCGATCAGGGCATCATGTTCGGCTATGCGTGCGATGAAACGCCGACCTATATGCCCGCAACCATTTGTTATGCGCATAAGATCTTGCAGCTGATTTCTGAAGACCGCCATAGCGGTAAACTGCCGATGCTTGGGCCTGATGCGAAAAGTCAGGTCACGCTGGAATATGTCGATGGCCGCCCGTGCCGCGCTGCGCGTATTGTGGTCTCCACGCAGCATGATGAGCAGATCGATCAGGCGCAGGTGCGTGAGATTGTCCGCCCCTATGTCCTCAAAGCCCTGCCTGAAGGCTTTATGTGTGAGGAGCCTTATTTTTACGTCAACCCGACCGGACGCTTTGTGATCGGCGGCCCCGCAGGCGATACCGGCTTAACGGGGCGCAAGATTATTGTGGACACCTATGGCGGCGCCGCGCCGCATGGGGGCGGCGCTTTTTCGGGCAAAGATCCCACCAAAGTCGATCGCTCGGCGGCCTATATCGCGCGCTATATGGCGAAAAATGTTGTGGCGGCAGGCATTGCGGATCGCTGTACCATCCAGCTGGCTTACGCCATCGGCGTGACGGAGCCTTTGGCCGTTTACGCCAACACACACGGCACAAACCATGTGGATGACCGCAATCTGGTGGATGTTTTGCGCCAGCTCGTGAATCTTTCGCCGCGTGCCATTCGTGAGAGGCTCGAGCTGAACCGCCCCATTTATAAAAAGACCTCCGCCTTCGGCCATTTCGGACGGGAGCCTGAGGCCGACGGCCATTTTTCGTGGGAGCGGCTTGATTGTGTAGGCGAACTTAAACGTGCCTATAATTTATAAAACGCAGACCGCAAGATTTTTCGGACGCCGCAAGGGAAGGCCTCTAAGGCCCCTTCAAACGCTTGCGATGCAGGAAATCCTGCCGCAGGTGCGGATCTCTTTAAAAGAAGGCGAGGTTCTTGACCCCGCCAGTTTGTTTGATGAAGAAGTCACGAGCTACCAACTTGAAATCGGCTTCGGCGGCGGCGAGCATCTGGCGACGCAGGCGCAAAACAACCTTTCAACAGGCTTTTTGGGCTGCGAGCCTTTTGTCAACGGCATGGCAAAACTTCTTTTGCAGATTAAAACGCAAAGCATCAAAAATATTCGCATCTTTCCCGATGACGCACGTTTTTTGCTCACGGCGTTGAAAGCGGATTCGCTTGAGCGCGTTTATATCCTTTTCCCCGACCCTTGGCCCAAAAAACGCCACGCCGCACGGCGTTTTGTTCAGGATGAAACCCTTTCCATGCTGGCGCGCGTACTTAAACCAAGCGGCCAGTTACGACTTGCCACAGATGTCAAAGATCTCGCTGGTTGGATGAGCATGAAGGTCGAACAAAACAAAGATTTTGAGCTTATCAGCCAAGGCCACACCCCGCCCGCCGATTGGGTAAACACCCGCTACGAACAAAAAGGCCTCAAGCAAGGCCGCGCGCCTTTTTACGCGATTTATAGGCGTTCTTCCCCATCATTGTCATCCTCGGGCAACCGCGAAGCGGTTGAGCCGGGGATCTGACGCCAGAGCATCATTTCACCGTCAGATCCCCGGGTTCTTGCTCCGCAAGCCCCGAGGATGACAAATGGGGGTGATTA
>WREW01000002.1 GCA_009779135.1 Alphaproteobacteria bacterium
AGGCGCAACCGGTGTCGGCGAGATCGGCCTGGCCATGCAGCCATCAGCCGATATGCCGCTGTTCATCGACCTCGGCGTCCAGGGCTATATCGGCGTCCGTCAGGGCGTCACCGGAAGCCTGCAAGCAAAGTATAAGTTCTAGAGTTCAGATCTATAAAAAGGTAAGTATTTACAAAGTAGAAGATGTGTGATTCAAAGAGGGGGCTTGATTTTGAAGGAGATCCCCGATGAGCGGACTATTCTGGCTGAGTGAAGAGCAATTTGAGAAGATCAAGCCGCTGTTACCGAACAAGGTTCGCGGGGTAGCGCGTGTAGATGACCGGCGCGTTTTAAGCGGGATCATCCATGTGATCAAGCGCGGGCTTCACTGGTCCGATTGTCCGTCTGAATATGGCCCTGCAAAAACGATATAACCTCTTGCACTTCCGCGGCGTATTTTATGGCATGTTTGCGGTTTGCAATAGCGTGGCGTTTCGAAGATTTCAGTATAAAACCTTATAAATCTTGATTTATGCGTATTTGAGCACCTCAAACTTGGCACGCCTTCCTCTTAATGCTAAAGTTGACGGGCGGTTGTTGCCTGTCTATAACTTAATGGGGCAGGGCAGAAGGATAGTAAAAAGGGGCTTTATAAGGTTAACGTGGAAAGTGTCTTTCCTTTTAGTCTGCTAAAGCCAAATCCCTCTGCTGCTACCACTAATGTGTGCGATGCCCGTTGATAAAATGGGGTTAATGGGGCAAGTTATTCATAAATCGCTGTTGACAAGCCCTTTTAAATACGGCAAAAGGCAGAAGCTTCCCGCCCCTTGGTGGGAGGGGGGTATTAACATTAACAAATGGTTGATCGCTATGTTCGCAGTCGTCAAGACCGGCGGCAAACAATATAAAGTTGCCCAAGGTGATATCATTCAGGTTGAAAAGCTTGCTGCTGAGGCAGGCAAAACTGTCGAGCTGACAGAAGTTCTTATGGTGTGTGAGGGCGACAAAGTCTCCACGGGCATGCCTGTGCTGGCCGGCGCCAAAGTCACGGCTGAGGTTGTTGAGCAAAAACGCAGCGGCAAGCTGATCGTTTTCAAAAAGAAGCGGCGCCAAAATTATCGCCGCCGCAACACGCATCGTCAGCATTACACCGTTTTGAAGATCAAGGCGATTCAAGGAGTTTAGCCATGGCACATAAAAAAGCAGGCGGTTCATCGCGCAACGGACGCGACACAGCGGGGCGCCGGCTCGGCGTCAAGCTTTCAGCCGGACAGAAAGCCCAGGGCGGCGCGATTATCATTCGCCAGCGCGGCACGCGCTATCATCCCGGCGACAATGTCGGTATGGGCAAGGATCACACGATCTTCGCCAAGGTCGATGGCCGTGTGACTTTCCGCGAAATTAAAGAGCGTATGTATGTTTCTGTGGTCACGGAAAGCTAAGAAACAGCCGAGATTGCCGCGTCAAGTCTGACGGCTTTCTTCGCAATGACAATGTGCTTTTATGAAGTTCCTCGATCAAGCCAAAATCTATCTTAAAAGCGGCAATGGCGGTGCCGGATGCCTGAGCTTCCGGCGGGAGAAGTTTGTCGAGTTCGGCGGGCCTGACGGTGGTGACGGCGGCAAAGGCGGCGCGATTGTTTTTGAGACGGTTTCTAACCTCAACACCCTGATTGATTATCGCTACCAGCAGCATTTTGTCGCCAAGAACGGACGGCCCGGGGCGGGGCGCAACCGCACAGGCGCGGATGGGCCTGATCTGGTTTTGCGTGTGCCTGTGGGGACTCAGATTTTGGCCGAGGATAAGGAAACACTTCTGGCAGATATGACGCAGGAAGGGCAGCGGCTTGTCTTTTTAAAGGGCGGCGATGGCGGTTTTGGAAATCTGCATTTCAAGAGTTCGACAAACCAAGCGCCGCGCAAAATATTCCCCGGCTGGAGCGGACAGGAACGTGAAGTTTGGCTGCGGCTTAAACTGATTGCGGATGCCGGTCTTATTGGCTTGCCTAATGCGGGGAAATCTACATTTTTAGCCGCCTGCACGCAGGCCAGACCCAAAATTGCTGATTATCCTTTTACCACCTTGTCGCCCAATCTTGGCGTGGTGCGGCTTGGCAAAAAAAACGATAATGTGGATTTTGTTCTGGCGGATATTCCGGGCCTGATTGAAGGCGCGCATGAAGGGCAGGGGCTGGGCGATCGTTTTCTGGGCCATGTTGAGCGCACCAAGGTTCTTTTGCATCTTGTGGATGTGACGGCAGATGATGTTGTAGGTGCGTATAAGATCATTCGCGCCGAGTTAAAGGCTTATGGCGCGGGACTTTCGCGCAAGCCCCAGATTGTCGCGCTTAGCAAGTGCGATGCTTTACCCAAAGAAGAAGTTGCCAAGAAAAAAGCTTTGCTCGAGAAAACCGCGCGGAAGAAAGTCTATGCAATTTCCGCCGTGGCGCACACGGGCGTTGATGAGGTGCTTGCCTTGATGGCCAAAAAAATCAAGGGCGTTCGATCCTGATTGTCAGGGCCGTTATCAGCGCGACAATTCCAGCAAGCCATAACAGCAAAATCGGGGTCAGTCCTACAAGGACAAAGGCGGCTGCGGTGCATATTGCTGTGACAAGCTCGATGACAAGATAGCGCGGGCCGATGCTCTGCCCGCAATGGCGGCATCTTCCCTTGTTCCACAGAAAAGAAAATACGGGGAAAAGATCGCGCACGCCAAGGCGCGCTTGGCAGCTCGGGCAGCGCGAAGGCGGCTTGACGATCGAAAGGCCGCGCGGCAGGCGATAGGCCAGCATGGTCGTGAAACTGCCGAGAACCAGCCCTATGACAAGCCCTAAAAGCAGGCGCGGCAAGGATTCGTTGAGGAGAGAAGTGTCCATGGGTGTGAGAGTAGGGGAGTGGTTGGGGTCGGTCAATGTTCATCGGGACTTTCTGTCATTGCAAGGAAAGCCGCGCCAATACCTTTGTATGTATCTGAAATTATTGCTATTTTAAAGATTCGGCTGTTAAACTTGCCAAGTCCTTTCTTAAAACGTGATGAGGGTTGTCATGATTAATTTTACGGCTATTTTTGCGGGGCCGCGTAGTTTGGCGGCTACGAAACTGATAACCGAGAACTTGAACTTGCACATGAATATCGGCCATGTCCTCAGTGAAGTTGTTGCTGAAGAGAAGCAGAAAGTTACAAAAAGTTACTCGCCAGAGGCAAGCTCGGATCAAATAAAACCGGAAAAGATTCACGACACGATCAGTTTTTCGCCCGAAGCGCAAAGGGCCATGCTGATGGCGCAGACTTCCGGCATAACCACAAAGATACTTCAAGACACTTTTATTAATGATGACGATCAGGTTTTCTTAGAACTTTCTTACTTGCCTCTTTGGTCTTATAATGTGTAAGCAATTTGCCAAAAACATGTTGAGGAAGAAGATATTTATACATTATAATCAACCTTTGGCCTTTTTACAGGTGAGCCAAGGGCATGTCGTTCGTTATAGAAGTTTCTGATCTTTCGCGCGTTTTTCGCATGCGTCTCCAAAAGGCCGGCAAAAGGCGGTTTTTTGCGCGCGCGGCGTATAAGGATGTGACGGCGGTGCGGAACCTCAATTTCTCCATTGAGGCGGGCGAAAAAGTGGCCTTTATCGGCCCCAACGGCGCGGGGAAATCGACGACTTTGCGGATGCTTTCGGGCCTGCTGGCGCCGACTTCCGGCACGGCGCAGGTTTGCGGGTTTGTGCCGTGGAAACAGACTCGCGCGCTTTCGCGCCATATCGGGCTTGTGTTCGGGCAGAAAACGCACCTTTGGCCGGCTTTGAGCGTGCGGGATAATTTCGATCTTCTGGCCCGCGTTTATGATCTTGCGCCGCAGGACTACCAAGAACAGCGCGATAAATTGATCGAGATGTTTGCATTGCAGGAGTTTTTAGGCCAGCAGGCGCGGACGCTTTCTTTAGGGCAGAGGATGCGCAGCGATATTGCGGCGGCGCTTTTGCACAAGCCGAAGGTTTTGTTTTTGGATGAGCCGACCATCGGCCTTGATGTGACGGCCAAGGCCCTTTTGCGGGATCATTTGCGGCATCTTGAGCAATCTTTTGAAACAACCCTGCTTTTGACAAGCCATGATACGGACGATATTGAACGTATTTGCGAACGCGTTATCGTCATAGATCATGGTGAAAAACTTCTGGATACGCCTTTGGATGCGCTGCAAGGTCAGTATGCCAAACATAAAACCCTGAAATTGACGACCGAGCAGGAAAATCCTGTTTTCCTTCATCCTCACACGCAAGTGGAAGCGCAGAGCGCGCATCAGCTTTGCCTTAAAGTTGATGTCTCGCAAGTGTCTATGGAATCCGTTGTTGCGCAATGTCTTCAGCAATTTCAGATCCGCGACATCAGCATTGAAAATGTGCCTTTGGAAGAAATCATCCGCACCATCTATGAAGGTCAGGCGAGCGCGCTATGGCACTGACCTCTCACTTTCGCATTTTGTCGGTTGCATTTTATCTCGGTTTTAAACAGGCTTGGGCAACCAGAATTACGCTTTTCGGATCTTTTCTTGTTTATGGCATGATTTTGATTGTCTGGGCGGGCATTCTGAAAATTATTCCTGTTGAAACGCTTGCGCGCCTTAACCTGACGGCAACGCAACTGATCTGGTATATGGCGGCGACGGAGAGTGTTCTTTTCATTTGCCCTTTTTCTTTTTTCAAAGACCTCCAGAATGACTTTGTAACGGCGCAGGCGGATCTTGCTTTGCTGCGCCCTTATCCGGCTTCGTTTTTACGCGCGGGCTTATGGAGCGGTGAAGTGGCCTTTCGCTTTTTGGGACTTGTTCCTGTTTTTTTCATGGTGTCTTTTCTTCTTGCAGGGCCGCTGCCGGTAGATTTTTCAGCTCTGGCGGGGTTTGTTTTGTCCTTTCCTTTGGCCGTCGTGATTGTGCTGGCGTTGACCTATATGATCGGCGCGTCCTGTCTTTGGTTTGTTCAGGCGGAGCCCGTTTTCTGGATCATGAGCAAGCTTTCTTTTTTGTTCGGCGCGCTTTTGTTTCCCATGAGTTTCTATCCGCAGGCCTTTCAGCCCTTGATGTGGATGACGCCTTTTCCTGCTTATGTTGCCTGTGCGGGAAACTGGTTTTTGGCGCTGCCGCCGATGTTTTACGTTTTGCAATTCCTTCATCAGTTTTTATGGGCTCTGGCTGCTGTGCTGGCTTTAAAGATCTTTGATGACCGCGTTTTGCGCCGCTTTCAAACAGGGAAGGGGGTGCAGATATGTTAAGCACGCTTCTTTACTGGCGCTGCCTTCTTGGTAAAATTTTTCAGATTTACGCGGCTGAGGGTAAGCGCACCGTGATCCTTTCTGCGGGTATGTTTACCCAAGATTTTATGTTTCTTGCCTTGTATTGGATACTTTTCAATAATTTTGAGTCTCTGGGCGGATGGCGTTTAAAAGACGCCGCGCTCCTTTTTGGAATATCCGTTACCGCCATCGGCCTTATTTTATTCCTTTGCCGTGGCTTGATTATGCTTCCCTATAAAATCTATGACGGAAGCATTGATATTTATCTGGCGCGTCCGCGTCATCCTTTGGTGGATTTGACGTTCGGCACGGCTTCTTTTGCAAGTTTGGGGGATATTTTGTGCGGCCTTGTCCTGATCGCGTATGCGTCTCAGGGATTTTCATGGGCGCAGGGGCTGCTTTGCCTGTTTCTGGTTATTTTAGGCGCCGTTATTTTCTGGGCTTCGCTTTTGGTTTTTTACTGTATCCCGTTCTGGCTTTTAAACGCGCAGCGCCTTTCGGATCAGCTGTTTGAGATGATGATTATAGCCTCGTTCAACATGCTGCACGGGCAGCCTTTGGGGATCAAAATCATCCTGTTTACGCTTGTGCCTGCCGGTTTTGTGGCCTATCTGCCGACGCTGCTTTTGATGGAGTTTGACCCGCTTTTTCTTGCTCTTATCATGATGGCTGCGGTTTTTTATGCCTTTTTGGCTGTCAAAATCTTTGAAAGCGGCGTTCGGCGCTATTTAAGGGGGTGATTTTAAAAAACCCTTGCAATCGCCCGTCATCGCTGTATGATCCGGCGCATTGTCAAAAGCGGGCGTAGCTCAGTGGTAGAGCACGACCTTGCCAAGGTCGGGGTCGCGAGTTCGAGCCTCGTCGCCCGCTCCAAGATTTCCAATATGTTAGCTAGGGGCGTTCTGAAAACCCGTGTTACAGCTGTAACACGGGCTTGTTATTTAAGCCCAATCTCAATGAGTTCACGGCCCGTTTCAGGTAGTCCGGTGCGTGTTTGCCATAGACTTTTTCAACAGTCTTTTCGCTGTCGCCCAACAGGCGGGCGACTTCGGATAGGGGTACTCCATCCATAATCAACCAAGTGGCCGCCGTATGGCGCAGAACGTGCGGGCTGGCCTTGATCCCACAATTCTTGCAAAGCCGCCTGAACCCCGCCTTGACAGAAGCTACGCGCTTGCCGTGATACTCAATCACATGTTCCGATTGGGCCAGCTCTCTGGCTGTTCTTAGACTCTCATAAACATCATTATTCATCGGGATGACGGCACGGCGTTTGTTGCCCCATCCGCGCCCGAAGTCCATAATCCTGCTTTCGAAGTCAATCTGCTGCCAAGTCAGATCCAAGATCGCGCCGGATCGGGCGGCTGTCGAGATGGCTATTTGGATAAAAAGCCTCATGTGGTGCGATTTGGCTTTGCTCAACAGCAAGCCCACTTGCTCGCGTTTAAGCCACAGATCACGGGGCGGGGGCTGATGTACGGGCATCTTAAAGCGCGGCTGATGGCCTATCCAGCGATTGCCTTCCGCAAAATGCAGCGCTGCCTTTAAAGTCCCAAGCTCGCGCAGGATCGTCCCATCAGATACGTCTCGTTCTTTGGCGTATTTGACCAGTAGGGCATTGCTGATATGCGTAGGTTGAAGGTCGCCGAAAAACTTGTTCAAGATTTTAATGTTCCGCTTGATAGTGTCCAGTGACCTTGTATTAACGCCATGCTCCTTTTCGTAGCGATCAAGGAGATATTTTATTGTCGGCTCCGATGGTGGAGCCGGATTATCTAATCCTGCGATGAATTGAGCGCGGAATTGTTCTGCTGCCTTGCGATCCGTTGCCCCCGTTGATATGCGCTTTGTTCCTCGGTTGTTGATGTTCTCATTTGTGGTACTGTTACTCCAAATGACGTACCAGTATCCGTTATTGTGTTGCCATAGGCGGTAAAAATCGTTGTTAGACATGCAGCCTCCTCATATTCTTTAATAAAATCTGTTGGGATACGAATGGCCTTGCCGATCCGCATGTAGCGGATCGAGCCGGAATGGATCAGGTTGTAGATATGGCTTGTGGAAACGCCCCAATATTTGGCCAAAGATTGCACGGTAAAATGCCGTGCGGGACTGGCCGGTACGGATATAACGGTCATTCTTCCTCCTATAAAAAACCCCGCTCGGAAGGCGTTCCAGCGGGGTGATTGTTATTTGTGTTAGTGTTAGTGTTTGTTGGGTTTTGGTTATTTGGGCTTCTTCCTCCTCATCAGCTTGCGGATATGGAACCTTTGGACATATTGGACATACCGGATGACTTGTTTCTTCGATGTCCACGGGATAGTAGTCGTACCAGGCTCGATGACGCGGAAGACACGCAGTTTGCGTGGTCTGATTAGAAACGTATCGGTCTGGATGAAGGTTTTCTTTCTCATAAGTGTCCTTTCAGTTATTTGTGCTTCTGAGAGCTATCCGAAGGATCGGGTTCTCTCGTCATGCCAAACCTACGGCCATCTTCAGTCGTCACGTTGACTAAACTGCCGTTGCGTAAATCGCAATTACCCAAGGCCAAGAAAGATCAAGTGTTGGCCAGCTCTGGCCATTTGATAAAAAATCTGCGTGGAAATAAGTGGCCCCAGACTTTCCAATCCATGATTGCTTGCTCCGGCCAGTCTTTCTTTTGTGCAGCGGGCCGAGTGGGAACCGGATTCTGTTTTATTCCTTTGCCTTTTGGTTGCGTTGAAGTTGTTTTGACCGTTGCCGATCTTGTCGCTGGTGCGGCTGTTCTTTTTGTCTGTTTTTTCGTTCGCGTCCCGTTTGCTTTGGGTGCACTTGGTTTCTTCCCCTGTCTTGGTTCCGGCCGTTTGAGACCAAGCCTTTCTTCCATCTCTCTCGCAACTTGCTTAGACTTCTTCCAATGATGGCCGGGCCAGACGGTTCGCCCTGTCATCAGGCTTACGCGGTTCCAAACCACATGAAAATGCTGGCGGTCGTCTTTGATATGCTCGACGATCACCCGCTGGTGATGAAACATCTTGTAGCCGTAAACCTCCTCGCACCTGTCTGCGATGGCCAGAACCTGCTTGTCCGTTAGCCTTTCGCCTTTCATCGGGTTAATGCTGATATGGTGCAGCGGCTTCTTGCATTTTGTGCAACCGGCGACTTCCCACATCTTTAGGAAGGCTTCATCCAGATTCTTAGCCGCCGGATCGCTGATCTCGACAATGCGGGTTTTCTCGTTTTCGCCGATGTCTTTCATGTATTGGGCTGCTGAGAGATAGCCGCCGCGTATGTGTGATTTTATAATCATTCATAAAGTTTCCTTTCCGCCATAGCGCGGCGTACGGCATTGTGAGCTTCAAGCAACGAGTCAAAGATTTCCGCCAACATGCTTTCGCTCTGCTGAGACTCGCCGGCCATATTCAGTTGTTTTGCGATCTGGTTAAGGTTGTTGCCCTGACGGCCAAGCTCGCGGCTTAGGTCGTGCAAAAGCTTTTGTCTTGCTGGATCAACAGAGGACACATAACCAGACCCCAAGACCGAGGCGCGGATATATTCGCTCAGGGACAGGCGGACTGCCTTGGCCTTATGCTGCACGGCAGCTTTCTCATCATGCGAGAACCGCGCCATCAGGCGATAAGGTCTTTCTCTCCCGAGCTTCAGCTCGCACGCCCTTTGTCTGACCGCTGGCGGTCTGACCAAAGGCGCAACTTGCGCGTAGCTTTTAGTCTTTTTGTCTGACACTGTGTCAAACTGTTTAAGGCTGTCATAGCGGCCCAGCGGGCGGCATAAGGCGCGGGCCGTATGCTGGAACTGGCGTTGAAGATCTTTGCTGTTTGAGGACATGGATAAGCCTCCTTTTCCGGATAAAAAGAAACCACCAGTCCGGCCGGACTGGTGGTCGTTAATGGTCATTCTTAAAAATGATTGACTGACTATGAAAACTGGTTCCTTTTAGGCTCGCATAGCTCCGAAGCCGCAAAACCCCATTCTTGCGCCAGACGGCCAAGGCCTTTGCGTAAGAGGTCAAACTCCTGCGGGCTGGCTGCCGGTTGACCATAGGCGCATATATCGACCAGAACATCCAGCATATCGGATGTA
This sequence comes from Alphaproteobacteria bacterium, assembly GCA_009779135.1. Classification (GTDB taxonomy): domain Bacteria; phylum Pseudomonadota; class Alphaproteobacteria; order UBA9219; family UBA9219; genus UBA8914. Next base: position 9,355 of record WREW01000002.1, read on the forward strand.
AGGACGGCATAGGCTTGCTTGACATAAACAAGCGCACGGGCCGCAGTATCAGGAATCCGAAGGCGGGTGGGGCTATCTATTCGGCTGGCACGCTCACAGCAAGCCGCCCCTCCCGATACGGCATGGTGATAGGCCTGCCAGAACTGGAGACCGGCCTCATATTGGGCCTCATTGATGACTTGTCGGTCACGGTATAGCTCAAGCGGGCTTGCCCAACGGGTACGATAGCGCAAAGTGGCGGGTTTCTTTCGGCGCAGGTCTTTGACGAGATCACAGCGCAAGCCGCCCATATGGCGGAAGCGTTCGGGACAGGGTGTTTCCCCCTTTACGGCGTTCTTTTTGGATTTTCTCATGGTTTTCCCCTTTGGTTATCAAAATCGGTTTTGACTATGCTTTCCTATTCATCTAAGGAGCACGCTAGCAGCCTTTTGTTTCGATGTCAATAGGAAATATACGAAAAGATCACAAAAAGCTTTCAAAACGGGATATTGTTCCTATTCCATTGTATTATAAGGCTTCTTTCTCTGGCGCGGCCTTGAAACGGCCTATAATTCTTCTTATTTTAACCATTCCGATCTAAAAATGTTCTTGCTTCTTAAAGAAACTTATGGTATAAATAACCATTATGAGTATTTCAGGACGACAAATACGCGGCGCACGCGGACTTCTCGGCTGGTCTATGGAAGAGCTGGCCGATAAATGCGAGTTAACCCGCCTGACGATCCGCCAGATCGAAAACGAAACCGTACAGCCTCAGGAAAGGACGCTGGCGCGGATACTCACCGTTTTGGATCAGGAAGGGATTGAGTTTACCGAAAACGAAGGTGTTTGCGTTCGCAAACATCAAATGCGCACCTATAGCGGCAAAGCGGGCTATAGACAGCTTCTTGACCACATTTATGAAACCCTGCGCAAAGGGGGGCGCATTCGCCAGTTCAACTTCGGCGATGACCGTTATATGCCCATAGATGATTATGCGGCTGAACATATCAAACGCATGGAAGCGATTGAAGGCTTGGACGCCAAGGTTCTTGTACAAAAGAGTGAGCTTGGCACACCCCTTAGCTATTGCAGCTATAAAATCCTTGATGATGAGTTTAAGGATGTGGCCTCGTGGTATCTTTACGGAGACTATCTGGTTTTGCCGCTTAATGACGGCACTGCAAGGCGTGAATGCGTGACCATTTATTCCAAGCAGGTGGCTCAGCGTTATAGCCGTGAGTTTGACGCCTTTTGGGCCAAAAGTTCCGGACTGCCTAAAAAGAAACGAAAGTAATAAAAGCTTCTCTCTTGAGTACATAGGGATTTTTGCCGCACAATCTCAATGGTTTTGACAGTCTGGCATGGGATGTTACAATAATGATTAAAACAAAAAACTTTCAGCAGCTCATGGGTGGCCTTAACATTGCCATCCTTCCGCAAATTGAATCAGATGTTATCCATTGCAGTACGCTTGGCGGTGTGTTGCGCGATACCATTCGACATGAAGCCAAAGCGCACAGCGCAGCTTTTGATCCTGTAGGGTTTCGCCAAGTCATGCGAGCCATGTCCGGCGGTGATGTGGAAGTGTTGTTTTTTGCTGCTGCGTGGGATGTTTGCGATCCCAAGATCGTTGGAGCCGCTATAAACTTTCGGTCGCTGTTCCTGCAAAGGAATGGGCGTGACATTGACGTTCATCACGGCATATACAGCGAAGATGTTTGTTTGTTGTTCCCCAAAATGCGGGAAATCATTCTTGAAAGACCGCGCACTAAGGATCTTCCGGAAAAAGGCCTTGGAATGCCCTTTATTCAGGCCAGTATTGATTATTATTCCCGACATGGATTTAAGGACGGCACAATACCGATCGGACAAGCTTTTGAGTTTGCGCCATCCAATAGCAAAATCATCGCTATTAAGGAAAAACTCGGCGCGACATTGGGGCACGGTGAAGAAAGCGCATTATTGAGGATTGCTGGGGATCGCTTTCCTGACAGCATATTTAAATTGCCGGTAGAGGTTCGCTTTGTCCCGCTGGCAAATGGCACGATTGATCCGAATAACTTTGTTGTGAGCTGGGAAAGCGCGGATTCTCGGCAAAAGATCATGGCCAGCTTTACCAAAGGTATTTCAACCTTCAAAGGAACGCCGGTTACGCAATGCCAATTTATAAGCAACGGTAAAATCCCGAATACAGGGATCTTGCAATGTGCTGTAGCCTCTATCCTGCAAGCAGCGGAACATGAGATTGGCGAGCGTTGCTGGGGAAGTCTTGCTAAGCCTTGGCATGAAGTCAGCCCTAATGTCCCTCTCGGCGGAAGTGCGCAGGATGTTTTTGCGGCCTTGTTTAAGGCACAAAATGTTGCTTTATTGTCGCCAAAGCGATCCGTTCCCTTGCTGGGTGTTATACCGCCACCGCTTCATATCCATGCTTTGCAGGAACCGGAAATTGTTTCCGCGCTTAAATCTCTTGGAGCAAAGCAGCGTATGCTCGGCAACAACCCTATGCAGACCGCAACCCTTGACCTTCGCAAAGCGGCCGAGCGGCATAACGCGCCCAACCGGCCATTGGCTCTTATTGAACCTGATGCGGCAAGCCACAACCCTATCTTCTCATTGGCGGTATAAATGACATCACCACACAGCCAGACTTTATTTGACCAAGCAACGGAACAGCTTCGGCAGGCCCAAGCTCTCCTTGAGGCAGGACAATATGGAGCATGTGATAAAATTGGTTATCAGGCCTCAGAAACCATAGCAGCCTGTTATATGGCGCATGTGGAAAATGCACCCGTCAGCCCCTCAGAAGAAACCTTTCGAAAGTTCGTAAGCCATATCTGGAACATCGGGGCAACGCCCGAAGCGGCGCATGACATTAGGGGTGTAGTCGGAGATGTCAACGTCCTGCGTGAGTCACACGAATGGGCCATCCTTGATGAAATAACCAAACCCAATGCGGAGCTGATGTTGGATCGTGTGGGGAAAATGTTGGAGCTTGTTAAGCGGGGGTTAGACTGATAGCCCCGCCCCCTGCCATTCACCAGTCCCGATGCCGCTTATGCAGCAATGTGGTGCGATAAAGCACTATCAACACTAGAACAAAAAATGCTAGTCTCTTTCCTTCGACGAAGGTTAAACGCAACATAGTATTCCTGCTCTAATCCTGACGGAGCATCAGCAATTGCCTGATTACGGACAAGCTTTATCCAATCAGCCTCTGGAGCTGGATAAATGCGGCAGGATCGGCCAAAAGCTCTTGCTCGCAGCGTCGTTCCTGCAAGCTCCTCGATGACATATTCAAAACAGTGCTGGTAACCATCAGGACAGATGGGTTCCCCTTGGTGGTGAAGTTTCTTGAGGTACTCTGTAATGTATTTTTCAATCGACTTCGACAAATCCTTGTCATGGTGTGCGAGATCTCTATAACGATCATAAATTGAGTTAAACTCAGGATGGAACCGCCATTTGTCCCAACGTACAATTTCACATGGTTTCCCACAAAGACGTAACTGATGCATATGCTCTTTTAACCATGAGTCCCCTTCTGCGGATGACATCTGCAAGGCTTTTTCCGGTGTAAAGCCGCGCATAAGATAATTGTGTCTTCCAAGAGTATCTGACACGGCTATTCTAATAAGATCAAAATGGCGAGAAGCCCATTCGAGTATAGCTTCCAGCTTCGCTCCTTCCCAATTTGGATTCCCCACGCATAGGGCAAAAGTCACAGACCTATAGTCTTTCCAAAAAGGGCATCCATTAACGCGAACAACATATTCATTTTGTGGGAGGGACATTTGGAGCCTCCGGCATTTTATTCTGTGACCAAATCAACCCAAAAAGCTTGCGTACGCTGTCAGCAACATCTGCATTTTTGAACACGACCATCATTTTTCCACGAGCTAAAGCAGCAAGATAATTGTCATAAACGACAAGAAGCCCGTTTCTATAATGCTCTTCAGGAACAGTCCGATAGAACTCTACAGGATGGTTTAATTTATCCGGTTTCTCTTTACACAAATAACGGCATTTAATACCATCTTCTATCATTCTTGTATTGGCCTGTATAATTTCTTGTGAAGACAAGGAATCGTCTACATTGAAAAAAAGAACGCTTCCCTTTTTTTCTCTCATACAACTATGAACTTCATCTAAGAATCTTAGGTAATATCCTTCGCCTTCGAACTTCCGGACAATGTCATCGCGCAATTCAACACCGCGATCCCCATTAAACTCGACACCGGCATCATTAAATGCCTTGATTATTTTTTCCATCGTTATAGGTCGAGGGACAGCGTTTCCATTTTCAACCGATAAAACGGTCTCTCTCCGCATACTGGCCTTTTCCGCAAGATCTGCTGCGTCCCAAGACAAAAGGGCGCGGGCGGCTTTGATTTGTTTCCCTGTCGGCATTTTTTATACCTCTTAAAGCTAGTCACAAACACTTATAATATGCGCAAGTAAATATCAATTAAAATCATCCCCTACCCATTTTTGGTCCAAACTTACCTTTTTTTGGTAGAATCATGGTTAATATGAGCTTTTGACATCCCAAAGGTTAACTAACTCATAGTTGGCCAATCGGCAACTTAAAGCTGCATTTTTACATTGATTTCATCTCCAAAAACAGGTTACGATACCAAAATAAGGGATGAGTTATGCCTTCCACAAAACCTGAAGGGGAATAAAAATGCTTGAACTTGAAACACTTATGTCAAAGTACGGCGAAATTACCGTCTTCCACATGATTGAAAAGTGGGAGCAACACAAGGGTATCCGCCGAGAACCCCTTTCCCTTGAAGCCCGCTGGGCGCGGTTTATCCAAGAAACCAACGATAACAGCTCTCATTTGACCCAAGCCACCTTTGCCTAAGAAAGAGAAACCCATGACAGACACCTTTGATTCCAAGACCAGCCTTTCTCCTGATGAGATCTATGCCCAAGCCTTGGAGCAACTGGGCTTTGACAACCCGCCGCCTGCTGTCTTACGGCTCCTCTCCCAAGGCCTTGTGGCTTTGCGCGAGGCTGACGCCAAGCCTCTTAATGAAAGGGAGCTTTCATCCATAAGCAGCATGATCGCCTATGTGGCCCATAACCAGAAAGTTCCTGAAGACTTGGTTACTGCCGTTCTACGGGCGAGCTTTGAAGTGGATGACATTAAAAACTTGCCGTCCGGTTCGTTCCAAAAAGCCATCAACTTCCTTGTCGATTTAGAGATGGATAGGGTTATCAATTGATACTTATGAATGCGCCATCAATTTCTTGTTGGAGCTTGGTACGGTGCAGACCGCGAACTAGATATAGACAAAAAAAGGGGAGAAACAAAGTGAATAAAATGAGTGGAATGACAGTTGATACGCAGTTCTATAATGCTTTCAACAATCGCATCGGGCAGGTTTTCTTGTACCTTACGGACAATTGTAACCTTCGCTGTATTCAGTGTTTGTATAAAACTGAACTGGCCTTTCAGCTTGAGAAAAAAGAAATGGATTTTCCAGATGCGTTGGGACTCATGACGCGCATGCATGAAATGGGCGCGATTAAGATGACCTTTATGGGGGGCGAACCTACTTTATATAAAAAGCTTCCTGAACTCATTCATGAAGCCAAAAAAATGGGGTATTCGCACGTCAGAATCGATACTAACGGTATATTCAACCCTTCTCTGTTGGATAATCCCTTCTTCCGTGAACTCGATGAAATCACATTCAGCTTGGATGGCTATACGGAAGAAATGAACGATGCAATCCGCGGCAAGGGCAGTTTTAAGAACTGCACGGCAAACATTAAGCGAGCGATAGATAAAGGATACAACGTGCATGTTACAAGCTGCGTCCATAAAGGCTTGACATCTCAAGTCGATGGTGAGCCCTTTGGCCTGATTAAAATGATTGAGTTTATGAAAGGGCTGGGAGTCAAAACGATCAATATGCACGATCTTTTCAAAGGGGGAATCCCTCGCGATGTTTGGTCGGGCGATATCAATACGAGCGTACCCGAATATATGCAAGCGTTTTCCGAGGTGCAAAAATACAAAGAAAAGGAAAACGGCATTTCTGTTCGTATGCCCCAATGTGTAACCGTCAAGGAAGAGTTTTCTCGGAACAAGGAATACTATGGTTATTGTTCGGTTAAACAATTTGATCGCATTTTGGCTTTCCCGAACGGTATGTTGAGAGTCTGTTCTCTTATGATCGGAACGCCTTACGGCATTGGGTTCTATGACAAGAACCGGATCTACTGGAACGAAACGCCTACTAACGAAGTTTTAGGCCATACGATGAACATTGACACGCCGTGTACCAACCAGAACAAAGGTTCGCATTTTGGCGAATACGTTCCGCTATGTGTTTCGTTTAAACCGAAGCAGAACGAACCTGTCTGGCTGAGAAAGCTTCAGTGGGAAAATAGAAGGAAGGACAATCCTTCTCCCTAACGACTTTGAACGCTACCGTCCTTTCAAGGGGGGAATAACACGATTATCGGAACACGAAAGAACGTAGAATGATTCTAACAGGAAAAGAAATCATCAAGCAATGGGAGTTAGGCAAGATAGATTTGCGGCCTTTTCACCCAGAACGGGCAACGACAAATTCATATGACTTGGCGCTGGGAAATCGTTTTGTTCAATATACATCGGCTTTCATTGATCCTAAATTACCCCCAAAGTATCGCGAAATTATTGCTGATAACAGCGGCGTTGTTATGAAAAAATGTGATTTTCTCGTTGGACATACGGCAGAGATTGTTGGGAGTGATCATTTTGTTCCCATTATTCATGCACGATCCAGTATCGCACGACTCGGCTTATTTGTCCATGTAACAGCAGATCTCGTGGACTTGGGCATGCATGGAAATCTTTCCTTTCAGCTTTATGCAACATTGCCTATTAAACTTTATCCGGGCATGCTGATCGGGCAAGTTTCATTTTGGGTGCCGCATGGAGAGATAGAATTATACAAAGGGAAGTACCAAGGGGCTGGAGGCCCAAGATCTTCTGAGGTTTATCGAGATTTTAAAAAAGGTGAAAAAATACCAACGTTGGAGCCATAATTCATGTATAAATTCAGTAAAATTTTAGAGAAGGCTTTTGCCAATCCGGCTGATAAGGCTCAAACAAGAACCTTACGAGATATGTTTTGTCATGCGTTTAGAATGCATTTTCAAAACGCGGCAATGGCAGAGATCCCTCCTGGAAATCTCATTCCTGAGACAGATAAAACGGTTTTGTTTACTGGATCCACAATAAGCACATTGAAGCCGCTTCTTATGGAAGAAACAATTCCTCCACAAGGCATCTTTATGATCCAGCAATGTTTGAGGACTCAAAATGCTGTGTCAATTCAAGATGAATCTTTTACACCTTGCTGGTCTTCGGCGTTTATAAGTACCGGAACCTTATCACATTACAAAGATTTGGATAAAATATCTGCGTTATTTTGGTCTTTTTTAACACAACGCCTTGAATTGGATCAAAGCAAAATCCGAGTACACATCACCAACACGGATAGCGACATAGCTCATTATTGGAAAGCAGCCGGGTTAGAACAGCACTTGGTTTTTGATACAAAAAATCCTGTATATTACACTCATAAATATGGAATTGATGGCGTGCGCGGACGCAATTGCAACATTGCGATTCAAGACCCTTATTCAAATGAGTACAAAGATATTGGTAATATTATTGTCATTGAGACAGATAAGAAAAAGTTAGCTGTAGAAATGGCTTATGGTGTCGAAACAGCTATCAGTAGAATATTAGGATTTCCAACCCCTATCCATGCAGCTCCGATGGCAGAGTTTTTACCAACACATACAAGCGCAGAACTTAAAATTACTGATGCGTTAGCTGCCAGCGTTCTTATCCTAAACGCAGGTATTAAGCCGGTGGCAACAGGTGGCCGTGGCAGAATGCTGCGGCGTTACCTGCAGGGGATTGCAGAATTGCAGCCCTATACAGATATAAGCTCTATAGATTTCCAAAAAGCTGCAGAAAGTTTTGAGGTCCATAATTTAGGAAAAAAATCAAATGTCGGGCTTTTCATAGTAAAATACCTAGAAGATTATCGAAAATTAAAGTCAACACTTGCCCCCGATAGGGGTACACTCAATCGAGCTCTGACACAGAGCGTGCCAGAACTATAACTCATCAAGGGAATGCTATGATTTTAACGGGCATGGAGATAAAACGAATGGTTCAAGCAGGTGATATTACCATTCAACCGTTTAATGAAGATCAAATAAATCCAAATAGTTATAATTATAGACTGGGGCCGAAACTTCTTATCCCACAATATACCGAAAGTGAGATGAAAGGGTTTAAGGAAATTATTTTGTCGGAAAACGGCTTTATTTTGAAGCCTCATGTGACTTATCTAGGGCACACTTATGAAACATTGGGAAGTAAGGGCTATGCTATGTCGCTTATAGGGCGAAGCTCGTTAGGCAGGTTAGGTCTTTTTTTGCAAGTATCGGCTAACTTAGGACACACAGGATCTTGTCATCAGTGGACACTTGAAATTGTTGCAGTTCAGCCATTCAAAATTTACCCCTATATGCGTATTGGACAAATATCTTTTTGGTGTAATATGGGTAATGCTGAAACTTACGATACTGGGTATAGTTGTCATAACGATCCAGAAATATCTAAGTTTATGAAACCTCCAACAAGGAGGGATCTTTCTTCTCCAACGCCTCAGGATACCCCCTCGCCATGACTTATCACAGAAAAGCTGTTCAATTACGTTCCTTTTATCCGAAAATAGAACCTTATGATCACGGCATGTTAGATGTCGGGGAGGGGCATAAAATTTACTGGGAGGTATGTGGAAACCCTCAGGGGCGTCCAGCCTTGTTTTTGCACGGAGGGCCAGGCGGCGGGTGCGGGAAGGATCATAGGCGTCTTTTTAACCCTAAAAAATACCGTATAGTCCTTTTCGATCAGCGTGGTTGTGGGAGGAGCGTACCATACAATAACCTTAAAGCTAATACTACACAGCATCTCATTTCAGACATTGAGAAATTGCGTCATTTTTTGAAAATAGAAGATTGGGTTATTTTAGGAGGATCATGGGGCAGTGCTCTTGCTTTGGCTTATGCTGAAAAATACCCTAAACGTGTATCCGGCCTTGTTTTGCGCGGTATCTTCACGTTACGCAAAAAAGAGCTAGAGTGGTTTTATAAGGGAGGAGCTTCTTTCCTGTTTCCTGAAGCATGGGAGCGTTTCACTAATGCCTTATCACCTACAGAACGCAAGAATATTATGGGTTCCTATCAAAAACGGCTCTCCTCTAAGAACAAAAAGATAAAAATTGTGGCGGCTAGGGCTTGGTCGGATTGGGAGGGGGATACGTTGTGTCTCATTCCAAAGGGAGAATACAAAATTGATGAGTCCAGAGATAGGTTTGCACTAGCAATTGCTTCCATTGAAAACCACTACTTTGTAAACAACGGTTTTGTAAAAGAAGGGCAGTTGATTCGTAATGCTTCCAAGCTTGCAGACATACCCGGCGTAATTATTCAGGGACGCTATGATATGGTGTGTCCGCCTGTTACGGCATGGGAACTTCATAAAAATTGGCCTTCATCCAAACTCGTTATTGTTCCTGATGCTGGCCACGCCTATGATGAGCCGGGGATACTTGACGCCACCATCAGAGCAACAGATGACTTTGCCAAGTGGCACGAGAGAAAAATATGACCTTTTCTACTATACCTAAAAGCAAATACTTTATGATGCCAGTCGCAGTTCATCTTATCCTCCAACAAAAGGAAGATGTTCTTTTGCTCCTGCGACAGGGCACCGGGTTTTGTGATGGACGCTATAGTGTCATTGCCGGCCATTTGGATGGAGGAGAAAGCGCAACAGAAGCTATGATAAGGGAAGCTAAAGAAGAAGCTGGCATTGATATCTCTCCTTCCGATCTGGAGTTTTCTTGCGTGCTGCATAGATATTCGCCAGACAGAGAATCAATTGATCTTTTTTACCTGTGCAAAATATGGCGCGGCGAAATTCGCAATATGGAGCCGCACAAATGTGGTGAGCTTCACTTTTTTCCGATAAATACGCTGCCTGAAAACATGGTTGAATATGTCAGGGATGGAGTCCAAAAATCAGTTAAGCGACAGCCTTATAGCGAATTTGGCTGGGAAAATAACAACGTTAAAACAGCAATATAGAAAAACATAAAATGGCAATGGAACCATCGAAAGGCATAAAATGGATTATGATTGCTGGCCCTTACTCCTCAGGTGGAGCAAGGGAAGCACAAAGACAAAAAAATCTTGAGGCGCTCAACGAAGCAGCCTTAGCGGTTTTTGAGATAGGTCTGACGCCAGTTATAGGTGTTAATTGTGCCCTTCCGCTTATCCGAAGCGACTCTCGTCCTGATGCTTTTGACCGCATCATGATGCCTTTATCTCTTGCGATGAGCGAACGTTGTGATGCCTGTTTACGCATAACAGGAACATCTCAAGGAGCGGATCAGGAAGTTGAACGATTCCGTAAAAATAAAAAGCCAGTTTTTTTCTCCTTGGACGAAATAAAAGAGTTTCAAAAGAAAAAATCTTAAATTGCGGCCATACTTGATAAACAGGGGATGGACGTCCGTCCTGTCGCATGTTACTACCTTATGTCCTTAAAAACATATGAGAGTGAAGGCTACAAAAAAATGGCAGACCGAATTTCTTCAGTCGCGCGGTCAAAAAACATGGCCGCTGTAAGGGCAAAAAACACAACCCCTGAAATTTATGTGAGAAAAGCACTCTTTAAAGCGGGCTGCAGATATCGCCTGCATTACAAAACCCTTCCCGGATCACCAGACATTGTTTTACCCAAATTCCGCTTAGTTGTCTTCGTAAACGGCTGTTTTTGGCATGGGCACAAATGCTTGCGTGGACTTAACCGCCCAGCCAGCAATAAAGCCTTTTGGAATCAAAAGCTTGATTCGAATATAATCAGGGATCAGCGCAACCGAAAAGAGCTTCGCCGTAGTGGGTGGAAGGTCAGAACAATCTGGACTTGCTCTCTTGAACAAGGGTGTCGAAATTTGCTTAACGAGTTAGCCGCGCTCTCCGCTGCGTTGAGTGATTGAATCTTTGTCAATTTTGGGTTATCATCAAAAAACATAGGAAAATTAAGCACTAAGCAAGTGCGACTTCTAAGTAAATGGAGAAATTCGGAATGGCAAAACTCGGCTCTATAGCAAAATTGAATGCTATTGACCTATTTGCAGGGTGTGGGGGGTTAACCCAAGGTATGCGTAAGGCGGGTTTCCACATCAGAGTTGCAGTTGAACTTGAGCCTACTGCCGCGAGGGCTTATAAACTCAATCATCCCGACACACATGTGATCCAGCAAGATATTCGTGAAGTTGACATTAAAGAGATAAAAAGAATTTTAGGCGGCGAGCCATTACATTTTCTTGCAGGATGCCCTCCATGCCAAGGATTCTCATCCGTAAGGAGGTTGAATAAAAAACAGAATGTCCAAGATAGACGGAATAACTTGGTTCTAGAATATTTTCGTATGGTAAAAGAATTAAAACCCCTCACTATTATGATGGAGAATGTTCCAGGGCTGAAGGATTACTACCGCTTTAAAGAAATAGTCAAAAAGCTTGATGCACTGGGTTACAACCCCAAAGTAGAGATTGTGGATGTAAAAGAGTATGGTGTGCCGCAAAGTCGCCGCCGGCTTGTTATGATAGGGTCGCTATTGGGCGAAATTGACATTGCTAGGCCGAAGGTAAAAAAAACAACGGTGCGTGACACCATTTTTTCTCTGGAGCCGCCGGAGAAAACAACCGATCCGTTACACAGGATTGTTGCCAAGCATACCTCTGAAGTTAATGAAAGAATACGGCTAACACCAAAAGATGGCGGCAGCCGGAAAGACTTGCCTAAAAAGTATGTACTGGCCTGCCATAAACAAGACGGCATCGGATTCAACGATGTGTACGGACGATTACGTTGGGACGATTATTCAACAACAATCACCGGCGGTTGTCTTAACCCTTCAAAGGGTCGCTTTTTGCATCCGGAGCAAGATAGGGTTTTAACACCTAGAGAAGCGGCACTTCTTCAATCTTTCCCTGCAAGCTACAAATTCCCCACCGATATATCAAAGCAGGCTCTTGCGCTTCTTATCGGAAATGCTTTGCCTCCTAAGTTCAGCTATTATCAATCTAAGAATATTGCATCCCATATAGCGGAGCATACTGCCGATACAGACTCATAAGAAAGCGCCTCAAATGACCGACCGACAATTAAAAATGAGTTTCGAGCCCCAGACAATTGAACATCTGGGGGTGAACATGTATTCGCAAATTCCGAGTGCTATTGCTGAGTTAATCGCTAACGCATACGATGCAGATGCAGATGAGGTACAGGTCAAGCTCTATGATGACGGGCAGGAAAAAAGAATCGAGGTCATTGATAACGGCATCGGTATGGATTTTGATGAAATTAACAACAAATTCTTACGCATTGGCCGCAACCGGCGCGAAGAAGGCGCGGCTTTAAGCCCAAACGGACGTAAGGCAACAGGTAAGAAAGGCCTTGGGAAATTAGCACTTTTTGGAATTGGAGATTTGATTGAAGTGATAACGATCAAAGAAAATTCCGGGGATCGTACTGAATTTACGTTGAACTGGAGTGATTTGAAAGATACCAAAGGGAAAGATTATACACCATCTTTTGACACAAAAAAGTGTGACAAAAATAAAAAAGGAACAACGATCTTTCTTAAAAAGCTGAGAAGGAAAAGTACTTTTGATAAAGAAGGGTTGGCCGTTAGCCTTTCTAAGCTGTTTAATTGCTTCAGTGCCAAATTTAAGTGCTATGTCAGTCTAAATGACGATGAACCAATTGAAGTTAATAATGAGCTGAAGTTCAAAAACATAGGCGAACAATTTAAATGGGTATTTCCTGACTTTTCTAGTACAGTCGTATCTGAATATGCTCACAAGGCGGAAATAACAGGGGAAATTATTTCTACTGAAAAACCGCTCAAGCCTGGTTTGCGGGGGATCGCCTTATTTGCAAACGGTCGTCTTGCTAATACATCTGATTTTTTTGGGCTGCCGGAGTCTAGTCACGTTTTTTCTTATTTGGCCGGATGGCTCAATATAAATTTTATAGATAATATTGAAGAGGACTTAATTTCAACAAACAGGCAGTCTTTAAGATGGGATCTACCGATTATAGATGATTTGAAAAAATTCTTGATTGCGGCACTTCGTCAGGTTATTGCGGAATGGCGGATCAAGCGGAAGGAAGCTAAGAAAGACGCCATTTCCAGTCAAACGGATATTGATACAGGTAAATGGTTCAGTACATTACCTGATGATATTAAATCTGATGTACAGAAAATTGTGGATAGTATAGTTACTGACGTAGAAACAGCCACAGAGGGACAGATGGATGTTATCAGAATGGTTCACAAACTTGTTCCTGAATATCCATATTATCATTGGCGGCATGTACATCCAGAAATCCAAGAAGTTTCACGCCAAGCGTATCAGAATGAGGATTATTATACGGCTTTTCAGGAAGCCGCTAAACGGTATGCCAACACTGTTAGGCAGCATTTAAGTGGATTCACAGGAGATGACCACCAAATGATGGGGGCTGCTTTTGGTGCTGAAAAAGGACAAAATAAATATTTACCAACAACTAAAAAATATAAACGTCCTAGTGGGGTTGTATTTAATCAGAAGACTTTGGAGAATATTGAAAACGGCCAAAGAGAGTTGTCTCAAGGGATCATAAGAGGGTGCCGTAATCCGCTTGCACACGAAGAACATACTGACCTTAGAGTTTCCGGCCTGTTCAGTGAGAAAGATTGTTTGGATGCGTTGAGTATATTGTCTCATCTATTCAGAAGATTGGATGATGCAATTGAAGCACATAACAACAGTCAGGCCGCTACGCGGTTACTCAGTCATTTAACGGAACCAAATGTATAAACCCCGGAAGGGAATGACAAGAACCATAAACAGTGTTTATGATTGTTGGAGCCAAAGGCACTTTTCAAAAACATTACACTGTAATATATTTGACTCTTGAACTGAGTTTGTGCGAGTTATGTGTGAGTAAAGGGATGCACAGGACGACATTTTATAGCCCTTGATGCGCGATAATGGTTTGATTTTCCTGTGTTTCCTTTCTTGTTTGTTGGTTGCCAAGGTCGGGGTCGCGAGTTCGAGCCTCGTCGCCCGCTCCAAGATTTCCCAAAGAGCCGTTAGGGAATAAAGAGATAAAATCAATAAAATCCGTACATTAACCATGATTTTAGCTTGCTAAGGTTGTCATGGCATGCCACTTTATCAATCGAAATTATAAGGGATGGCCTTATTTAAGGGAGGCATTAAATCAAATGAATTATAGCGCCTCAGTGATCCATCTACCGGAGGGCTGTCTCTTTCCCAAGACAGCAGAAGCTTTTATCTGGCAGGCCAAAGCCTTCACGGGCAAAGAGATCGTTATGGATCCTCACTGGCGCGCAACGTCGTCTCTTTGGCTGGATTCTGACGGATCGGATTCATACGGAACATTCCTTAGGATCGTTCAGAAAAAAGAAAACAGACTGTATTCGGCCTTTGTCTCTTCCCATGATGATTTGGGGGCTTATATCGTCTATGCCGATCATGGCAAGCGGTGGAACGGCTCCCTGAACGGCAGGTCGGAAGATGACGAAAAAGTTGACATGCTATGCCATGAGACAGGCCATCTTCTGACGTCTTTTGATATAGGAAACTTTCCTGTCCCCGAAAAAAGATACTTTAACGAACAATGCGCTATTCTTGGCGCAAACATGCTGAAAACGGCTATTGGCAACAAAGGCATTCTTTGTCGTGATTTCCCTAAGTTTAAAGCGTATCAACCGCAGCATGTTCAGGAAGGCATGCTTTATGACTCGTTTTGCATTTATACGCCTTCACCGCTTGCGCGCTACTATGAAACACCGGATGGTCGCGTAACGGGACAGAGCCGTTATCTCTCATCCTCGGGCGTTATCCGTTTTGATCTGGTTGCACAAGATTTGACAAAAAGCGCACTTCACCTGCGCCAGCATTTGTCAGCCATGCAGCTTTTCGGCGGCATAGCCCTTGAACTTGCAAATAATCCGACTTTTGTTGATCTTGCGATGCGCACAATCCCTTGCTCCAATAATGCCAGAAAAAGGATGGCACACAAGCCAAGGGACGAATATGCAAAGGCGATCTTAAAACATTGGTGGAAGGCGGCGCAGGATGCTTTGGGCTGGAAAGATTCAGATGCCATCAAGAACCTGTATGTCGGCGAGCAGGAACAATTTCCGAGCATCCATCACGCAAACAGCTATTTCCTGAATCTTGCTGCGGCAACGCAGCATGCGATGGTGAAGCGTCCCGATGATTATTTGCTGCCCATTGTCCATCAAGGTCTTGTGTCTTTGATGACGAGATCGGACACTCTTCCGGCAATAACCTCAAAGATCACGACCCGATGTGAAGATGGCAATGTACTCAGAAAGCCGCGTGGCGGACTTTGGAGCTGGCTTAGACAAAGGGTTTGGGGATAATCATTTTTATACTTTAGCGAAAGGAGAAGAGGAAATGTCAGAAAAAGCACTTACCACCAGACAGACTATAGATTTAGCAAGACAGAACATTGCCGATGTGAGAAGCAAGATTAAAGCGCGCGACAAAGAATTGAACCGCCAACAAAAAGCGTTTGCGTCTCAGGAAAACAATCTTATCTTCGCTGTTGATGCAACAGCAAGCAGAAGATATTTTTGGGAACAAACAAAGACTATTCAAAGTGAGATGTTCCATTCCGCCCAAGGTGCGGGCACAAAACTGAACGCTCAACTTGTGAGCTATTCCGGCGCTACGCATAACAAAGACGTTATTGCAAGCCCATGGCACCATGATGCTCATGTTCTCCGTGAACATATGGCAGATATTTCCTGCGCGGCTGGCGAGACACAAATAGCAAAAGTATTCCGGCACGCTTTGAAGGAATGCTGCGCCCGTCCCATTCATGTTCTTGTGCTTGTTGCTGATTCATGTGAAGAGAAAGAACATGAATTGACGCCGCTGGCGCGACAGTTAAAAGAGAAAAATATCGCGTTCTTTCTCTTTGACGATGCGGCGCGTTCTGGAGAAAGGCATCCCGATACTGACTCTATCTTTAAGGCGGTCACAGGAGCCGCAAATGGTGTGTATGCGCCATTTGATATGAAAAGTCTTGATGTTCTTGAGGATTATCTCAAGACCGTGGCTGTTGTGGCAACGAGGAATGCAGGTGCGATTGAATATATCCGTAGAGAAATTCGCACGCCTGAAGGACGGAAAATGCTTAACCAGAGCATTCAGCTGCTCGGATTGCCGACTCCGTAAAATATATAAGGGGGAGATCTTGATGGTCTCCCCCTGCAACGCTTCGATTATTTGGGGAATCTGATTTATGTCTTCTGGAAAAAACACGACACAGGAGAATGGGACGGAACAGGACGCGAAAAAGCGAATCCTAAAACTATTGTATATGCTGGACGCTTCGCCCGGGGAAAGTGCTGCCGCTCTTTCTAGACTTCTGCACAGGATTGAAAAAGAGGGCGGGAAGTTCAGCGATTATGTTACTTTCAAAAAAGATCCAGATTCTCCATCCAATCAAGAGGATGTGACAGCCGAAAGCATCAAAGAATTAGAAGAAGTGGTTAAAGAGTTCGCTGCTGAAGTTGATGGCATGAAGAATGATCTTAGGCAACAGATTACTAAGATTGACAATCTTTCGCGTGAAGAAGGGAATCTGAAAAAGAGCAAGGAAGAAATCGAAGATAGGGTCTATGATTGCAAGTGCGCGTTTTTCTCAATGAAGGAGCTGCCCAAACCTCGGCATCCACGCGATGGAATAGCTTCAGAAGATCCTCCCAGAAAACCTAAGAGAAGGTCAAATCCGGAAGCATTTCCAAGCGATCTTTTTGCAAAACCAGAACGAGCGCCTGATCTGGGCGACAAAAACCCGACATGGAAAAATCTCGTGGCTAAGGTTAATCGTGGAGGCCCTTCGGCAGAAACAGCTCTTGAAAACTTACAGAAGGCCATTAAGGAAGATGGGAAGCGTTTTATAGATGTCTTTGAACAACAAGAGGACAAGGAAATAGTTGAGCTAAAAGAGAAAGGGATAATATTAAAGAGCAAAGCTAACGCCCTTTTTCGTGAAAGCAATCATTTGCGTGATGAAATAGAGGATAATAGCGAGATCATCTTACAGATTAAAAGTAGTAATCATCTCCTCAGGGAAACAATAACATCATTGAAAAAACAATGGTTGATTTATGAAAGCGAAATAAAAAAGCATTCCCAACCTGCGCCTGAATCTGTAGTTCAACCACCACCACCGCCGCCTCCACAGCAACCCGGAAAGGGGTGGCCATGGGCCAAGATTATCACCTTTTCGTGCGCTTTTTGCCTTCTTGCCTATGTCGCCTCCAATCTTGGTAACAAGACAAAACCGCGTGATAAAACGCCTCCGCAGCCGCCCAAGACACATTCTAAGGTTTTTTACGTTGCGGCTGAATCTACTACGCTTTGGAAAAATGTTGATCACGGCAGCACTTCTATTGATATGGGCGATCTTTATTTCGGGGATAGGGTTCACGTCAGGCTGCCTATTGGGCAGAATAATATTTATACTTCTGACAAGTGGGTTTATATCGAGTGGCGCGGAGGGTATGTTCTTGGACAGGATCTTTCCGCAACCGGCCCTGTTCATCCCCCCGTTGAACTTCCCAAAAAGACAGCGGCGCCAGCAAGCCCGAATGAAAATGGTAAAAAACAGAACCGCATAGTCGTTACGCCTCGTGAGCTTCAGGCTATAAAGGCGAAAGCTGGAGCAGAACCTTACAAAAGAACGGTCATGACGGCCTACGTTTGCGCAGGAAAGTCCTTGACTGGAACTGTAGATGGGTATGTCATTCCTCTGGACTCCACGACGCCGATAGGGGCGCATGTGGCTTACTACGCAGAAACCGAAAGGCAGTACGGAAAAATTGAGCTGCGTCCTTATAGAGACGGAGACCGCGAGAAGGAGGCGTTGGTGTTTTTGTCTCAAGGTTCGAAAGCGGCGTTTCATGTTCCTTATGAGTCTATCTCACTGGAGCGTTCTTCCTGCACCCAGACGAAAATAATCAAAGACAAGCATGATGGCCCCAAATAACGGTGGGAAAAGAGGAAAAAAATGTCTAATCAGCAAGAGCCTATGCGCGAATATTGTTATGGGAAGATTCATCGTTGCGTTGTGACTCAGGCGGAGCTTGATTATGCGGGGTCGATTACTGTTGATGCGGCGCTCTTGCGCGCGGCTGGTATTTATCCGCACACAAAAGTTGAAGTTGTGAATCTTTCGCGCAAAGATGCGGCGCGGATTATGACTTATGTCATCGAAGGTGAAGAGAACTCGGGCATTATTTGCCTGAACGGGGCGGCAGCGCATCATTTCAGCAAGGGCGATCTGGCTATCATTATGGGTTATGAACAGGTTCCTGTTTCTCAGATTCCCCATCGTCAACATACCGTTGTGCAAGTTGATGCACAAAACAAGATTACAGAAGTTCAGCTGTATGCAGCTGCGTAGATTTTTCTGTTCATAGGCATTTTTCCTGCTTAAAATGATTCCCAAGACCTTCCTTTAAAAACGATCATAAAAAACAAGGGGGCCGGTGAATGTGCGAGCATAAAAAAATTGCGCATGATAATCCTGATATCACGATGATCTCCTTTGAAGGCGTGCTTACTTTTGAGGATTCCGAGGCTATTGCCAATCTTTTGTCGGTTCTGAGAAAACGCCTGCCGTCTTACAAGGAAGTCCATTTGATGGTGGACAAGCTGGATCATATTGACGCTTCGGGATTGTTGATGCTGATGATGGCGCATGATCTGGCTAAAAAAGAACATCTCTCTTTGGTTTTTGTGAAGCCTTACGGTCAGGTGCAAGAGGCTTTGCTTGAGGCCGCGCGTTACAATAAGTTGAATATTGCCGCGTAAAAATAGTTCATGCGCTGCTTTCACTTTATCCTCTAACATGCTGGAAAATGCGTATATTTTCTTTCGCTACCGCCGTAAAGCACTCTAAACGACTGATTTTATTCATCCAAATGCATTTCTTGTCTTGAACGAATCGCGCGAAGCGGTTCTACTCTTTTAGGATTGATTCTTGTCATCCTCAAAGACTTGGGGCTGGCGCTTAAACCTTAAAGGAGGTTTTGAGATGATTAATTTATCCATGGCTGAGCCGGACAATCTGCTTTCGCCGCGCATTACGGTGATCGGTGTCGGCGGCGGCGGCAGCAACGCGATCAATAATATGATCCGCGCCCATCTTGATGGGTGTGAGTTTGTCGTGGCCAATACGGACTCTCAGGCTTTGGCGACTTCGCTGGCTGAGCGCAAATTGCAGCTTGGAGTCAATCTTTCGCGTGGCCTTGGTGCAGGCTCCAAGCCTGATGTCGGTCGCGCGGCGGCTGAGGAATCCTTGCCGGATATTCTTTCCGTGCTGGACGGGTCTGACATGCTTTTTGTTACGGCCGGCATGGGCGGTGGAACGGGCACAGGCGCAGCGCCTGTGATTGCGCGGGCCGCGCGTGAAGCAGGGATTTTGACTGTCGGCGTTGTGACCAAGCCTTTTCATTTTGAAGGTACGCACCGCATGCGTCAGGCTGAAAAGGGAATTGCTGAGCTTCAACAATATGTCGATACACTGATCGTCATTCCGAACCAGAATCTTTTCCGTATCGCAAACGAACGCACGACTTTTGCCGAGGCCTTCCGCATGGCGGATGAAGTTTTGCATTCCGGCGTGCGCGGAATTACCGACTTGATGGTGATGCCGGGCTTTATGAATCTTGACTTTGCGGACGTAAAAACCGTGATGGGTGAGATGGGCAAGGCCATGATGGGTACGGGTGAGGCGGACGGCGACAACCGCGCCATTCGTGCGGCTGAAGCGGCGATATCCAATCCGCTTTTGGATGATATCTCGATGAAGGGCGCGCGGGGCGTGCTTATCAACATCACCGGCGGCTTAGATATGACCTTGTTCGAAGTCGATCAGGCCGCCAACCGTATTCGTGAGGAAGTTGATCCTGACGCGCAGATCAAGGTCGGATCGACCCTTGGCGACGGGCTTGAAGGGAAAATCCGCGTTTCGGTGATTGCGACGGGCATTGATATTGAAACAGCCACGCGCGGGCGTGGGGATGCGGCACCGGTTGCGTCTTCTTCTTATGGGGTGGTGCAGGCGGCGGCACCTTCAACGGCGCGTCCTGCGGCGGCGACAACGGCTGCGCGTTATACGCCGCCCGAGCCGAAAACACCGGCAAGCGTAACGCCTATTCAAGCGCGTCAGGTTGAGACGGCTACAACGGAGAAACCTGCGCAGCCCGCAACGGTGCAGGTGAGCGCGTCTCATTTTATCATGCCCTCGACCATGGCACCCAAGATGACGGGCGCAGCGCCTGTTGCCATTTCTGCAAGCGGGGAAGAGATCAGGCAAACAGAAACCAAAACCACCTTTGTGCAAAAAGACGCGCTAACACGCATCTTAAAAACGCAGGAGGATGAGCAGGCGCAGGAATCCTATGAAGACGAAACACTGACCGTGGCTTCTGAAGAAATTGAGGACACTTACGAAAAATCGCAGACTGTTGCGCGTACCGTTGCGCCGCGCTCGACGGTGGCGTCTTCATCGGGGCCGCATGTGCGGGAGATTCCTCCTGTTCAGCAGGCTTCGCGTCAACGCACGGCGACGCCAACCACGCGGGAAAAAGGGAAAAGCAAGGATGCGCGGATGACTCAACTGACTCCGCAAACGCAGGCTGTGACTCCTTCGGGTCTTTCGGTCAATCAGCGGGCGCAGTCCTTGTTCCAGCGCATTACCGGTTTCGGCATGATCCGCCCCTCGGTCGCGCGTGAGTTTGAGGAAGAGCTGGGCGATGATGAAGCCGTGATTCAAACGCCTCGCAGCGGCGCGGAGCATACGCCTTTGTCTACCAGTGAATCCGATCTTCTGGATATTCCGGCCTTTTTGCGGCGCCAGACGAACCACTAAGATCGGCTGCGATGCGTCAACATCGAGAACAACGGGTTTTGCCCTATACACCCGCGCAGCTTTATGCGCTGGTGGCGGATGTTGAGCGTTATCCTGATTTTCTTCCTTGGTGTCTTGGTGCCCAAGTCATGCGGCAGGATGACACTTCCGCCAAAGCCATATTGCGCATTGGTTATCGGGAGTTTCAGGACAGTTTTGTTTCGCTGGTTCGCTTTAACCCGCCTTATGCTATTCATGTCGATTACGGGGGTGGGCCTTTGAAAACGCTTGAAACGGACTGGGCCTTTCATCCGACGGAAGGTGGCGGTTGTACGGTTGATTTTTCAATTTCTTTTTCCTTTAAGTCCTTGCTGGCGGGCGCGGTGATGGATATGCTCTTCGATAAAGTGCTTAAAAAAATGGCGCAAGCTTTTGAAGAAAGAGCGCACGCGCTTTACGGCTCGCCTTGTTAAAGGGATTTTTATGATGTCTCTTCCGCCCGCTGTTATTTTTGACTGGGACAACACGCTTGTGAACAGCTGGGGTGCGATCACGGCTGCGCTTAACAAAGTGCGCGCCATGAAAGGTCTTGAGACATGGAGCGTGGAGGAAGCGCCGCACCGCTCAGCCCGTCCCCTGCGCGTCAGCTTTCCGGAATGGTTTGGCGATGAGTGGGAGCGGATGCGGGATATATTTTACGCGCACTACAAGGAAATCCACCTCAAAGAGCTAAAAATCATGTCCGGTGCGCAGGAGCTTATTTCATGGCTGGCCCAGCAGGATGTTCCGCTGTTTGTCGTCAGCAGCAAAGACGGAACCGGACTTCGCGCTGAGGTGGAGCATCTTGGCTGGAGTCCCTATTTCAAGGGGGTTATTGGCTCTACGGATGTTCCTCATGACAAGCCGCACCGGCAGGCTGTAGAAGCGGCCCTGCATAAGGGCACTTTGCGCCCCGAAGACCCCGCCATCTGGTTTGTCGGCGACACGGCCCTTGATGTCGAGACCGCCTTGCGCAGCGGTTTGACGCCTGTTCTTATCAGTGGGGCCGATTTTGCCGCCAGTCTTGGTATAAAGTTGCATTTTAGAGATTGCCATAGTATGAAATCTTATCTATCAAAGGGATAAAATTAAGGAGATAAAATGTCCGATCCCCGTCATTCCGTCCAAGACCAGTTGCTTAATCATGTCAGAAAGCATAAATTGCCTTCTACGGTTTTTCTTGTGAACGGCGTCAAGCTTCAAGGCGTGATTACATCTTTTGACAATTTTTCGGTTCTTTTGCGCCGCGAGGGACATGTTCAACTTGTCTATAAACACGCCATTTCAACCGTGATGCCAAACGGCCCCGTTCAGTGTCTTGAAGGTGTTGAGGACTTTGAAGAAATCCAATCCATCGTCGCCATCAGCGCCATCTGATACAAAGGAAAAGGCGCGCGCGCTTGTCCTAAGGCCTCTTTTGCGCCACAGCTCACAAGACAATGCGCAAGCCATGCTGCAGGAAGCTGTGGGTCTTGCGCAGGCTATCGACCTTGATGTTCAGGACGCGCAGGTTATCACGCTTGCAAACCCTCATCCCGGGTTTCTTTTGCGCAGCGGGCTTGTGGAGTCTTTTGCTTCCTTCATCAAGGAAATGGCTGTAGATCTTGCGATTGTCGATCATCCGCTTACGCCTGTCCAGCAGCGCAATCTTGAACGCGCATGGCAATGCAAGGTGATTGACCGCACCGCGCTGATCCTTGAAATCTTCGGCGCGCGGGCGCGTACCAAAGAGGGACAGCTTCAAGTCGAGCTTGCGGCCTTGACCTATCAGAAATCAAGATTGGTGCGCTCTTGGACTCATCTTGAGCGTCAGCGTGGCGGTTTCGGCTTTCTGGGCGGCCCGGGTGAGTCGCAGCTTGAACTTGATCGCCGCATGATTACAGACCGCATCGGAAAACTTAAAGAAGACATTGCGCAAGTCCGCCGCACACGCAGCCTGCAGCGCCACGCAAGAGAGCGGGCGGAATATCCGACCATTGCGCTTGTGGGCTACACGAATGCGGGAAAATCGACACTTTTTAACAGGCTTACGCAGGCTGGCGTGACGGCCAAAGACATGCTTTTTGTCACGCTGGATCCCAGCATGCGGAAAATAACGCTTCCTTCGGGGCAAACGGCCATCATTGCCGACACGGTCGGTTTCATTGCCGACCTTCCTACGCAGCTGATCGAAGCTTTTCGCGCCACGCTGGAGGAGGTTCAGCTGGCCGACTTTATCCTTCATGTCCGCGATATTACGCATCCTGAAACAAGGCTCCAAAAGCAGGCGGTGACGCAGGTTTTGATTGAACTTGGAATTGAACCGGATGATGAACGCCTGATTGAGGTGATGAACAAGGCCGATCTTTTGGATGAGGAAGAACGCGCGCGGCTTAGGACTTACGCGCAAAGACAGTCTCTGGACAATCAGCAGGCTTTGGATCTTGAAGGGATTCATGCGCAGCCGCGCGGCGGTGCGGTGGCGCTTTCCTCCTTGAGCGGCGAGGGGGTTGATGATCTTTTGGCGCTTTTGGACAAGCATTTATCAGCGCGCCAGCAGATTTACAGCCTGACTTTGCCCTTGGCGCAAGGGGCGGCCTTGGCGTGGCTTTACGGCCATGGTAAGGTGATCGAGAAAAAGGACTTCGATACCAAAATCCGTCTGAAAGTCGCGCTTAAACCTGCTGACTACGGGCGGTTCATTAACAAGTTCGGAAAATCTTGAGCATGGATAAAATAATAAAAAACCTTCGTATGGATGATGTTGAAGCGGCGATCCGTGAAACGGCCCAGACGATCATCCAGCCGCATTTTCGGAATCTGCGCGCTCATGAGATCCATTTTAAAGGTGAAGACGACCCCGTCACGGTCGTTGATGAAGATGTCGAGGTTGTTTTACAGCAGCGTCTTTTGGATATTCTTCCAAGCGCGCGCGTGGTGGGGGAGGAAGCTTTTTCGGAAGATCCTTCCATTTTATCCGTGTTTGAAGATGATGATCCTGTGTGGATTATCGACCCGCTTGACGGAACCAAGGCTTTTATTGCGGGCGAGCCTGTTTATGGCGTTATCGTGGCTTTGGCGCATAAAAAAGAAACTCTGGCGGGGTGGCTTTATGATCCCAGTTCGGACGAGTTTGTCACGGCGCAAAAAGGGGCGGGCGCTTTTTACAAAGGAACAAAGCTTAAAGTTCTGCCGCCCGCGCCGCTTAGCGCCATGACGGGTGTGGTCAGTTCTTACATACTTGAATCCTATAAGCGCTGCACAGCTGTTCACGTAAATGACAAGCCGCGTTTTTATCGCATGCTTTCCGCCTGTCATGATTATGCAAGGCTTGTGGTAGGAATCCCTCATTTCTCACGGCAAACGCCGCAGGTTCATTTCTATTGCTGGCTTAGAAACTGCACGCCATGGGACAGCGCGGCGGGAATCCTTATCAACACCGAGGCCGGCGGCTACACAGCCCATTGGGACGGCGAGCCTTTTAAGCCCTGCGATTACGGCCACGGCGTTCTCACCGCGCCGGACCGTGACAGCTGGCAAGAATTGTGCGACTGGATCAGCTCTTTTTGTCACGATGCGGCGGCGGCTTGAATAAACGCCTTAGCGAAGATCGCCGTCTTTCTTTTTGTTTTTCTCAAAGCTTAGAGCCAAGAAGCGCAAGTCGCCCTTGCGATCCAGAAGGATCAGAAGGGGTCTTGATTTGTTTTTGGCGGCGATGGCGTGGCGGCGTAGGTCGGCGACGGTTTTGACTTCCTGTTGGCCGGCTTCGCTGATGACGTCGCCCGGGCGGATTCCGTTTTCAGCCGCGATGCTTCTGTCTGTCACTTTAACCACAACAAGGCCGTTGACATCATCGCCAAGCTGATAGCGTTTGCGCAGTTGTGCCGAAACGGGACTTACGCCAAGGCCCAGTTCTTCCACCATATCGCTTTGGGGGATCGTGGGGGCTTGTTTGGCCGTGGCTTCTTCTGCGGCTTCTTCCTCATCATCCGCAGCAAGCTGTTCAACGGTGGCTTTAAGATTGATTTCCCGCCCTTTGCGCAGGACGGTCATGGCGACCGTTTTTCCTACAGGCGTGTCTGCCACGATGCGCGGAAGGCGGTGCATCTCGGGAATATCGCGGCCATCAAAAGTCAAAATCACATCGCCGACTTCCAGTTTGGCTTTGGCGGCGGGGCCGCCCGGCGTCAGGCTTGAAACCAGAGCGCCGCGCGGTTTGTCGAGGCCGAGGCTTTCCGCAATCTCGGGCGTGACAAGCTGAATGCGCACGCCAAGCCATCCGCGTTTGGTGAATCCGACTGTTTTAAGCTGCTCGATCACGCCTTTGGCGATGGCGGAAGGAATGGCAAAGCCGATCCCGACAGATCCGCCGGAGGGCGTGTAGATTGCTGTGTTGATGCCGATGACTTCGCCTTTCATATTAAACATCGGGCCGCCAGAATTGCCGCGATTGATAGGCGCATCGGTCTGCAGATAATCATCATAAGGCCCCGAATTAATATCGCGCGCGCGCGCCGAAATAATGCCGGTCGTCACCGAGCCGCCAAGGCCAAAAGGATTGCCGACAGTTACAATCCAATCGCCCACGCGGACTTTATCGCTATCGCCAAAGGTGACGGGGGTTAGGGGCTTTTTGCTGTTGACTTTAATCACGGCCAGATCGGTTTTTTTATCTTTGCCGACAATCGTGGCGGTGAGGTTGGTGTCATCCTGAAGAATGACCGTAATTTCTTCGGCATCCTGCACAACATGATAATTGGTGACGATGTAACCCGCAGGATCAATGACAAACCCCGAACCTAACGAGGCTACGCGCCGACTGGGGCCCGGGCCTGCGTCAGGCGCGCCTTGGCCGTGGCGTTTTTTGAACTCTTCAAAAAAGTTTTCAAAGGGCGAGCCTTCAGGAACGGAAAACTCAAAATCAAAATCCTGCGTCGGCGCGCTTGCGGAAAGTTTTTGTGTTGTAGAAATATTTACAACGGAAGGCAAAAGCGTTTCAACCAGATCCGCAAAGCTGGAAGGGCCCGAAGCCGGAAGCCGCAAGGATTCCTGCGCCTGCGCCTGCGTAAAAGTGAAAAGAGAAACCGCCATGACAAGAACTATCAGGCCACCACATATTGTTTTACGCATCATAGTCCATCCTGCCTGTTTTTATGGTTGTTTCTCAAGACCCTCACCTTGGAAATAGCGGAAAAACTCTCCCTTGGGATTCAAGATATAAGTCGTGTTTTCCGGCTTTAACCCTTCGCGGTAAGCCTGCATAGAGCGCCAGAAGGAAAAGAAGTGCGGGTCACGGCTTGTGGCCTGCGCGATAATCTCAAGCGATTTGCGGTCGCCTTCACCCTTGATGCGCTCAGCCTCGCCTCTTCCTTCCGCCAGAATAATGGTAGCCTGACGATCCGCATCGGCGCGTGTTTGCACGGCTTCCTGCTGGCCTTGCGCCCTTATTTGCGCGGCTTCCTGCTCACGCTCGGAACGCATGCGGGCAAAAACGGCATCACTGGTCTTTTCAGGAAGATCCGAGCGGCGAATACGCACGTCGATCATATCAATCCCGAAATCCTTAGCCTCGGCCGCCATGCCTTTCGTGATTTTCTCCATCACGCTGGTGCGGTCAGGCGACAGAAGGGTCGAAAGCTTGACGGTTCCCAAAACGCTGCGCAGCTGCGCGTTCAGCATGTTGCCCAGACGTTCCCGCGCTGTGGTTTCGTTGCGCAGCTTTTGATAGTAAAGCAGGGGATCGCGGATGCGATAGCGCGCAAATGCATCCACTTCAAGCGGCTTTTGTTCGGCAAGCATGATCTCGCTCGAACCCTTGGCGTCCAGAGCCAATACGCGCTTTTCGAAATATTCAACGCTTTGGATAAAAGGAATCTTGAAATGCAGGCCGCTATTGGAAACCACACGCACGACATCACGAAACTGGAAGATAATGGCCTGCTGCGTCTGCTGCACGACATAATAGGAGTCCGACAGCGCGATAAACGCAAAAAGGGCGGCACCCCACAGGGCGTAGGAATGCTTTTTCATGGCGATGTCTCCTCTTGTTTCTTACGCATCAAATCCTGTAAAGGATAGAGCGGCACGGTGCCTTGCATGTTGTCGGTGACGACTTTGCTGGCTTTGCTCAGAACGTCTTCCATGGTTTCAAGATAAAGGCGCCTGCTTGTGACGTTGCGCGCCTGCCCATAGGCGGCCAGAACTTCACGGAAGCGGTCGGCATCACCTTTGGCCACAGCGATTTTCTGGTCGCGGTAGGCCATGGCGCTTTGCACCAGCTTGGCCGCTTCGCCATGCGCTTCGGGGATGACTTTGTTGACATGCGCGGCGGCCTGGTTTTGAAAGCGCTCCATATCAAGGCGCGCATTCACGACATCCTGAAAAGCCGCTTTGACTTCATCAGGAACGGCGACAGTTTGCAAGTTGATCTGTTTGATAAAAACACCGGCGCGGTATTCGTTCAAAAGATCCTGCAGGCGTTTGCGCGCGTCTTCGGCAATCTGCCCACGGCCTTCGGTTAAAGCAAATTGAAGGCGGTTTTGCCCAATGACTTCGCGCATCACGCTTTCTGCCGCCATTTTGACGGTGATTTCAGGATCGCGGATTTCGAAAAGAAAGTCATTGGCATTGTTGACCTGCCAGAAAACCGTGTATTGCACGTTGATGATATTTTCATCCTGCGTCAGCATCATGCTTTCTTCAGGCTTGAGCGTGACGCGCTCACCCGAGAGTTTGCGAAAACCGATCTGAATCTCATTCTGCGCCGTGACGACAGGCAGCAAAACCCGCTCAATCGGCGCGGGAAGGTGATAGCGTAGGCCCGGGTTCTCCGTGCGCGTGTAAGCGCCAAAGCGCATCACAACGCCGACCTGATTGGCCGCGACCATGTAAAAACCGCTCAGCAGCCACAGGGCCGCAAAAGCCCCCAAGACCCACAAAGCCATAGGAAGATGGCCTTTGGGCTTGTAAGTGGCCGCCATGGCTTTGAGTTTTTGGAGAAGCTCATCAAAATCAGGAAAGGGGGGGCCATCCTGCGGGCCGCCGCTTTGGGGCGGGCGGGTGAAGCGGTAAGGCGAGGATTCATCATCCTTTTTGGAATCCTTCTGTGGCGGCGTTTGAGACTTCCCCGCCCCCTGACTAGATCCCCAAGGCCCTTCGTCGTTGTTCCAGTTCATGTTTTTGGTTCTTTCTTAGGTTTTCGCGCCGATTATATTACAGTGTCATATCCTTGAGAAGGGCGTTTTTTGGCCTAAAATCATCATGAGGCCGCATCATATAAAACGCTGTCGAGCGCCTTGATAAGTTGCCTGCGTTCATCGCTTCCGTCAGTTCTAAACCGCAATAGCGGCAAATCATATTTTTTTAAAATCTCATCCTTCATCACGTCGCGCTCCGCCTGTCTTGACCCTTGCGCATGAAACGCCGCGACAGCCACTTCAATGACAAGCCGTGGTGATTTATCCATGGCGTCAAACACAAGAAAATCTACATGAGTCAAAATATTCATCGCATATTGTTTTTCAAGCGGCGTTATCAGGCTAGTATCGCGCATTATCATTTTTAAGGGGACATGGGTCGTGACATCAAGATTGCTGAATCTCTCCTTTTTTAATACGCTTGTGATCAGCGCGTACATCAGGTTTTCACTATCATATTTCGATATGCGCATGCGTTTGGCGAGGAGTTGATGCCTGCGTTTGGCATAACTTTTATATAGGTAATCGAAAACTGAATAAACTTTGCTTTCAACAACCGCAAAATTATTGTATTCGATGTAGCGAACAAGATCGCCTATATTCGTATCTCTTCGCAAATCGATGTCATTCACAACGACAACTAATTGCTCGATCGCGCGCGATACGGCAACATTTAAACGGTTTGCATTATCGGCAAACTCAGAAATCGCATTATCGACGGTTGAGAGAATAATAACCTCGTTTTCCTGCCCTTGGAACTTATCCACTGTGTCGGCTTTGATTTTCATGCCTTCAAAGGCTTTTTGAAGGGCGTTTGTCTGGTTGCGGTAGGGTGTAACGATGCCAAGGGATCCATCTGTCGTGCTTAGATTCTGCTGAGAAATAATCTCGTTCTTAATAACATCAATTTGTCGCTGGTTGACGCGGTTTCGCGCGTGATTGCCTTCAACGGTTTTGTACACAATCAGCGGATCGCGGTTGGTTTTGTGTTCGGTCAAGATAATAAGCTTGCCATTATAGAACTTTTTGTTGCAAAACTCGATAATTTTCGGGTGGCAGCGGTAATGTTCGCGCAAAAGCGTGCTGGGGGCATTGGGGAACATTTCAGTGATCGCGGACAGCAGGCTGTGGTTTTTGTAACGATACACCTCCGGCAAGTTAAACTTTGCAAAAATAGCATCTGTTTTGTTTGAATCTTCCGCATTCACAACATTGGGGAGTTGTTTCAGGTCTCCGACAATAACCGCTTTCCGCGCGCATGATAAAGCAAGCGCGCCGGCACATAAATCGACCTGCGAAGATTCATCAATAATCACATAATCATACACCACGCGGCTCGACAGGCTTTTGCGAAGTGAGTATGTCGTGCTTAAAATGACAGGATAATCTTTGATAAATGTTTCAGGGTCTTTCCAAAGGTCATTGAGTTCATAGGTTTTGCGTTTTTTTGAAATATACTTCTCAGCAAGATTTCCACAGAAAAGCCGGGTAGAAATCTCGGCATATTCATTCATTTTTTCACTAAAGTTAAACGAGTCAAGATTCTTTGCCAATTTTGAGACGGCTTTATTGAGCTCGGTTATTTTCATCTCGTAAAAGCGCCGTTGAAATGCCGCGACAAGGTCATCACGCGCATATTGTTCAAGTAACTTGCGGATCAATGGCTTGCGCCTGTCCCAGAATCTTAAATATTCAAAAATGCGCTTTATGAACGCAATTATTTTGTTTTGTGGCAACCCTTCGGTTTCACATAACAACCACATTTCCAGCGCTTTTTGGGATGTGTTGGATTTTTTCGCAGCTGGCAGCTCCAGATGGAAGTTAAACTTGTCAAAATATTTCAAAAAGTGTTTTTCTTCGGTTTCAATGGTGAATAATTCCTGTTTCATAGCTGACAATTCATTCTGCTGGGCAAGTTTTTCGCGTAAGTCTACATAGCGGAGACTTAGGGATTTTTGCAATTTGGCGGTAGCTTTCGGCGTAAGCTTCCAGCCCGCCATATCAGGCAGCGGCTTTTGCGCGTTAATAAAACTCTTTTTATTATCTTTATTTCCCAAATATGCCGCAATAAAATCAAGATTATATTTTTGGAGCTTATCAAGAACATTTTTTGTCGCGGAATTGTTGCTCGAAACCACGGCAACGCTTTCGCCACGCATGACAGCATTTGCGATGATATTTAAAATTGTCTGCGTCTTGCCTGTCCCCGGCGGGCCTTCGATTATACTGAGTTTGTTTTCCAAAGCCTTGTCAACAGCATCCTTTTGACTTGCATTGAAGCTGAACGGATATACAATGTCTTTAAAAGTTGCTTCGCAAGTTTCAGGCAGTTTCCCGCAAAGGAATGAGCCGAGCATACTATCAGGCATAACAAAATCTATTTTCGCGTAACTGTCCAATAAAATATTGATGATTTTTCCGTCTCCAACATCGGCCTTTAGGCCTATTGCGCCCGCGATGCGCTTCAGATAATCAAAACATTCGCAAGATTTTGGAGCGCTGAGAGCCGATTCAATAACCCGCACATCACTTGCGTTATAGGTGTAAGTCTTACCGCTGGTGAAAGTTACGCCATATTTATCGCCAAGGCGCCTGTAATTTAGAACGTCTCTGGTCTTGTCCTTTTCTTTAAGATATATCTGAAATGGTTTGTATTTATTTGACACAGCCTGCCCACCTTTGTTCACCAAAAAGATGCCTCACATGCTTGCCAAGGGCAAGAAGATGTTAATTTTGTCCATAACTGTGGATTATGTTGAACCAGCTGGTCGGAGAGAGAGGATTCGAACCTCCGGCCCCTGCCTCCCGAAGGCAGTGCTCTACCAGGCTGAGCTACTCTCCGTTTTGAGCCTGAGAGAGGGGTTATAGCCTTTCATGGCATTTTGGGCAAGGGACTAAAACTGCCGGTTTACTGTGAAATCTACAATATTTATCAGGGCTTTTTTCAAGGGCGTGTCCGCAAAAAGGCCGAGGGCGTCACGCGCGATGGCGGCGTAGTGGCCGGCACGGTCAATGCAAGAGATGGCGGCGCCGTGGGTTTTTATAAGTTCCTGCGCCTGTGAGAAATCATTCTGGCTTTGGGCGGGGAGGCCGCCGGTGATGGCTCGCTGCCAAAAACTTCTTTCCTCGGGCGTGCCGCGATTGATGGCCAGGATCACGGGGAGGGTCACTTTGCCTTCGCGGAAATCATCGCCGCTGTTTTTTCCAAGATGTTTTTGGCGTGCGCTGTAGTCCAGCACATCATCAATAATCTGAAAAGCTATGCCAAGATTGAGGCCAAAACTTCTCAAAGCTTCCTGCTGCGCAGTTGAGGAGCAAGCGGCGACAGCGCCCATGCGGCAGGACGCTGCGAAAAGCTCCGCTGTTTTGGCGCTGATGATTTCAAGGTAAACTTGCTCGCTCATGTTACAATCGTTTTTATTGGCGAGTTGTAAAATCTCGCCTTCCGCAATAACTGAAGAAGCGTCAGCGAGGATTTTAAAAATCTCGAGATTTCCATCTTCGATCACAAGCTGGAAAGCGCGGCTGTAGAGAAAATCTCCGACCAAAACGCTTGAAGAATTTCCAAAAACCGCGTTGGCCGAGGGTCGGCCTCGGCGCTGACCGCTTTCATCCACCACGTCATCATGCAAAAGCGTGGCTGTGTGGATGAATTCGACCGCGGCGGCAAGTTTGCGGGGGCGGTCTGTTTTGTCTTCGCACAGACGTGCGGCGGCCAGTAACAGCAAAGGCCTTAATCTTTTTCCGCCGGCGTTGATGATGTGGTCTGTTAACCTTCCGATCAAAGGAACTGGGCTTTCAAGACGCTGCGCGATCAATGTTTCAAGCGCGGGAACGTCCTTGCCCAGCAGCGCGGCTAGCCGGTCAAGGGCATCGTCTGCGGCTTTTGGGGGGAGCGCAGGCTCGAAAGGAAGAATGGAAACCATGTTTGAGTTTTTGGCCTTTTTGTGAAAAGATTGCAAGAGCGATGGAAACAACGATTGACAAGCTTTTAGACGGACGCTTTGCGCTTGAACAGCCCAAAAAGGGTTATCGTATGGCTGTGGATACGCTTTTGCTGGCGGCGTCCGTACCCGCAACAGAAGGGCAACGCGCCTTGGATCTTGGCTGCGGGGTGGGGGGGGTTATGCTTGCGCTGCGGACTCGTGTGTCGGGATTGCGGATCGACGGGGTTGAGATCCAACCGGCTTTGGCGCAGCTTTGCGCAAGCAATATTGCGCGGAATAATTTTCAAGGCCAGCTTTGTGTGAAAGAGGGGGATTTAAAACATCCCGACCTTATAGAGGAAGGGGTTTTTGATCATGTGGTGATGAACCCGCCTTATCACGATGATAAAACGCATTTGCGTTCGCCTGATCCGTCCAAAGCGCTTGCCTGTAGTGAAGGGGATGAGGCCGATCTTGGCGCCTGGATCGCCTGCGCTGCACGCGCGCTGAAGGATGGTGGGATGATGAGTTTGATTCACCGTTATGACCGGCTTGATGATATTATGGTTAATGCGGGGGCGTTTTTTTCAACGCTTGTTGTTAAACCCATTATCTCCAAGGAAGGCCAAACGCCCAAGCGAGTGATTGTAAGGGGGGTTAAAGGAAAGGGAAGTCCCAGCCGAATAGACGCACCGCCTTTTATTCTTTACAGCGAGCAAGGGCGTTATAGTCAGGAAGGGGAAAGCATTTTGCGCGGGGCTAAGGTGCTTGAGTTTTTTTGATTGGGGCCTATAATGCCCGCAAAATATGCCTCTTTTTATACAGGAAGGGCTTCATATGTTTAATTTGGAATATCATCTCGATCACCTCAGCAGAGTTGCCGGCACAAGTGACCATCGGGAAAGTCGCCATAACGCTTTGCAGGAAATGGCCCTTTATCTTGATAAAAAGAATGCGCATTTTATCACACCAACGCTTGTTATGATAAATGCATTGGCCGCCACATATGAACGGGATGAGCCTCGTCATATTGCGTGTGCAAATCTTCAAAAAATAGCTGAAATTAATTTCGGTGCCATAGAGAAGGCTGCTCTGGGTCTTGAGAGCCATATTGAATCAGAACGTGACGTGGTTGCGCGCGACCAACTCGTTAATGCGCAGGATTATTTGCATGATACGTTTCCCGAATCCGTAAGAAGGCCCACGAGAAGGGAAAAAGTTGCCAGGAGTCTTGCTAAGGCTATCTTTAGGTAGGCTGGATAATGTTCTTGAAACCATTAATTATGGTTAATTTCATTGACATGTTCGGGCAGAAAGGCAAAATGGGTGGGGAAAGGGGATCCTTTATGTCGCAATCATCAGGTGACTTAAAAAATGTATTTATAGCAGCAGGTATAGCTTTCAGCATACCGGTATTAAAACATATGGGTATAAATATAGCAGAAATCCCTCTTCCCGTTAGAATGCTTGTTGCCGGTTCTATATTATTATGGGGAATAGAAATGTGGAAAGAATACATAAGGGGTCAAGAACCCCTACCGAATCTGTGCAATAATACTATAGGAGAACAAAACAAAAGTATAAGACAAGAAGCTAAAGAACGTGAAAGACGCCGATACAATAGACAATCCCTTACCCTTCCTTAGTAAACTATCCTTTTTCTAGTTTGTTAGAAATGTTCTTCTTGTTCAAAAGTTTTTCGTTTCGTTCCGGAGTCGCTGGGCTTTCTTTTTGTGTAAAGAAAGATAGTGCTGTTTCTTTCATATAATATAGAAAAAAGCTGTTTTTCATATTTTTCCAAGCATCTTTCAAGGGATTGCGATAAACACAAACCGTGGTCACTGCGCCACTGGCCAGATAAGCAGTAGAATAAAGTTTCCTGTTTTCAGGATCAAGCCACACAAAAAAGCCCAAGACTGCTGTAGGAACAGTAGCTAGAGCTCCTCCAAGCTTGAGTAAAGTAGGTTTTTTCTGGTGTTCTTCCCTCTCAAGCTGTCTTCTGTCTTCTACGAGCATGCCCCCTAAAGCTCGAAAACCAGCTCTCAGGGCGTCCAGACGGGTTCTATATTCTGAAACATTCCAGTATAAAGCAGATGAATGTAAACCCAGATTTCCAAAATGCCGATTCAGATTTTTATGCATTCTGGAAACTTTCCGCCATTCTCCAAAAAGATCATCTTGAAGTTTTTCTGCTCCAGAAGCTGTATGCGTTTTTTGAAGAAAGTTACGGGTCTGTTCTTCTTTCAGCCATAGCAAATATTTCTTCCGCACCAGCAAGCGGGGAATAGCTTTATCATGAAGACGCTGGAGTTTTTGGCGCTTTTTAAGGTCGGCAAAATCCTGTTTGAGCTTTTGGGATGCCTGTATGTAACTCATGGCACTATCCTTTGGTTGCTATGCTTCCCTTATTTTATACTTTCATATTATCCGCGCGGCTCGTGCGGGTGATCTCAGCTATTTGCAGCCCAAGGCTCATTGAGGCGGCTGAAAAGTGTTGAGGGATCAACGCGCCAGGATTCTATAATCATTTTGGCCATGTCGGGTTGAAGCTTGTCGAAAGCTTCGATCGCCTGACTGAGTTCGCGCGGGTGGACAATTTGTTCGTCCTTGCGCGCGCCGCGTGACATCAGGAAAATTGAAACAAAGTTTCCTTTGTCCACGTCAATGGCGCGGCACAGCACGACCATCATACGGCTGCCTGCCACGCTGTTGATTTTATCCACCAAAGAAAGATCAAGCTGGCTAAGGCGGCTGAGCGCAATATTAAACAGGCGATAATGCCCCATGCGCAAAAGGCGCGGCAGAATCTTGGTGTTTAAGGCGCCGCGTTCTTCAAGCCAGTTGGCTATCTGATACATGGATACATCGTCTTCCTTCTGTAAAAGCACGGTGGACAAAATCTCTTCCACGGCTTTATCAAGCGCTTTTTCAAGCTTGCCCGGGCCGAAGCCATAACGAACCAGCGTTTCCTGTCGCAAATCCTGAGCAACCCACCAATAAAGGCGTGTGGCGCATTCAGGAGTAAGTTCGGGTCTGGTCAAAATGGGTTTTTGCAAAAGAGAAGTCAGGCGCGCGGAGTCCACAAGAACCTCAAGCGCCCGCGCAGACAATTTTGCGCCAAGATTTTCCGCCACGATCTGCATCACGCGAAGATCCCCCGTGGCGACAAGCGCGTCCGCCACCACTTCATTGACCGCCTGTCTTGAGGCGATGGCCGTGGCGTAGTCGGAGTCCTTTGCTTCAACAATGGCAACGAGATCTTCATCGGTCAGATATTCATTGCCGATCAAAACAGGGCGGGCGACTTCAATAGGCGCTTTGGCCACTTTCAAGGCAACATGGCGCGGCGCTCCGGCGGCATCTGCAAAGCGTTTAACAAACTCGCGCCTTGTAATCTCACCGGCGTTGTTGAGAATGTCTCTGATGAACTGTTCGACCAGCTCTTCTTCACGCGCCGTCAGTTCAGACTCAGGCGCAAAGAAAACGTCTGCCAGATGTTGGGCCAGCTTTATGCGGCCGCTGTCGCTGTGGTCGCGCGCAAGTTCCAGCAAAATCGGCAACTCGTCATGGAGTGTGCGATTCATGTCCATCTCCTGCAAAACATACCCTTTAGCCCTATCGTTTGCAGCCGTTGTTGTATCAAGCATATTCATAAAATCCTCCTTAAATTGTATCAAAAATTGTTTAACGAAATATTCATTGCCAACCTGTAGGATTGTTACTATAGGTTAACAATGACATACTTCCGTGCATGAGGGGCCTATGCAGATCATTCCGCCGCCACCCTTGCCGCCCTCTGCTTCTTCGCCGATGCAGCAACAGACTGCTGTGGGGGCCACTTTGGCCGGCCACGGGGCGCAAGCTGTTGCCCCTGTTACCCAAAACGCCGTTTCCGCTTCGGAAAAGTCCGGTAAAAGCCAGATTACGGAGCAGAGGAAGCGCCGGCAGGATCGAAATCCCTCTTCGCAGGAGCCGGATCAGGATGAGCGCGGCGAGCGTGTGAATATTAGCGTGTAACATCTTTTTCCCTTTCTCTTTCCTAAAATCCCACTTCTTTGGTGTGGGTTTGGTTTAATCTTACAAAACTTGTCCTCTGGAGGGCTCTTTTTGTCTGTGTCGTTTTCCTATCGTTTCGTTCTTGCCCTGCACAAATTGACTATACCACAAAATCATGAAACTAATTCGTTGATTTTATGGTAAAAAAAGTGTTAACATGAAAAAAGGGGCAAATTCGCCCTGATTCTACCCATAATGGGTAAGTTTGGACCTTTTTTTGGTAGGTCAGGCATGAAAAAAAATTTTCGCCTAGGGACGCGAACCTCTCCTTTGGCCCTTATTCAGGCCGAAATTGTGCGTAATCTACTCATATCTACAACCGAGGCGTGCGGGGAATCCTGCGAAATCCAGATTATTCCCATCCGCACCAATGGCGATTGGCGTCCCTCGCAGCCGGAGCAGAGTTTTCTGGAGATGGGGGGAACTAAGGGCCTGTTTACAAAGGAAATTGAAGACGCTCTTTTAGAAGGCGCCATTGATATTGCGGTTCATTCGCTTAAAGATATGGCTGCACATATAAGGTCAGGGACGCGCCTGAGCGCTTATACGCAGCGGGAAGACCCTCGGGATGCCCTTATTTCGCCTTTGGCGCCACGGCTTGAGGAGCTTCCTGCAGGGACGCGCGTGGGAACATCGAGTTTGCGACGCAAGGCGCAGATTCTTGCGGTGCGGCCTGATCTTGAAGTTGTTTCTTTGCGCGGCAACATTGATACGCGCCTTAAAAAGCTGGCCAGTGGTGAGGTGGATGCAGCGGTGATGGCTGTGGCAGGCCTTGTGCGGCTTGGGCAGATGGAGAAGGTGGCCGCAGTTTTAGATACGGATATTATGCTGCCGGCGGCGGGGCAGGGATGTCTTGCCGTCCAGATCCGCGCGCAGGATCACGAGACTTATAATTTCACGCGCCGCGTCCATCATCATCAAACGGCCCTGTGCTGCGAGGCGGAGCGGGTGGCGCTGGATATTCTCGGCGGCTCGTGCCGGACGCCTATAGCTATTTTTGCGCGGCCTCAGGATAAAAAAAATGTCAAGATTGAAATCGTATGCGCCAAACCGGATGGGAGCTCTATCCTGCGCCGCAGCATACAAGGAGAACTTGCGTCAAGTACCGCGCTTGCTGAGACTTTGGCGCAGGAAGTTCTATCCTTGCTTCCTGACGGCTTTCTTTCCTGTTCATAAAGCGCTATCATTCTTTATGTCATCCTCGGTCAACCGCGAAGCGGTTGAAACGGGGATCTGATGCCAGAGCGTAAGGTTCACTGTCAGATCCCCGAGCGCTTGCTGCGCAAGCCTCGAGGATGACAAAGATAAAAGAAAGGAAAGCTTGCGCATGACCGGTGTTATCGTGACACGTCCTGAACCTTGGATTCTGGAAACAAGCATCTGGCTGCGCGAGGCCGGCTATGATCCGCTTATGGCGCCGGTTACGGTGTTTCAAGAAGTTCATGTGCCGCGTCCTGCCTTCGTGGCAGAAAACGCCTCTGTTATTCTTACAAGCCGGACGGCGCTTATTTATCTTGCTGATCGCCGTGACGAGGTTAAGGATCTTTTTCCCTTAACCTGTTTCTGTGTCGGGCCCTCCACGGCTCAGGAAGCGCGCGCTTTCGGCTTTCGCCATGTTCTGAGCACCAAAAAGGACGGGGCTGATCTTGCGGCTTTGATCCTTGAGAAATCTTCGGGCCCTCTTCTTCATATCGGGGGCGAGGCCTCTTCACAGGAGCCTGACCAAAGCCTCATTCACGCGCGGCGCGATCTTTTTCTCTGGCCCGTCTATAAAACCGAGCCGGTGCACAAGATTCCTTTCGTCCTGCAAAAAGCCCTGCAGGCCGCAGCGGCGCGGGCGGTGCTGAGTTATTCTGTGGAAAGTGCCAAAAGTCTGGTTCATCTTGTCCATCAAAACGGCCTTAGCTCTTGTTGCGCGGGCCTTATCGCGGTAGGATTAAGTCAGGCGGTCAGCGATACGCTTCAAGACCTGCCGTTTGAGCGTATCGTCACAAGCAAGCAGCCGCAGGATATTTACATGCGCGAAGCGCTGGAGACCTATGTAGCTTTGAAAACAGGAGGAGCTTGATGGTTGACCTTGATGAACAAAATACGCCTTCCGGTAAGCCTTATAAAAAAGAGACATCCGGATGGGGATGGGTTTTCCTGATTTCGCTGCTGGTTGTGGTGGCGGGTCTTTTTTTATGGACTCAAAGCGACAGTCTGATTCCTTCCGTTCTTACAACGCAGGGAAATGAATCCGGCGCGAGCATGCAAAGCGTGTCGTCTTCGGACGGCAGCATCGACAGGCCCCAGCCGGATCATCAGATGGAGCGCAATTTGCAAAACCGCCTGCATGCTATGGAGTCACGTCTTCTTGGCGCGGTGTCGGCGCGGGAGCAGCCGCAGGGGCAGGATTTTCTTGCCTCGCAACTGGCGCAGGAAAGGCAGGATATGCTTGCTTTGCGTCAGACTATAGGTTTTATGCTTCCTTTTTCTGCGCTGCAGGAACGCGCAGCGCTCGGCGGAACGTTTGAAGAGGAGCGGCTTGAGGCTTTGCGTTTAGCTCCCGATCAAAACCGCATTAAAGGCATTTTGGAATCCATGCAGCCTGCGCCTTCGCTTGAGCAGCTGCGGGTGTCTTTTGACTATCTGCTGCCGGATTTGCGTCAGGCTTTAAGGCAGAATGAGGCCAGAGATTGGAAAGATCGCCTTTTTGCGGCGCTTGAAGGGCTGGTGACCGTCAGGCATATGCAAGCGCCTGATGCGCAAAATGACAGTCTGGATTCAATCAGGCAGGATCTTGCTTTCGGGCAGCTTGACCAAGCGGATAAAAAAATAAAAGAACTTCCGCCAAACCTGCAGCCGCTTATAAACGCTTGGCGCACTAAGTTTGAACAGCGCCTTGCTCTTGCGCAGAACATGAAAGATATCAAGCAGGCCTTGATTGAGATGATAACGGCGGCGCCGCAGACGCAGGCGGTTTTGCCTGAATCTGAGCCTGAGCCTTCCTCTTTGGACATTTCAGATGATGAGGCCAGCGCGCCATGAAAGTTTTCGGCTTTATTCTTCGCCTTGCCGTTATCATCGCTTTGGTGCTGTGGCTGGTGGAAAGGCCCGGCACGGCGCAGATCGTCTGGCATGACACGGTTATTGAAAGCTCGGCGGCTGTTCTTATTCTTGCCGTTCTTGTGTTCGCCTATCTCGTGCTGTGCATCCACCGGCTTTTGCGGTTTCTTATTGAAGGGCCGCGCCTTTGGAAGTTGAAGCGCAAAATAAATCGGCTTGATGAAGGGCAGGATGCTCTTAACAAAGGTCTGGCCGCTGTGGCGCGCGGGATGGCTTCGGATGCCGGACGCGAAGGCGTGCGGGCGCGCAAGTTGCTCGGGCAAACGCCTTTGACTCAGTTTTTAATGGCGCAGGCGGCGGCTTTGGCGGGCGATCACAAGGCGGCGCTGTCTATCTATCAGGCTATGACTCATGACGATCCCACAAGCGCCGTTCTCGGCTATCGCGGTTTGATTACGATGGCTTTAAGACAGGGGCGCGTGGATGAGGTGGTTCGCCTTTGCGCGCAGCTTGAGCATACCAAAATAAAAGTTCCATGGCTTCATCTTGTGCATCTTGATGTTGCCACGCGCCGCAAGGATTGGGATTCCGCACGCGCGGCGCTGGAAAAAGCGCGGCGTGATAAGCTTATTGCTTCACCTGCGGCTGCCCAGCAGGACGCCGTGCTTTTAACCGCTAGCGCCGCTGCAGCTTTGCACGACATGCGTTTTGACATGGCGCTGAGTTACGCCGAACAAGCCTGCAAACAAAGGCCGCACTGGCTTGCGGCTGTTCTTATTTTAGCGCAGGCGCAAATGAGCAAAGGACACCGCCGCGCGGCGCTAAGACTGATCGAAAAAAATTGGTCGCAGGCGGCGCACCCTCAGCTTTTCAAGCTTTACGCCAAAGCGCTTGATACCAGCAACGCTTTGGAGCTTTACAAAAAGATCGAGCATCTTACCAAAAACAATGTCGGCAATCCTTATGCTTTGACGGCTTTGGCCGAAAGCGCGCTTGCCGCCGATTTGTGGGGCGAGTCGCGCAAGCATCTTATGGCTTTAGTCAAGCAGGGCGAAGCGACGCGCAGCACTTATCAACTTCTGGCCAATCTTGAACGCCGCTCTCGCGGGGATGAAAAGGCGGCTGCGCAATGGATTGCGCAAGGCGCTTTGGCGCGGTCTGATCCGACTTGGCTTTGCACTGTCTGCGGCGCGGCGCATGATGAATGGTATGCTTCCTGTCCTTCCTGCGGCGCTTTTGACAGTATTATATGGAGCACGCCCGGGCAGCGTCAGGATGAGCGGCGCCTTGCCGCGCCTTCACCGGCGATGCTGATGCTGGAATCCATCTCATGAGTCAGGGGGAAAAAGTCGCTTTCTTCGACTTTGACGGTACTTTGGCGCATGGCGACAGTCTGGGGCCGTTTTTGATAAAAGCCTGCGGGGTGTGGGTTTGTCTCTGGGCGGCAGCGCGTTCTTTTTGGTCGATGATCGTAAGACGCATGCCCGAGGATCAGCGGCGAACTTTTTTTAAAGAGTCTTTTTTGTTTTATCTTCTGCGCGGGCGGAGTCTTTCATCTCTTGCGCCGGCCATCGCGCGCATGGAGTCTTATCCGCGTTGGATTGAAAGCAGCGTTGCCGCTTTGCGCGAACATCACAGAAAAGGCCACCGCGTTGTGATTGCAAGCGGGAGTCTTGATCTTTATATGAAAGCCATGCTGGGAAATCTTCCTTATGATGACATCATCTGCACAAGCATGGAAAAGGAAGGCGACATTCTTTCCGGTCGCATGGAATCGGGTAATTGCGTCCGCGAGCGCAAGGCGGAACTTGTCGCGCGTTACATGGAAGCGAAAGGCGGCTTTGATGAAAGCTGGGCTTACGGGAATGCGCCGCATGATCTTCCTATGATGGCGCTGATGACGCATAGGGTTGTTGTATGAAATACTTTCACCATAAGCCGGAACCCGCTTTTAACCATGAAAATTAGGGGTTTATAGGGTAGGTGGTGGTTGTTTAATTGTTTTGAATAAGGGGGCAGGGGTTGCTAATGTTGGCGTACCACGTTTAGTTGGGTAAGGATGGAAGACATGAAAGTCACTATGTCATATACTACAAAATCATACATTAGTGCAGCATGCGCTTTGCTGAGTGGAGCGGTAGCCGGGGTGACTATGGGCTGGGCAATAAATGGGCTGGAAATAAAGATGGGTACGATGACCGCAGGGGCTAATTATTGGTTTATAGCAAGTGGGGTGAGCGCTGTTGCGGCTTTGATGAATCTTCATGCATATGCTCAAAACCGTCGCTTAGCTATGAAAGACGCCCCCCAACCCCAACGACCTGAAACACAAAAGACATCCGCGCGGTTCTCTTCTCCCGATGGGCCTTAATATCTAACCGGATAGGGATGGAAGACATGAAAGACATATTGGTAAAGTTAAATAACCCTGGTACATACTTTGTGGCAGCATCAACCGTGGTGTGCGTTGGGGCTGGTGTGATGCACACGTGGGGAGGGGACTGGCCTGCCGCGAAGAATGCTTGGTGGGGAGGTGCAGTCTGCTTCAGTTGGATCTTTGGTCAGGCTACTGGTATAGCAGGTATGCTTTCGAAGGATGTTCCTACTCAACCCCAACAGCCTGAAACACCAAAGACATCCACGCGGTTCTCTTCTCCCGATGGGCCTTAGGATAGGGATGGAAAATATGGAAATAGAAACACAGATAAAGATTTCTCGCACTTTGACATACGCTTTGGCAGCAGTAGCCACGCTGAGTGCGGGAGGTGTACTTGGTGCCTGGGGTCAGTCCAAGGCAACGACTAGCCTCCGCTTGTTCAAAGAAGCGGAAAATCTCCTTCAGCCTAGAACACAAACTAGGTTCACACAGCCACCTTTTCCCGAAGGGCCTCAGTAGGGCACGAAGCGTTAAGGATTTCTTAATTATCTTTGTTTATAAAGAATCCCCTCATTTTTTAGGTCAAATTAAACACTCCTTAATCATACTCCGATATACTTTTGTAGTGTTGCAATTAAAAGGGGACTTTTATGTCCGAAATAATATTGCCCAAAGACTTTAGGGATCTCGTATTCGACAGCTTTATGCGCAGCGACAGGGAAAATGATCCTGACGCGGCCATTGCTATGCAAAGCTTTTTGAAACGCGCAAAACAAAACCAGCGTTCTTTTGAAAAAGCTCAAACAGACATCGCCAATGATGTTGTTGTTGCCGCTTTTATTGAAGAGGCGCGTTTGCATCGTCTTGAACAAGAGGATGAAAAAATCAAAGCTGATCTTCATCAGGGCATCATAGAAAAAATTGATGGATCAACAGCGTTGCTTGTGGAGATTCTGCAAGACGTACGCAAGGAAAATGCGGAGCTTCGACAGGAAGTCAAAGGTATCAACAAAAGATTAGATGAATCAGAAAAAAAGGATAAGAAACGCTTCCCCTTCACCCTATTAGCTTGGGTTGCCACCGTAGCAAGCTTTGCTTTCTCTGTTTCGCCCCATGTTTCAAGTTGGCTAGGCCCCAAGAAAGACTGCACTCAACCAGAACAAGCTGTGCTGCCGGAAAAGGTGGTAGAGCAAAAGCTGGAGCCGCTTAAAACTGAGGACATTATACCAAGAGATACGGATGCTGCGCCGCCTCCGACTGAC
The DNA here is from genome assembly GCA_009779135.1 of Alphaproteobacteria bacterium. Classification (GTDB taxonomy): domain Bacteria; phylum Pseudomonadota; class Alphaproteobacteria; order UBA9219; family UBA9219; genus UBA8914. The sequence continues at coordinate 52,286 of WREW01000002.1, forward strand.
GTGATTCCTTTGCAGGATCATAAACTGCTGGGGCCTTATGATCCGTTTACGGGTTGCCGTATGGTTGATCTTTTGGAGCAAGGCAAAAAATGTTCTTGGCAGGGGCAGCTTATTTTTATGCAGCCTTCTTGTCCTGTTCCACCCAGAAAGCTTGTGCGACCGCCTCAGCTGGATATGTAATGAAAATTGGCGGTATCGGGGACGAGATTGCTTCGTTGGGCCTTGCGGCCCGCCTCGCAATGACAAGGGGGGGGGGGCGAAAAAAAACGCCGCATGGTTTGATACGGCGTTTTTCTTTATCTTTGTCAGAAATGCTTTTAAGAGGCAGCTCTGCGCAGATTGGTGGCGCTTTCGCGTCCGTTTTTGCCCATGGCCATATCAAACTCAAGAACATCGCCTTGATTAAGATTGCCGAGGTTTGCTTTCTGTACTTCGGTGATGTGTACGAAAACATCTGTTGTTGAGCCATCAGGGGCAAGAAACCCATAGCCTTTTGTGGCATTGAACCACTTTATTGTTCCACGCATTGTCTGCACGTCCTTTTTTTTCTGCGGCCGCATAAAGAATAGTGGACTGCGGCCTGTTTGTCCGGCAAGATCACTTGACCTTGCTCTGCTGCCTTGTATGAGCCTTTTTCGTCCAAGACGCAAGCACAGATTTCATCTAAAAACACTCTTGTCAGGGCAGGCGTGCCATCGTAGGATTTGCGGATTATGAGGCTCTTAACTGCGAAAACTCTTATCTTTTTCATCCTGTTTGCCCTGACCGGTCAGGCTGCGGGCGCGCAGGCTTTGGATGCTCCAACGGTTTTTACGGGGGCCATTGAAGACCTCCCCCTGATGAACGGGCTCGATGCCGTGGCGGAGGAAGACGTTTTATTCCTCGGCCAGAAAGAGCGCATCGCGCAGACCATCGCCAAGGGCTATGTCGAACCAAAAGAGATTTACGGATTTTACGCCCAGACTCTCCCGCATATGGGGTGGCAAAAAATATCTTCTCAGAGCTATAAGCGCGATCAGGAGATTCTACTTATTCATGCGCGCAAGGAAAAAGATACCCATCTGACAGTCGTGCAGTTTGAGGTTCATCCTTCGGGGCGTTAATCACCCTGCGGATAGACGCGGGCGGCGCGGAAGTCGGTGATGGCTTCGCATACGTCAAGCGGGTTTGTTCTGTTTACTTTGGGGTGCTTGATGGGAACCCACTGAAACCGCGTGTACCATAAAGGGCCTTTGTGCGGCGGCTTTGTATAATCATAATGATGAAGCGGGCGAAAACATTCCTGTTCAAGGCCGATCGTGCGCAGATTGCTGCGCTCGGAGCCGTACATATCCAGAAGATGCGCTTTTTCACGCATCGCAAAAGCGCCTAGACGTATGATGGTTTCATTGCTTTGGCGGCTTGAGGGCGGGAAGCTTTGCGCGTGCTGGCGCCGTCCTGCATAATTGTAAGCGGCGAACTCCAGAACAGGAATCCTTTCGTTAATCAACGAACAAATACCGTTCACGCCGTCATGATCGGGATGGCCGCCTTCATAGGCAAGAGTCCAGATCTGGTCAATGGCATGCGCGGTTAATGAGACCATGATTTCCTGATAGACCTTGTCCAGATTGCACCATACATGCCGCGTTGGGCGGTGAATGTTGGATGGCAGCTGCTTGAGATTCAAACGCAAGGCCGCATGTTGTGACTCCTCAAGGCGGCGGATGATGCGCTGTTCGTAATTTTTGCGCTGCCATGGCCATAAGAGATCGGGCTCGACACAGCCGCTGCTCAGATAGAGGATATAAAAGGTTGCGCCTTCCTTTTGCGCGCGCCGGATGGTGGCGGCGTAAGCAACAACCTCATCATCCGGATGAGGCGCAAGCAGAAGTATATGTTTGCCGAAAAGGCTCTCAGCCATTTTTCATCCTGCTTTTTGTCTCTTCGCAAATGCGCTGCCAATGCGGCAGGAAATCTTTTTGGATGACATCAATCCAATCGGCAATATGCGTATCCGCAAAGGCCAGCGCGACTTTGCGCTGGTGAAAGCGTTTGTTTTCGTCATGGACAAAATCCGCCATGGCCTTGGCCCATGCTTTTGCGCCCGCAGGAACCACAGTCATGGCCGGCGTAAAGTCAAACAAGCGCGGAATCGTGCTTTCTTCAGCCGCCAGAACAGGCAGGGCTGAGGTGAGCGCCTCAACCGCAGCCATGCTGCGGATTTCCACTTTTGAGGTCAGCGCCAGCGCGTCCACACTTGCGTAAAGGCGCGCAAGTTCGTCAGGCGCGACAAAACCTGCGACCGTGACATGGTCACCAAGACGCTGCGTGAGATCCTGCGCGGCAGGCCCCAGTCCAGCTGTAATCAGGTGGACCGGCTGGTTCTGCGCGATGAGCTGTTCCATCGCCTCGATCAGGGTGTAGATGTTTTTGCCTTCGTCAAGGCGGCCTACAAAGATAAACACGATGTGGTTTGGAGGAATGTTATAGGCTTCCTCAACCGCGCCGCGCGCGGCGCGGTGCGGCCCGACCATCTGCCGATCCACGCCCAGATGCATCATGGCGACATGGCGCACGCCAAGAATATCTTCGGCCAGATCGCGGTCTTCCTGACGTGTATAAAAAGCGCACTGGCAATGACTCAGATGTTTGCGCAGGCAGGCCATTTTTTGGGCTTCCTGCCGCACAGGGATTTTCCATTTGTCGATCAAAAGACGGCTGAGCCAGCCCTGACCGAGTTTTTTCTTGATCGTGAGTTTTGTGAAAAGCCGCGCATAGCCCACTGTGTCGGTGTGAAAAGAGGTTGTCAGCGGAATCCTTAAACTCTCACTGAGTTTCTCCGCCGTTTGCGCAAAACAGAAAAATCCGTCTGTGGTGTGAATAAGGTCAAAAGACGCAAGCTCCTTGGCGAGCGCCGGATGATAAGAGGCAAGATCCGTATGATCCGGCACATAGGGCAGGATTTTTTGAAGCTTTCGCGTGCTGAATACCGGTGGCAGCTGGCGTATGCGGACATGCGGCGCAAGCTCCTGCGTGGACTCTTCGCCTGAGAAATACAGGGTCAGATCAAGCTCAGCCTCCTGCGGCGGGATAGCAGCAAGAGCGTGGGCCATTTTCTCCCACCCCTTAACATGGCCGCCCGAGGTAGGCTGGCGAGGCAGATCAATCAGGACGGCAACCCGTAAGGGTTGAAAGCTTGTCAGCGGGGTATTTTCATTCTGTTTCATGATTTTTATTTTCGTGCCCTGTCTTTTGGGTTATGAAGGGTTTTGAGTTTTGCTCAGGAGTCCTTGAAGTCCATGATACAAAGACCTCAGCCTTGTTCAAAGGAAAGCTTTCAATTTTTCCGTTGTATTAGTGCAACGGTTGTTGTGGCATTTTTGCTTGGCTTTTCTGGGGCTTATGCTTCGATTTCTTATGCCGCCGCGCCGGTAGAAGCTCTTAAAGAGGTAGCGGCTCCTGAATCTGAAGGCTTTTTCAGTAAGATAGGGGATGCCTTCAAGAGCCTGTGGCGCACGGCGCCCGCGCCGAAAGAAGCGCCCAAGCCGGAAGAAAAGGAAAAAGAGAAGGAAGTTATTCACGCCAAAAGGCTGGATAGCGGCGAACCGGCGCCTCAGGCCGTGGACAAAAACCCGCCTTATAAGGTCTATAGCTCGCCCCCTGTGCGTGATTTTGCAACGCAAAAGCCGTCATGGGTCATGCCTGTTGAAAAAAGCGCGATACCGCCGCCTTCCTTGCTTCCGTTGCAGGAGGATGCGCCGGTCTATATTCCGCCATTGACGCCTGAAGAAAACTCTATTGCTTCTTTGCCGCAGACTTTCTTTCCGCTCTTTCCTTTCAGCGCGGCGGATCATGCAAGCGCGCAACTTTTGCCGCTGGCAAGTTCAATTCCTTTGGAAACCGATCACAGCTTTACGCGCACGGCGATTATTTTTATTCACGACATGCAGCGCAATGCTGCGGAGGGCGTGGCAATCCTGATGACTTTGGCGGGGCCGCAGGCTGACAAGCCTTTGATCCTTGCGCCGCAGTTTTCTTTGGATATGGATGTGCGCCGTTTTGCCTCGCTTTTGCCGGAGGGCGGGCGCATGGTTGCGCGCTGGTCTTTTGATGATCCGTGGAACTTAGGCGGCGGATCGCATGTAGATACAAAAGGGCCGGGCGTCAGCTCTTTCACAGCGATTGATCTTTTGCTGATGTTTCTTAGCGATAAAAGGCGCTTTCCTTCCATGAGCGCGATAACGCTTGTCGGACATGGTATGGGCGCCGATTTTGTTCAACGCTATGCGGCGCTGGGGCGCGCGCCTGATATTCTGGAACAGAACGGTGTTTTGACTCGCTTTATTGTCGCCAATCCTTCTTCCTACATGTATATGACGTCCATGCGCTGGGGCGAACATGGCGCGCAGGTTTCACAGGCGGCCTTGCGCGAGAAATGCCCGACCTATCACGAGTATCCTTACGGCGTGCAGGCGCTTAACGCTTACGCGCGGCGCACAGGCCTGCAGGATATGCGCCTGCGTTATCCCGAGCGGCGTATTCTTTATCTGGTCGGGGATTCCATTCGCGCGGATCATTATCTCGATCGCGGATGTGAGGCGCAGGAGCAAGGCGAGACAAGACTCTCCCGCGCCGCCGCCTTTGACCGGTTTTTATCCCAAACCTACAGTCAGGCGCTTGATGGAAAGCAGGTGATAAGCCGCGTCCCTCAAGTCGGTTATGATCCTTTGGGCATGTTCGGCTCACCTTGCGCCATGGCGATCCTTTTCCGCAGCGGAATATGCAAGCCTGTCGCGGTGGGGCCATAGCATGTTGCTGCAACTTCTTATCAATACACTTATTGTCGGTTCGGGATACGGCTTGATTGCCATGGCATTCCGGTTGATGTATTCGGTTTCTCCGTTTTTTAATTTGACGCTTGGCTCGGTGGTGGCTGTTAGCGCTTATGCTGCGCTTTATTTTACGCCGAGCCTTAGGGCAGGCGCCATCTTTCCCGTTGTTGCAATCGCCGCGCTGCTTTCCTGGGCGCTTGAGGCTTTTGCTTATAAGCCGATGAGGGATCGCAGGGCCTCGCCGATGATTTTGCTGGTGGCGTCTTTGGGGCTTTACACGATTTTTGAATCCGTTATCAGCCTTGCGTTCGGCGTGAAATATCACGCTTTGGGTGACGGCGCTCAGATTTATCTCGGTTTTACCACGATGCCGTTGGTTCAATTTCTTATCATCATTTTCAATTTCGCAGTTTTTGCAGGGTTGAGCGTTTTCCTGCATCACAGCTTTATGGGCAAGCAAATCCGCGCGGTGAATGACGAGGCTGCTTTGGCACATATGATCGGGATGAAGACGGACAGGATCATTATGATTGTCTCGGTTATCACCGGCGCGATTTTAGGCCTGTCCGGCGTGCTGATCGGCTACGACACCGGCATGGAGCCGACCATGGGATTCAATCTGCTGTTCAAAGGCATTATCGCCGCGATTATCGGCGGCATGAGAAACTTGCGCGGCGCGTTTTTCGGCGCGCTGTTCCTTGCTTTTTCCGAGAATGTCGCCGTCTGGGCCTTCGCCTCTGAATGGCGCGATCTGGTCGCTTTTGCGATCTTCATCACATTCCTCTATCTAAGACCGCAGGGGATTTTTCAGAAGAAGGTTGAGGCGTAAGCATGGAATATCTCCTGAACCTGGGCATTATTTTTTGCATCTACAGCATTCTGGCGCTGAGCCTTAATATGGTGGTGGGGATGTCGGGGTTGCTTTCGCTTGCGCAGGCGGCGTTTTATGGGATTGGGGCTTATGCTACGGCGCTTTGCATGACCGGACTTGGGTTGGATTTTTTCAGCACCATTCTTATCGGCATGGTGATTAATGCGGTGATTGCTTATATGGTGGGTAAGATATTATCTCGCTTTAAGGGGGATTATTACGCGATTGTCTCGGCGGGGCTTTCTATTATTGTTTTTTCGGTGCTCCTTAACTGGAAGAGTTTGACCAATGGGCCGCTTGGTGTGTTCGGTATTGATAAGCCTTCGGTTGGTGGATTTAGCTTTTCTTCCAATGCTTCGTTTTTTCTGCTGTGCCTTGTGTTTGTGGCGATGGTCTACGTCATTTATTACGCGATTGACAAATCGGCCTTTAGCCGCTGTTTGAAAGCCATACGCGAGGATGAAGAGCTGGCCGGATCTTTCGGCTACTCCACCAAGCGTTTTAAGAGCATCATTTTTGTGCTCTCTGCCATGTTATCAGGTGTGGCGGGCGCGTTGTTTGCGACTTATATCGCTTTTATTGATCCTTCGACCTTTCAGCTTAAAGAGGGGATTTTCCTGTTCACCATCATCATTGTCGGCGGGCTTTCTTCGGCATGGGGGAGTGTGGTGGGGGCCGTGATTTTGATTTCTCTGCCGGAAGCCTTACGTTTTCTCGGCCTTCCTTACGAAACCGCCGCGCAACTGCAGCAGATGATTTATGGCGCCATGCTGGTGCTGATGATGGTGCTGAGGCCACAGGGGTTGTTCGGAAAGTACAGGATGTAACCATGGCTGCCGCGATCAAAATAGACAACTTATCAAAGCACTTTATGGGCCTCAAAGCCATTGATGGGTTGTCTGTTACGTTTCCGTGCGGCGTGGCGACGGGTTTAATCGGCCCGAATGGTTCAGGCAAGACAACGCTGATGAATGTTTTGACCGGGCTTTTGATACCGGACAGCGGCTCGATTGAAATTGACGGCCATAATCCGAGGCACAAGATTATGCCAACTGAATTGCGGGCGTTGAAAATCGCGCGGACTTTTCAGGATGGGCGGCTTATTGAGCAGCTTTCTGTTGAAGATAATCTTTTGCTGACTGTTGCCGAAAGCGATCCTTGGAAAAGTTTTTTTGATTTTAAGCGTTCAAAAAAGGTGGGAAAAGTTCTAAAAACCGTGCATTTGACGGCTCAACGGCACAAGCTGGCGGGGAGTCTGTCTTACGGCCAGCGCAAACTTTTGGAAATAGGCCGCACGCTTATGCAGGATGCGGATATTTATTTCTTTGATGAGCCTTTCACAGGCCTGTTTCCTGAAGTGGTTGAGCAGGTTTTGACGGTGCTGCAGGATCTGAAGGCCAAAGGCAAAACTCTGGTCGTTATTGAACATAATATGGGCTTGATTGAACGCTTGTGCGATTACACGATTGTCCTGAATCACGGTCAGCTGCTTGCGCAAGGCGTTCCTGCAAAAGTGCTGAAAAACGATCAGGTGCAGGAGGCCTATCTGGGAATCTGACATGCTCGAACTTCACAACATAAAGGCCGGATATGATGCAAGGCGGATGGTGTTGCATGATGTGTCCGCCGTGATGCGGCAACGAGCTGTCACGGTTATTATGGGGCCAAACGGCGCGGGAAAATCGACCATGCTCAGGGTTATGTACGGGCTTTTGAAATCCAAAGCCGGCACGATTTCACTTCATGGTGAAAAACTTCAACCAAGGCCGCAAAATCTGGTTGAGGAAGGGATCTTTATGGTTCCCCAAGGCACCCGTGTGTTCCGCACAATGACAGTTTTGGAAAATCTCGAACTGGCCACACATTTTTGGCCATCGCGCGCGGGCTTTGATAAAAAGCTCAAAGAGGTTTTAGAGCATTTTCCGGATCTGACCCCTCGCCTTCATGACATGGCAGGCAATTTGTCCGGCGGACAACAGCAGATGGTGGCGCTTGCGCGCGTGCTTATCAATAACCCGAAACTTGTTTTCTTGGACGAACCATCCATTGGCCTGTCGCCAAAACTTATTCAAGATATCTTCAAAAAAATACGCACGCTATGCGATCAAACAGGAGCAGGGTTTGTGGTTGTCGAACACAACCTTAAAACTCTTCTGCCTCTTGTCGATTATGCCTATATCCTTGAGCAGGGGCGTGTGGTTTATGATGGGCTGGCTGAAGGGAAGGCGCTGGATAAAATGCTGGCGGCTACTTTTAAGGCGTGAGGCGTTTCAGCGTTTCCAGAAAAGCGCGGATTCTGTCAAGCACGCCATGCACCTGAAAAATATCATTGTGCCGCGCATTTTCCAGCATTATAAAATCTACATCGCTCTTGAACAATTTTGACAACCGCTCTGATGACGAAAACGGGACTATTTCATCACCGCGCGATGCAATCATCAAAACAGGGCTGGTCACTAAAGGTGCAAACTCATCAGAAGGAAGCCTCTGCCGCACAATCCACCGCATAGGGCCTTTAAATATCGGCAGCACATTGTTATAGAGATCAAAGCCGTTGGCATAGGGCGCAACCAAAATCAATCCTGCCACAGGACGGTGCGCCGCAAGATAAACTGCGCTTCCTGTTCCCAGACTATAGCCCATAGCAACAATGCGGCTTGCGTCAACATTCGGGAGCTTTGCCGCCCAGTCATATACTGCAAGAGCGTGCTCGTACATTCTCAGATAATGATTGCGTCCCTTATTAATCCCGTACCCTTCATAATCTATAAAAAGATAGTGATACCCCGGGAAATGCCGCCACTGCCCCCACTCTTCATAGCTGCGCATATGACGGTAGGAAACCTCGGCGTTGCCGCCAAAATAGATCAGCAGCGGAGCTTTTTCATCGCTCGCCCTACGCATCACGCCGTTATAGGTTACACCGTTTGCGGCCGTAAATTGAACCTCATGAAATCCGGGCCGGCCTTGTAAAAACGCGCGGCTTTCCTCGTCATGCATATGAAAGAAAAACATGCTGTCCTGCACCACATATGCAGTCCCATAGAATATTGCCAGCAAACTCAAAACAGTTAAAATCCGGTTCATATGTTTATAATAGCCAAGATTTTGACAGATGTCTTGTATCTTCGGCGAACTGTCTTACGCCTGTATTCTTGGAAGGGGACGTATGGTTTATGACGGGCTGGCTGAAGGGAAGGCGCTGGATAAGATGCTAGTGTTTACGTTTAAGAAATAAGGCGTTCTTTATCTTTTCCGCTCTAATTTTTTCCACTTTGTCCGTTGACTTTCATACACTGGTTCCAGATTTAGCTTAAACTCGGCAATGATATCTTCAACTCTTTGGGACATTTTATCGTCTTTGCCCTTATCCCATATAAGGTCTAATAACCTGTGCTCTTCTTCTGGCACACGAGAATTATACAATTCCTTTGAAGCTTCTTTGACTCTCCATAGACAGCCTCGCAATTCATCAAATAATTCCGTTATATTGTCATCCCAATATAATTGGGCTTTATTTTGAGACATTGAAAGACCTTCTGTTGCTTCCATGTTAGTATGAAATATATATAGAGGAAGTAGATAATGCAGTTTATTTTCGTGGACTTCAGTGTCTTCACCAAACCCATGTTTTTCTTTTTGTAATTTTACCCATTCTAAATCCGATGATGTCCGATGCGGTTTTCGAGCAAACCATAGTAGATCCTGAATATCGTAAACACTTTCCATAATTTGGCATGCTAAATCTATTTTCTTTTTTCCAATAAACTCTTTGCGCCAAGTACGCAGGGCACGCCAAGCCACCACCGCCATGCTAAGCGTCGCCAAAGCAGTAATAATGCTAGCAATCGTGCTTATCATGCTGCCCCTCTGATTTCCTAAAAATACTGGCGCACCCGAAGAGATTCGAACTCCTAGCCTTTTGATTCGTAGTCAAATGCTCTATCCAGTTGAGCTACGGGTGCGCGATTGTGGGCTAAGGGGTGCACGTTAGACAATCAGGGCATGAAAAGCAAAGGGTTTTTTTGCTCTTTTCTTAACCTTTTTCTTTTCAAAAGGTGGGGGGTTAACTAAAATAGAGGTTCTCTCTGTCTTAAAAAGGGGCGTTTCAAATGTGTATTTCTTGCGGTTGCAGCGGACCTGAACATCATCATGACCATGCGCATAGGCCTTTGGGGGCGCATCATCATCATGAGGTTTCTGCGGCGCGCGCTGTGACGGTTGAGGAGGATATTCTTGCCGAAAATAACCGTTTTGCGGTGGAAAACCGCTCGCTTCTGGCCGTGCATCGGATTTTGGCGCTGAATATGGTTTCTTCGCCCGGGGCGGGAAAGACTTCTCTTTTGGCTAAGACTTTGAGCGACAAATCCCTTAAAGGGGCCGTGATTGAGGGGGATCTCAGCACAGATCATGACGCCAAACGCATCCGCCAGACGGGGGCACCTGCCGTGCAGATCAATACGGGGCAGGGGTGCCATCTGGATGCTCATGGGGTTGCTCATGCTTTGCGAGATCTGGGTGTCCCTGCCGGAACTCTGGATCAAGGGGTTTTATTTATTGAAAATGTTGGGAATCTTGTCTGTCCGGCGGCTTTTGATCTGGGGGAGGCGGCCAAGGTTGTTTTGCTTTCAGTCACGGAGGGCGAGGATAAACCGGCCAAATACCCCCCCATGTTTGCGGCGGCGAGGCTTATGCTTTTGACAAAGATCGATCTTTTGCCTCATCTTAACTTTGATATTGTGCGCTGCAAAGCCTATGCGCGGGAGGTAAATCCTGATCTTGAAATTATTGAAATCTCTGTTCAAACGGGCGAAGGCATGAAAGAATGGCTGTCGTGGATCAACAAGCAGAAAGTCTGATCTGTGGGCGCGTCGTTTGTTGCACATAAAATCTTTTTGCCCCGAGCCCTGCCGCCGGTTCTGGGGGTGGGTGGGTTTTTGAAAAATACAATTTGCCTTGTGCAAGATGATGAGGCTTGGGTTTCGGATTTTAACGGCTCTTTGGAAAGCGCCTCAGCTGTGGGGCGGTTTCAAGAGACGGTGGCGGCCCTGCTTGAAGCTGCGCGCATTGCGCCTGAAGCTGTGGCGCATGACTGGCATCCCGATTTTTACGGCACAAGGTGGGCGCAGGAACAGGATCTTCCTTTTCTCGGCGTTCAGCATCATCACGCGCATATAGCTGCCATTATGGCCGAGCATGAAATTGACGCGCCTGTTTTAGGACTTGCTTTGGACGGGTTCGGTCTTGGGATCAATAATGAATCTTGGGGCGGTGAGCTTTTGTTTGTCGATACGGCCGGATTTACGCGCCTTGGCCATCTGCTGCCCATGCCGCAACCCGGGGGCGATCGTGCGGCGCGCGAGCCTTGGCGCATGGGCGCGGCGGCGCTGTGGGCGATAGGGCGCGGGGATGAGATTGCGGAGCGCTATGAATCTTTTCTCGGCGCAGAACGTCTTGCTATGATGATGGATCGCGGTCTTAACGCGCCTTTGACTTCAAGCGCGGGGCGTTTGTTTGACGCGGCTTGCGGTTTGCTTGATGTGATGCCTTTATCCTCATTCGAAGGCGAAGCGCCGCGCGCGTTTGAATCCATGGTTACCGCGCCTTGCGTGGCCGAAAAGGGATGGAAAATTGAAGGCGGCGCGCTTGATATGCGCCCGCTGCTTTCCATTCTGGCGGATAAAAAAACAAGCGTTGTGGAAGGCGCCAATCTGTTTCACGGCACGCTGGCGGCGGCTTGCACGGATCTTGTTGCAAGGCAGGCTCAGGTGCTTGACATCTCGCAGGTCGCTTTAGGCGGCGGATGCTTTTTCAACAAAGTTTTACGCGCTGAAATGGACAGGCTTTTAAAGAAAGCCGGTTTGACGCCTTTGTGGCCTGTTAAGATGGAGACGGGTGACGGCGCTTTGGCGCTGGGGCAGGCTTATGCGGCAGCGATGATTATTCAAGCCAAAGGAAAGGTAGGGGAGCATGTGTCTGGCCGTGCCGGCGCGCATTACCAAATTGCTTGAGGATGATCGCGCGGTCGTTTCCATCGGTAATGTCAATCACGAGATTTCTCTTGCACTTGTTGAAGGGGCGGGAGTCGGCGATTATGTTCTTGTGCATGTCGGCTATGCCTTATCGCGCCTTGATACGGAGGAAGCCGAAAAAACACTCGCGCTGTTTGAAGAGTTTTTCCAAAGCCAGAATAAGGAAAGGCTTGAGGCGTGAAATATATTGATGCGTTCCGCGATCCTGATCTGGCGCAAAAGATCAAAGCTGCCATTCATCACGAAGTTCAAAACACAGACCGCATTTTCCGCTTTATGGAGTTTTGCGGCGGGCATACGCATGCGATTTTCCGCTTTGGGCTGCCTGATTTGCTGCCGTCATGTATTGAAATGGTGCATGGCCCGGGCTGTCCGGTCTGCGTTCTTCCCATGGGGCGGATTGACGCGGCGATTGCGCTGGCACTTTCGGAAGATACTACCTTGTGCGTTTATGGCGATATGATGCGCGTGCCGGGTGGCAAGCGTTTGTCGCTTTTAAAAGCCAAGGCGCGGGGCGCTGATGTGCGGACTGTTACGTCGCCGCATGAGGCACTTATGATGGCGCAGGATAATCCCGCGCGGCAGGTTGTTTTTATGGCGATAGGCTTTGAAACCACCACGCCACCTACGGCTGTCGTGATTAAGCAGGCAAGCGCTTTGGGCCTTAAAAACTTTTCTGTTTTCTGCAATCATGTTTTAACGCCGCCCGCGCTTGGCTGGCTTTTGAAAAGCGCGGGAGATCAGAATGAGGATGTGCCGTCTTTGGACGGTTTTGTCGGACCTTCGCATGTCAGCGCGATTATTGGGACTTATCCTTACAATATCGCCGCCGAAATCTATCATAAGCCTGTTGTGATTGCAGGGTTTGAGCCTTTGGATGTTTTGCAGGCGATTTTGATGCTGATCCGCCAAGTCAAAGAAGGTCGCGCCGAAATTGAAAATGAATATAGCCGCGCGGTTGTGCCTGAGGGTAACCGCAAGGCTCAAGCCTTGATGCAGGAGGTTTTTACGCTGCGCGATAGTTTTGAATGGCGCGGGCTTGGCGTGATTGAAAAGAGCGCGCTTAAAATCAACGACGCTTACGCCGCCTTTGATGCCGAGCGGCGCTTTGCTATTCAGGAACAGAGCACAAAAGAAAATCCGGCCTGTCAGTGTCCTGCTATTCTGCGCGGGGCCAAAACGCCGCTGGATTGTCCTTTGTTCGGAAAAGTCTGCCGCCCTGAAAATCCTATAGGGGCCTGCATGGTTTCAAGTGAGGGCGGCTGCGCGGCATGGTATGCTTACGGGACGCGAGGAAGGCGAGGGGCTGCGTGAAACTTGATCTTAAAAACGGCCATGTGGATATGAGTCACGGCAGCGGCGGACGCGCCATGGCGGATCTGATTGAAGGGCTTTTTGTCAAGGCTTTTGACAATCCTGTTTTGGCGACAGGTGACGATCAAGCGCGTCTTGATGTTCCCAAAGGCATGCGTCTTGCCATGAGTACGGATTCCTTTGTGATCTCGCCTTTGTTTTTCCCGGGCGGTGATATTGGATCTTTGGCCGTGCATGGGACGGTGAATGATGTGGCGATGGCGGGGGCCAAGCCTTTATGGCTTTCGGCAGGATTTATTCTGGAAGAAGGTTTTCCTTTAAAGGATCTTGAGAAAATTGTTAGCTCTATGGCAAAGGCGGCGCGGGATTGCGGCGTGCAGATCGTCACGGGCGACACCAAAGTTGTTGAAAAAGGCAAGGGGGATGGCGTTTATATCAACACGGCGGGCGTTGGCGTGCTTGATCCTTCTTTGGATCTTGGGCCTCACCGTATTGTGGTTGGTGATGCCATGATTGTCAATGGCACGATCGGCGATCACGGGATGGCTGTGCTGGCGCGGCGGGAGAATCTGGATTTTGAAGAACCTCTTTTATCCGACAGCGCTGCTTTGGCTGATCTTGTGCAATCTATGATAAAAAGCGGCGCAAGCCTTCATGCCATGCGCGATCCGACACGCGGCGGTCTTGCCACAGCGCTTGATGAGCTGGCGGGCGCAAGCGGTCATGGTTTTCAAATTGAAGAAAAAGCGATCCCCATACGCACCGTTGTGCGCGGGGCGTGCGAGATATTGGGGCTTGATCCTCTTTACATCGCCAATGAAGGCAAGCTTCTTGCCTTTTGTCCGTATGATGAGGCCGAGACGCTTCTTGCCGCCATGCGCGCGCATCCTCTGGGGCGCGATGCGGCGCTTATCGGGCGCGTGGTTGAAGATAAGCAGCATTTTGTCGAGATGATTACGCCTTTAGGCGGGCGGCGTTTGATAAGCCGTCTTGCGGGCGAACCTCTGCCGCGTATCTGCTGACCATGGACACTTTTCAACTTTTTGTCGGGTTTCTTATTTTTTGGGCGGGCGTTATCAGGCCTTTGCTTCTTAAACCTTGCGCGCGGCTTTTTCCGGCTGAATATACGGCGGCTTTTGTCAGCGTATGGGCGATGGTGTGTGTTGTCGCAAGCTGGCCGGTTTTCGGGCATCTTATGACTGATAAAATGAGCCTTGTTCTTGAGCATCCCTTGATTGTTATTGTCAGCGCGCTGAAAGGCGTTGTGTTCTGGTATAATATGCGCTCTATGCAGATCGTGAACAAGGAAAGTACGTCATCCGCCGTCTTCAACAGCTTTATAGGCCTTGGCATTATGGCGCTTGTGAACGGCATGCTTGGAGAAAAACTTCTTTTTGTGCATTTACTCTGTGTTCTTGGTCTGACCGCTCTGGGTGTTGTTTTTATGGTTTTCGGGCATGCGCAAAGCATGTCGAATAATGCCAAAAAGCATTTCCTCCTGCTTGTTCTTATGTTTTCTTATTTCGGGATTTCGGATCAGATTGTCATTCCTGTTTTCGGATGGTTCTTTCATCTTACGGTCTGTTTTGTTACCATGTTTTTGATGGCCATCATCTGCAAAAGTGTGCGCAAAAAAGATCTTGTCAATATGTTCACGCACAAGGCCGTTATACTTGCCGGTGTGGTCTGGGCTGTTTCCGAGTTTATTATTATTTATTCTTCTATCATTATTTTGCCTGTTACGATTATTTCTGTTTTCGGGCGTCTGTCGATTCCTATCGTGATGCTGATTTCGGCTGTGCACTTTAAAGAAAAGACATGGAAGAACCAGCTTTTGTTCGGGGCATTGGCTTTTGCTTTGGCGCTGCCGATTTTTCTGGTTAAGGGATAATTGTCATTGCGAGGAAAGCCTTTAGGCCTGACGCGGCAATCTCGGCAACATTGGAAAGCGAGATTGCCGCGTCAAGCCGCCTGCGGCGGCTTTCCTCGCAATGACAAGAGGGGGGAGGGGGGCTATTGACGTGACTCGAGGCGTAGGGGAATATGGGGGCATAGATCGCTTTGGAAAGGCTTTTTTGATGCATAGCCTGTGCAGAACAACTAGTTGTTATATAGGCATTTTTTGCCTTCTTCTGGTCATCTCTTCCCCTGTTTTGGCCCGCACGACGCCAACATTAGGGCAGAAGGACGTAGGGCAGCCTTGCGGGAATCTGGAGAGCAGTTCGGATTTTGATGCTTTGGTTCAGTGTACGTCTTCCGCAGCGGGTACAAGCGGCGTGAAGCAGACCGCGCCTTTTATTATAGGCACGGTGACGGCGCCGCCTTATGACGCAACAGCGTGCGATTCAAGCAAGGCCGGAATGTTGCAGTGGACGGGGAGCGCTTTTCTGGGCTGCGATGGATCAACATGGCTTGCGCTGGGCGAGGAGGCGGTGAATACGGCTACAAGCCCTTTCAGTTTTATAGATCAAACAGGCGTGGCGTTTGATACAACGATTGTCAGCAATGCGATAACTCTGGCGGGCTTCACAGGACAGTTGCTTGCAAGTTGCAATCCAAGTTGCACGGGGATTTACCGCAATGGCGTGTTGGTGGGGATGTCGGCCAATTTTTCGGCGGGGGATACGATTGCGATTCAGTTGACTTCGTCCTCGGCAGGTTCAACGGCGACTACGACTTCGGTCACGGTGGGGACGACATCTTCCGCCATTTGGACGGTTACGACAGCTCCGAACGCCTGCGTTGGAACGCCAATCATCAACACCAGATGTGAAGACGGCACGATCTATGTAGGCGTATCACCGGATGGAAATGAAAAGATGTATGCTGCGCCTTGCCGCTCGGGCGGGATTTGGGATGGAACACAATGTACCGGCTCGTGGGGGGACACGATGCCATGGAATGACGGATCAAGTAATTTTGTCGCTACAGGATTTACCTCTACGCTCACAGGCCGCGCGAATACGGCCGCGCTTGTTGCGCTTGGAACCTCGGTATCACCTGCGCCTTATCAAGCGGCACGATTTTGCGATAATCTAGTCGCGGGTGGCCATAATGATTGGTATCTTCCTTCCCGTATTGAGGCAGAGATACTCCGTGTTGCTAGCAATCATGGCGGCGCGCTCTATTTAAACTTTTCCAATAGCGGTGTATATTGGACGTCCACTGAGATCGACGCCAATAAGGCGCGGGACATGTCCCAGTACTCGGAAGACACCAACAAAAACGTCCTTAGATATGTTTGGTGTGTCCGGCGGACAAGCTCTTAATGCACAATTTTGGAAAGGGCGTGGATGAGTTTATCCCTTACATCAAGATCCGCTAGGGCAAAGGCTACGTTGGCCTCGATAAAGCCTATTCTGTCGCCGCAATCATAGCGCGTGCCTTCATAGCGCAGGCCGTGGAAAGGCTGGCGGCCTATCAGTTTTTCCATGCTGTCGGTTAATTGAATCTCGCCGCCCGCGCCGATGAACTTTTTGTCAAGCTCCTCAAAGATCTCGGGCTGCAGAATGTAGCGGCCTATAATGGAGAGGGTTGAGGGCGCTTTTTCGGGCGCGGGTTTTTCAACAAGGCCTTTGATTTTGGCAAGGCGGCCATTGTCGTTTTCAACGTCCAAAATACCATAGCGCGAAGTGTGTTCGCGCGGCACATCGACAACAGCCACCAGATTGCCGCCGGTTTCTGCATAGGCTTCGATCATCTGGCGCAGGCAGGGTTTTTCAGCCAGAACCACATCGTCAGGAAGCAAGATCGCAAAAGGCTCATCCCCGACAAGGTGGCGGGCGCACCATATCGCATGGCCAAGGCCCAAAGGTTCGCGCTGGCGTACAAATAAAAGATCGCCGGAGGGGATTTCCGTGGTTTCGAGGATCTTCAGCTCTCTTGTTTTGCTCCGCATCTGCAGCGTTCTGACAAGATCGTTGTTGCTGTCAAAATGGTCTTCCAACGCGCCTTTGTTGCGCGCGGTGACGAAAATAAACTGTTCAATCCCTGCGGCGCGGGCTTCATCGACTGCGTGCTGGATCAAAGGACGATCCACAAGCGTCAGCATCTCTTTGGGCATGGCTTTGGTTGCGGGAAGAAAACGTGTACCCAATCCGGCAACAGGAAAAACCGCCTTGCGGATGCGTTTGTGCATACAAAACTCCTTTTTCAATTTCAGTCGAAAGGCTCTTGTGGCGCTGTCAGGACATCCCGCACAGCTTCGGTGATTTCTTCAAGCGAAAAGGGCTTGGCAATAATCCGGTGCACAAGGGCATCCAGATTATGCGCCCGCATCCGCTCCTGCGGATAGCCTGAGATCATGATGATTTTCATAAGAGGATATTGTCTTGTCGCGGTCAAGGCCAGCGCAATGCCGTCCACATGCGGCATCACAATGTCGGTGACCAGTACGTCAAAGCTTTGCGAAGCCAGACGATCCAGAGCCTGCTGGCCGTCTTCCGCCAGTGTCACCGTGGCGCCGCGCATTTGCAGGGCGCGCTCGATAAAGGCCGCGACAGCAGGATTATCCTCGGCAACAAGGATTTTTAGGGCGGCGAAAAGCGTTGTCTCATTATTCGTCATGCGGCGGCTGTGTAAAACTTAGCGATACTTCTACAATACTATCATCGGGCGCGAGAATCGAGGAAGAAAAAGACATTGTTTTTCCATGATTTATAACCGTTTGAGGCGGGGGAATAGTCCATTTCTCAACGCTCTGGCCTTTATCGCCCAAGGCTTCAATCAGGATGGGGGACAGGACTTGCGGCTTATGCGCATGGTTTTCGATGGTGGCTTTGACGGTCAAATGCATCGCATCGTCAATCAAGCGGCGCTCGGCGACAATGTTTTTGATAATGACGGCCTCACCTTGTGAAGATTCATATTTTGTGAAGGCAAAGAAAATCGCGCCGCCTGCCAGTGTAACGCCTATTAAAGCCGCGACTGTTATCAAAAGAAGTTTTTTATATTTGAAAATCTTCTTAGGCAGCGACCGAAAGGTGCCTATAAGCATGCCGCACCACTGCGTTATTTTTTTAAGGAAGATGTCTGTTTGTCCTTCCTTCAGTGTTTGAAGTTCCTGTTCTTCCATGTCGGCGGGTTCGAAGGCGAGGATTTCTTCATCTTCCAAAAGCTCAGGCTCTTTTGAAGAAGGACGGCGGACGGAGGCGGGTCTGAGCTGCATGGAAGCAAGCTCCTCCCGATCCTTGTCTTTTTGCGTTTGGCTGTGACGTGGCGACGGTTGTTGCTCGATCCAGCTGTAATCGCATTTGGCGCAACGCATCACGCGCGCGCCTCGGACAAAGGCCGAGTCAGGCACCAAAAAAGGCGTTTTACAATTTGCGCAGACAACAATCATGACTTTACGGTTATAAAGTCTTTTCCCTGCTTAGGGCAACAGGGGAAAAGGGCTTGTTGGCAATTTCGATCCAGATTATAATATATTGACCATCGCATTCAGGGGAAAGGAACAACAATATGATACCCAGCAACATGCTTGATGAAATATTTAAAAACTTTGAGCGGAAGATTAGCCGCATGCCGGAGTCGGAACAGCGGATATATCTTCAGCGCCTTGGATTTGCCGTTGTCACAGGCCCGACCAAGGCCGCAAAGGCGGGTTTGGCTGTATATGAGAGCCATGCCGATGCCGGAAAAGGGCCAAGTCAAAGCCGTGACGTAGCCTATAAAGATGCTTTCAGGGATGGAAACAAAATCGCTGTTTCTGCTGCCTTAGGGCTTATAACACGAGATAATTGCCAAAGACGTTTTGGACATCGTCATTATCTTCCAGAACATCGACCAGTTTAAGAAGCGTTTGCGCCGCCTCGCCGGTGATCTCAATGTCGTCTTTGGCCAGCCAGACCAGTTTGGCGCTTGCGGGTTCGCCAAAGCGGGCCTCCAGCGCCGCGCGAACGGCGCCGAAATCTTCAACGCTTGTCGTGATGTAGTGCGCTTCTTCGTCTGACTCCACATCCTGTCCGCCCGCTTCAATGACGGCTTCAAGCATCGCATCGGATGTGGCTTTGGTCGCCTGATAAACAAGCTCACCCAACCGCTCGAACATAAAACTGACGGAGCCTGTCTCACCCAAATTGCCACCATTTTTGGAAAGCGCCGCGCGTATTTCTGCTGCCGTGCGGTTGCGGTTGTCGGTCAGGCCCTCAATAATAAAGGCGGAGCCGTTCGGGCCATAGGCTTCATAGCGCACCTCTTCATAATTGCTTTTATCCTCAGCGCCGCCGGAGCCCGCTTTGATCGCGCGCTCAATGCGGTCTTTGGTCATGTTTTTGACTCGCGCTTCGGCCAAAGCGGCGCGAAGGCGCGGGTTGTGCGCGGGATCAGCCGAACCAAGCTTGGCCGCGACCGTGATCTCTCGCGCGATTTTGTTAAAGATCTTCCCTTTTTTCGCATCACTGATGCTTTTCGTGTGCATCACGTTTTTTGCATGAGAATGTCCGGCCATGATTACCTCGCTACACATTAAACTTGAAATGGAAGATGTCGCCGTCTTGGACGATGTAGTCTTTGCCTTCTTGTCGCAGTTTTCCGGCTTCGCGGGCGGCTGCTTCGTCGCCGCAAGCGATGAAGTCCTGATAGGCGATGGTTTCTGCTTTGATAAAGCCGCGCTCGAAGTCTGAGTGGATCACGCCGGCGGCTTGCGGGGCTGTGGCGCCTTTGGTGACTGTCCAAGCATGGGCTTCTTTGGGGCCTACGGTAAAGAAGGTCAGAAGATCCAAAGTTTCATAGCCCGCGCGGATGATTTTGTTGAGGCCGGGTTCTTCAAGGCCTAACGCCTCAAGGAAATCTTTTTGTTCTTCGCTGGGCAGTGTTGAAACTTCGGATTCAATGGCGGCGGCGATGACAACGGCTCTGAATCCTTCCTGTTTGGCGCGGGCAAGGACTTTTTTGGATAAGGCATTGCCGGTGGCGGCGTCAGTTTCGGCGACATTGGCAACGTAAAGCACGGGTTTTGCGGTGATAAGCTGGAGCTGCTTGAAAAGCGGGATTTTTTCCGCCGGAAGATCTTTAAGAAGCTGCCGCGCCGGTTTGCCTTCCTGCAAAAGCTTCAGCGCAGGCTCCATCAGCGCGAGAAGATCTTTTGATTCAGCATCGCCGCCTTTGGCTTTTTTCTGCGCCATATATATGCGGCGATCCAGACTTTCCATATCGGCGAGCATTAACTCTGTTTCAACAATCTCGGCATCGCGCAGGGGGTCGATGCCGCTTTCGACATGCGTAATATCACTGTCTTCAAAGCAGCGCAGAACATGAATAATCGCATCGACTTCGCGGATATGCGCAAGAAACTTGTTGCCGAGGCCTTCGCCGCGCGCCGCGCCGCGCACAAGGCCCGCAATATCGACAAAAGCAAGCTGTGTGGGAATAATTTTGGCAGATTTTCCCAGAACGGCCAGTTTGTCCAATCGCGCATCCGGCACCGCCACACGGCCTACATTGGGTTCGATCGTGCAGAAAGGATAATTCGCCGCCTGCGCCGCCATTGTGGCGGTGAGAGCATTAAAGAGTGTGGACTTGCCTACATTGGGAAGTCCTACAATACCGCAATTGAAACCCATGATTTTTTCTCCGCCTCACGCATCAATATTGCTGGCGTTCAAAGCGTTTTCGACAATGAAGTCGCGGCGCGGTTCGACAATATCGCCCATCAATGTTGAAAAGACCTGCTCGGCCTCATCCACCTGATTGATTTTAACTTGAAGGAGGGAGCGCACCTCCGGATCAAGCGTGGTTTCCCAGAGCTGCTCCGGATTCATCTCACCCAAGCCTTTATAGCGCTGGATGGTCAGATTGTGGCGACCTTCCTGCATAATGGCGTCCACAAGCGCTTGCGGCCCCGCAAGCGAAACCGGCTGTTTTTCACGCATGAAAAACTGCGCCGGTGCTTTGAACCAGCTTTGCAAAGAGGCGGTCATGCCATCCAGTCGCCGCGCCTCGCTTGAACGCAGCGTATCAGGATCAATGGTCAGGCGCGTTGTGACGCCAAGCCTCAAGCGTGAAAACATCATGCCGCCTTGCGCGGCCACAGCGCCTTGCCAGCCGCGTTCATCGGCGGGGAGGATCGTGTTCAGCCTTTGCGCGACATAAAGGGCCGCCGCTTCGGCCTTGGCCTTATCGCTGACAAGTTCAGCGTTTAAAGCGCCCGCAATGGCAGCTTGTTCGACAACTATATGATCGCCGACTTTCTGGCCGATCATGGTGATGGCGTTTTTCATGACGCGCGCTTTTTCGATCATGGCCGCCAGCTCTTCGCCTTTAATCTGCGTGCCGTCATGCAAAGTCACGCTTGCGCCTTCGCTGCCTGTTGCCAGAAGATATTCTTCAAGCGCACGGTCGTTTTTAAGATAGCGCTCTTTCGCATGCCCTTTTTTAAGGCGGTAGAGAGGGGGCTGCGCGATGTAGAGATAGCCGCGCTCGATCAATTTAGGCATCTGGCGGTAGAAGAAGGTCAGAAGCAGCGTGCGGATATGGCTGCCGTCAACGTCAGCATCCGTCATGATGATGATTTTGTGGTAGCGGGCTTTGTCGGGATTAAACTCCTCCCGCCCTATACCGGCGCCTATCGCCGTAATCAGCGTGCCGATTTCCGCCGAAGAGAGCATTTTGTCAAAACGCGCGCGCTCGACATTCAAGATTTTTCCGCGCAGAGGGAGAATAGCTTGCGTTTTGCGCGAGCGGCCCTGTTTGGCGGAGCCACCGGCGCTGTCGCCTTCGACAATAAACAGCTCGGACAAAGCGGGATCGCGTTCCTGACAATCGGCAAGCTTGCCGGGGAGTGAGGTGGGATCAAGGGCGCTTTTGCGGCGCGTCAGCTCTCGCGCCTTTCGCGCTGCTTCGCGGGCGGTGGCGGCTTCGACGGCTTTGCTGACGACTTTTTTGGCCTCAGCAGGATGTTCTTCAAACCATGTCGAGATCATCTCGGCAATGATGCTTTCCACCACGGGCTTGACTTCTGATGAGACCAGTTTTTCCTTGGTTTGTGAGGAAAACTTGGGATCAGGCACTTTGACGGAAAGAACGCAGGTCAGCCCTTCGCGCGCATCTTCGCCGGAGAGGGAGACCTTTTCCTTTTTCGCAAGGCCCGAGCTTTCAACATAATGATTGACGGTGCGCGTCAAGGCTCCACGGAATCCCGCAAGATGCATGCCGCCGTCCTTTTGCGGAATGTTATTCGTAAAGCACAGCATGGTTTCGTGATAGGAGTCGTTCCACTGCATGGCGCATTCAACCGTGATTCCGTCAACCTCTTTCTTCCCGACAATCAGCGTTTCGTGCAGTTTGTTTTTAGAGCGGTCAAGATAAGCAACAAAAGCGCCAAGCCCGCCATCATAGTGCAAGGTGACTTCCTTGGGTTCAACGCCGCGATTGTCGGCCAGCAAGACATTGACGCCCGAGTTTAAAAAGGCAAGCTCCCGCAAACGATGTTCAAGCGTTGAAAAAGAAAACTCGGTTTGCGAAAAAATAGTCGGCGAGGGCAAAAAAGTAATTTCCGTGCCGGTTTTGTCGGAAGGCTCAAGCTTTTCTAGCGGCGCCACAGGGACGCCATGTTCAAAGACCATGCGCCATTTAAAGCCTTGCCGCCAGATGGTCAGATCCAGATATTCCGACAGAGCATTGACGACCGAAACGCCTACGCCATGAAGCCCGCCTGAAACCTTATAGGCGTTTTGATTGAACTTGCCGCCCGCGTGGAGCTCCGTCATCACGACTTGGGCGGCGGAGACGCCTTCTTCCTCGTGAATATCAACGGGGATGCCGCGCCCGTCATCGCGCACGGTGCAAGAGCCGTCGGCGTTGAGAACAACCTCGATCTGTGCGGCATAACCGGCCAGAGCTTCATCCACGCCATTATCCACGACTTCATAGACCATGTGGTGAAGGCCCGAGCCGTCATCGGTGTCACCGATATACATCCCCGGACGCTTGCGCACGGCGTCAAGTCCCCGCAAAACCGTGATAGAACTGGCGCCGTATTCGGCCTCTTCAGAAAGATCGTCTGTCATTGTTCAAAACACCCAGAATCATCAAAAAAAACAAGCGCTTTGTTCTAACATGAACAAAGCGCTTGCGCAATGGTTTGTGGCTGCCTAGCGGCTGAGGGCCTGAGGCTTGGGGCAGGGGGCTTTGGGGGCGGGCAAGGGCTTATCCAGACCGTGAGTCCGCAGGTGGCTGGCGGCATCTTTCATCCTCTGCTCATAGACCTCAACAAGCTCGCTTGTGGTCATCTGGCCGAGGGTATAGCCACCGCCCCATCCCGGGCGCTCATTGGGGTTGATGGAGTCCGCGATTACGGCCGGAACGCCCATAAAGTAGAACGCACCCAATTGAAGGGGTGATTTCGTATCATGCTCGTTTGTGGCGCTATGCATATGGAGCAAGGTTAAAACCGTAGCGGTTTTGTAGTAATCCGTCACAATCTGGGAATCCATTTGATAAAGCGAGGCATTACTCTTGGACGCCGCGTTGGTGATAAGTCTGGAAACAGTATCTGATAAGACCAGACGTTGACCAGGACGCATCACTTTCCCAGCTTTGAAGTTCATAAATGTCAAGCATCCGCTGGCATTGCTGCTTAGCTTGATATGGTAAAAAGGGTAATTCTTTATGCCTTCATCGCGGTAATCTACGCGCATGGAAAAATCGGCAGAAGGGCGCTCGATCATCTTTGAAAGCATGCCATTGCCGGCATCCATAAAGGTCGAAGTTTTATTTACAGCAGGCCCTTGGGTTTGCACGGCAAAGTCAAGAGCCAGAGAGCCCTTTTCGTAAAGATTCCGAAGATCGCCATAATAGCGGCCATTTTGATATTGCTTGGTAAGCATAAAGGTTTCATTCTTTGCAATTTGGCCACTGCCCGCATAGGTCACGAGAATCTTAGGCGCTTGTCCGTCACGAAAAGTCACATCGACATCGCAAAGAAAATCATTGATGGGTTTGGTCTCTTGAACCCTTATCATCTCATGCCCGGGCCGGTTATCAGATGACATCAGCCAGTCGTCCCCGTTTTCCGTGTTCCGCACGCGGACTTTCAGCAGGTCGCTGTCAATAGCTTTTCTTGATACCTCGACATCATAGGGGCCAATTTCATGGGCGCTTGTCGTTGGCTGGTTATAAACCACATTTGCGCCCGGAATATCGCCTTTAATACTGGGCGCGCAGGCTGGAAGCGTAAGCATTGCCGCCGCCATAAGCGGATAGGCGGCCTTACAAACCATTTTCGCTGCGTTTTTAAAAGCTTTATCCATGGTTCAATCCTTTCTTTAATTTTTTAGGAGTCAGAGTCCAATCTTTCCTGACAAACTCATAAGGTACCCACACATCCGAAGCAGCCGAACGAAGCCACATTGCTGCCATGTAGTGGTCATCTATCTGGCATCCAACATTACGCGAGGGGTCAATCTCAACGCGGCCTACTTTACAAAATAATTCTACCGCCTTGGTTGTGTCTTGCTCTACACCTCGGCCATCCGCATACATGAGGCCTAAATTGAACTGTGCTTTAACATGTCCCTGCGCGGCGGCCTTTTCGAACCATTTTACCGCCTCTTCGTCATTTCGCGGCATGCCGTAACCATCCGCGTGCATAAAGGCGAGATGATATTGCGCGTCAGGATGGCCTTTTTCAGCGGCCTGACGGAACAATCTCGCGGCCTTGGCATCGTTTTTCTCTGTGCCTATGCCATAAGCGTGCATTTGGCCTTTTTGGAATGTAGCCTCGCAAACTATCCGCGCAATATTTTCAAAAGCTGTTCCCAGAGATTCTCTCACGATGGTATTCCTTTTTTGGTGTAAGATATTATAGCACAAAAAACCTTGAAAAAATACTTTCACAACGCCTTTTAACATGTTGAAATTAATTCATTTTTAATCCGGCCACAGGCCGCAATCGGTTATTACAGGCTTATAAGACAGGCTTTGGATAAATCTTAATAAATCTTCCGTTTTCAGCGCGGTTGAGGCTGTGTTGCGCAAAGGGTGGAAGTTGACCAGAGGGGCGGCCATCATATCGCTGTCCAAGACAACATTGACCAGACTTTTATGGTCGTTGAGCAACGCAAAAGGCGAAACCGCGCCCGGGGTTATGCCCAGCACTTCCAAAAGAAGCGGCGGGGCGCCGAAAGACAGGCGCGCGCTGCCCAAAGATTTTTCCAGTTGATTGGTAAGGGCGCGTTTGTCGGCGGGCATCACAACCAGCCAGATCGCGCCTTTCTTGTCTTTTAAAAAAAGATTCTTGCAATCAAGGCCCGGGATGGTTTCGCGCAAATCAATGCCGTCTTCAACCGTGAACATGGGTTTATGTTCGACAGTCTCATGGGCAATGCCAAGGCGGTCGAGATGGGCGAATAATTCGGCTTCGGTTGCGGTCATGGCGTTGTTTCTTTTTTAAGCGCGGCAAGAAAGCGGGCCTGATTGCCATCAAAAAGAGCGGGCAGGGCTTTGGGAAGATCTTCAAGCAAAAGCTCCAGCCAAATCTTATCCGCAGCGCTGAAATTGCTGAGCACATGATCTGTCACATCTTCACGCTGGCCCGGATGGCCGATGCCCAGACGCACACGCCAATAATCTTTGCCGATATGTTCATCAAGCGAACGCAGGCCGTTATGGCCGCCATGGCCGCCGCCTTGTTTGCATTTCACTTGTCCTGCCAGAAGATCAATATCGTCCTGAATCACAATCACGTCTTTGGGTTCAAGCTTGTAATAGTGCAAAGCTTCGGCCACGGCCTGCCCTGAAAGATTCATGTAAGTTTGCGGTTTGAGAAGCAGAAGTTTCCGCATTTCCCACGAGGCCTGTGCGACCTGCGCTTTGAACTTTTTCTGCCATGCCGAAGCATCCCACGCCGTAGCGAGCGCATCCAAAGCCATAAAGCCGATATTATGCCGATTGCGCGCATAATCCGCGCCCGGATTGCCAAGACCAACGATCATCTTTTGTGACTGTTGCGACATAAAAAGCCTTTTTTACTGTCATCCCCGAGGCGATCTCGGGGATGACAGGAATGTTACTTCTTCGCGGGCGGAGCCTTGGCCGGTGCAGCGGCTTTGGCAGCAGGCGCTGCTGCTTTGGCCTTGGGATCTGCAGGCGCCGCAGCGGCTTCCGCTGCGGGGGTTTCACTTTCCACCTCACCGCGCAGAGCCGAAGGAACGGCAATGGCCGCAATGGTGTAGTCCGCTTCTTTCGATGTAAAGGTTACACCCTCAGGCAGCTTGATTGCGCTGAGATGCACAGCATCGCCAAGCGCGTAGCCGTCCAGACTGACCTCGAACTTTTCGGGGATCTTGTTTGGGGTGCAAAGAACTTCGATTTCGTGATGAACGACATTCAACGTGCCACCGCGCTTGAGGCCCGGGCATTTATCCGCGTTGATAAAGCTGACCGGAATCATAACGCGAGTCTTTGATCCTGCGCTGATACGCATAAAATCAATATGCTGCGGACGATCCGTCACAGGATGAAATTGTACATCCTTGGCAAGAACGCGGTGCTTTTTCCCGCCCACTTCAATATCTAAAAGGGTCGTGAAAAAAGACGGTTTGTTGACGTAGCCGATCAGATCCTTGTAAATCAGGCTGATGGGCAAAGGCGGTTTTTTGTCGCCGTAGATAACGGCGGGGACTTCTTCGTTGCGACGCAATTCTCGCGCGTTCCCCTTACCGACTTTCTCACGCGATTTGGCCGCAAAGACTGTGACTTGTTCTGCCATGACTTGCTTCCCTCTTGTTTTAATAAACCGGCCTCCAGGGGTGCCGGACGGGACACTATGCCCCTTTTTCACGCCTGCTTTAGGTAAACAGGCTTGAAACCGAACGTTCCTGACTGATGCGCGCAATGGCCTCGGCCAAAAGCGGCGCGATCGTCAGTTTTCTGATTTTTTCACATGAGGCCACAGCCTCAGTCGCCGCGATGGTGTCCGTGCATGTGACGGACGTCAGCGCCGAGCTTTCAATCCGCTCCACCGCCTTGCCTGAAAACACGCCATGCGTGCAATAAGCGGCGACCGAAGCCGCTCCATCATCCATCATCGCCCGCGCGGCATTGCATAAAGTGCCTGCGCTATCGACCATGTCGTCAATGATAAGACAATGGCGGCCTTTGATGTCGCCGATGATGTTCATGACTTCGCTGTCACCGGCGCGGGCGCGGCGCTTGTCGATAATGGCCAGATCCGCGTCAATGCGCCGCGCAAGATGGCGCGCGCGCACCACACCACCGACATCAGGCGAAACCACTGTAATATCCTCCGGCATTTTGCCGTGCACCGACAGTCTTTCGCGCAGATCATTAACCAAAACGGGCGCGGCAAAAAGATTGTCCACCGGAATATCGAAAAAGCCCTGAATCTGCATGGCGTGCAGATCCATTGTCAAAACGCGATCCGCACCGGCCACTGTAATCAGATTGGCCACAAGCTTGGCCGTGATGGGCGAGCGCGGCGCTGATTTGCGATCCTGCCGCGCATAGCCGTAATAGGGGATAACAGCCGTGATCCGGCGCGCCGAGCTTCGCTTGAGCGTGTCGATCGTAACCAAAAGCTCCACCAAAGTATCATTGGTGGGAAAGGATGTGGGCTGAATGACAAAAGTGTCTTCGCCACGGACATTTTCAAGAATCTCAACGCCCACTTCGCCATCCGCAAAACGCCTTATATTGGTCTGCGCCAAGCGAAGACCAAGATATTCGGCAATAGCATCAGCTAAAGGCGGGTTGCTGGTTCCCGCGATCAGTTTTATATTTGAACTCATGGTTAAAGTCCCTTTGTGATCCGCTTTCGAGGCGTTCTATAGCAGGGGCAGGCGCCTCTGTAAATCATTACGGGTGGTTTTGGTTATTCTTTCTTTTTGCCCTCGGCTGCCCCAAGGTCTTTTGGCCTAAGTTCCATAGATTGTCTATGGTGTTGAAGACCCTGATTATAGCGCAAACGACCGATCTCTTCAGGGGTCAGGGTTTTTTTCGTGGGCGCGGAGCTTGTCTGGGGCATAATGTCACTCATCACTTGGGCCGCCTGAGTTTTCAACCCCCCGCGATTAGGCCTCATATTCTTGATATCATCTATAACTTTCAAACTTTTAGACGCTATTATTCCCACAAGCTTGCTGTTAGGCTCCCACCCACCCGCTTGCACACTATAGCCTATGACGGCTCCGGCAGCTTCAAGTGAGAAGATTGACCCAATCGTTCTGGGCTTGCTGGCGGGTAAGGGGGGACGGATAAAGTTTACAACCTCCTGAAATAGGGGATTGGTTCTTTTCATGCCAGCAATTTCAAGGTTTGTTTCAAGCCTGTGGCCCAAACGGATCAAAAAAGTTTTGGCGGCCTGAGACCATTTAGGACTCTTTTTATTCTTATCAACTTCCAAAGAAGCAAGGGCGGCTCTCTCTTCCTTTGAAAGTTTGAGATTTTTGTTGCTATTCATCCCGTTGGCAAGGCAGGAAATGGCTGTTTTTAAAAGCGCCAATGGGTTTTTGACGGCTACTGGATTTCGAACCGGCGCTGTGTTTGCCCCCTCATAAACGGCTTTATCACCGGTAATTTTCAGCGAACCCTCGCCGCTCGCTGCCGGAACTTGAGCCAGACCTTGAAGGTGAGGGTTTTTTATGTCGATAACCATAGGCGTTTCCTTTCGTTCTTATTCTACACTTTTTTTAATAAAATCGCAAGTTTTTTATAGGGTTAATCCCTTCCGCCGCGTTAACTGTTGAAATCCCTTGACGGCAAGGGTGCTTATGCGTATGAGTTTGGTTTTTCCGGATCAGGATAGGAACAAGACATCATGGCAAACCATAAATCCGCTGCCAAACGCGCCCGTCAAAGCGTCAAGCGCAACAAGCTTAATCGCGCGCACCGCTCCACGGCACATACATCGGCGAGGAAAGTCGAAAAAGCTCTGGCTATTAAGGATCTGACATCTGCCAAGGAAACGCTGCAACAGGCTGAATCTGTTCTTGCGCGCGCGGCAAGTCGCGGCACACTTCACCGTAAAACAGCGGCGCGCAAAACTTCGCGTCTTGCAAAGGCTGTAAAAAAGCTTGCTTTGGAGCAAAAAGCTTCTTAAAATCAGTTTTACTTTATTTTAAAACGCGCGATCGGTGTTTCATCCGACTGCGCGTTTTTGCATCTCTAAAGTGTGTAACATTTTCGGTTCAGAGATAAATAAAAAGTGCAAGCGAATCTTTTTTCATGTTCTTGCTTCAACCCCATTGAAAAACGAATCAGTTTTGGTCTATAGATGTGAGCACAGCACAAGGCTGATGTTTTTTCCGAACATTGCGCACTCTATGCGAGGACTCTTATGACGTCAAAATCAATCATCCAGTCGGACAGTGACGACATACAGAATCCTGAGATGATTGACTCTCCTTCTTTAAACGAAAAACCGATCAGCCTGTGGGGCGATCTGCGCGAAAAACTCCGCGACCGTCTTGGTGAGACTGTTTATCGCCGCTGGATCGAACCGGTTGAAGGAAAAGTCAGCAAAGAAGAAGGCGGACAGCTTTCCCTTTCCATTATTGTACCGACACCTTTTATGTGCGACTGGATTAAAGCGCATTACGGCGATGTGATCCGCATGTTCTGGCATAAGCTCGGCGGACAGGGTGATGTGGGTTTTGTGATTGACTCGCCTCTGGCCCGCGCGGCGCGTACCGTTGTCGTGCAGCAAAAGACTCCGGTGCCGGTGGCCGCGCCAAAAGATGAGGCTGAAGCTTTTCCCGCCAATGTTAATGCGAATATTTTTGAAGCCGCGCTTGATCCGCGTTTCACTTTTGACAATTTCGTTGTCGGCAAAACCAATGAGCTTGCTTACGCCGCAGCGCGCCGCGTGGCGGATACGGAAACGCCGACTTTCAATCCTTTGTTTCTGTATGGCAAATCAGGGCTCGGCAAAACGCATTTAATGCATGCCATTGCTTGGCAGATCCGCCAGAACTTTCCCCATCGCCGCGTTATCTATATGTCGGCGGAGCGCTTTATGTACCAGTTTGTGCGCGCGCTGCGTTACAAAGATACGGTTTCGTTCAAGGAGCAATTCCGTTCGGTCGATGTGCTGATGATTGATGATGTCCAGTTTATCGGCGGCAAGGATACAACGCAGGAAGAGTTTTTCCATACCTTCAACGCGCTTGTGGATCGCAACCGTCAGGTTATTGTCTCAGCCGACAAGTCGCCGCAGGATCTTGACCGCGTGGAAGAAAGACTCCGCTCGCGTCTGGGCTGGGGCTTGGTTGCGGATCTTCATCCCGCCAATTACGAGCTTCGTTTGGGCATTTTGCAAGCCAAGGCCGCCAAGCTCGGCTGCGTGGTGCCAGACAAGGTGATTGAGTTTCTGGGCCACAAGATCACCTCGAATGTGCGCGAGCTTGAAGGCGCGCTCAACAGGATTGTCGCCCATGCGCAGCTTGTGGGGCGGACGATCTCGCTTGAAATGACGCAGGAGGTTTTGACGGATGTCCTGCGCTCGACAGAGCGGCGCATCACGATTGATGAAATCCAAAAGAAAGTGGCGGAGCATTATAATATCCGCGTGGCCGACATGCATTCGGCAAGACGCTCCCGCGCGGTGGCAAGGCCTCGGCAGGTGGCGATGTATCTGGCCAAACAGCTTACGCCCCGCAGCCTTCCTGAAATAGGCCGCAAGTTCGGCGGGCGCGATCATACGACCGTTATTCATGCTGTTAGGAAAATTGAAGAGCTTGCCTCTTACGACACCAACTTCCGTGAGGATGTGGATTTGTTGCGCCGGTTGTTGCAGGGTTAAATCATAATTGTCATTGCGAGGAAAGCCGCCGCAGGCGGCTTGACGCGGCAATCTCGGCGATGTTGCAGAGATTGCCACGTCAGGCCTAAAGGCCTTCCTCGCAATGACAATGTGATCTCAGAATACAAATCCAAGATCGCGCACGGCTTCCCTGATTTCGCTAAAATCATTGACCGTCCGCATGGTGCCGGAGGCTTCGAAAGGCAAAGGCTGGCCGTGCGTTATTAAAATATAGGGCATGCCGGCGCGGAAAGCAGCGGTGGCGTCGCGCGGGCCGTCGCCGATGAAAAGGCTTCCCTCAACGCTTTCCCCCAAAGCCGCAAGCGCGCCGAGCAAATGGCCCGGGTTGGGTTTATGAACCTGAAAGGTATCGCCGCCCGCAATAAAGTCAAAATAACGCGCAAGGCCGAGCTTTTCCAAAAGATCTTTGGCCTGAACCTCGCTGTTGTTGGTGCATAGGCCGATTTTAATGCCTTGATCCTTCAGCGCGCGCAGGATTTCGACCACGCCTGCGACAATCTGCGCCGGATCCGGCAGCGTATGGCGGTGGAAGAGGATAAACTTTTTGACATAAGGAAAAATGTCTTCGGAAGGCATGCCTCCTGTCGCCTTGAGCGCTTTTTCGACAAAGCTCATAAGCCCGTCATCATAGATGGCTCTGGCCTGAGGCTCAGGCAAGGGCGGGCGGCCCAGATCAGCCAGCAAAAGCGTAAGGCTTTGCTGCATATCATAAAACGAATCCACCAAAGTGCCCTCAAGATCAAAAAGGACAGCTTTTAAAGGTTGCATGACCTAACCTCGCGCCTTAAAAAGATATAGTCCTCTTAGGATGAAACAGAAGATGAAGGGAATCAAGCAAATGAATCTGGCCTGCCTTATTCTTGCCGCCGGTAAGGGCGAGCGGATGCGCTCGGAAACGCCGAAGGTCATGCATCCTGTTGCGGGGCTGCCTATGATGACGCATGTGCTCAAGGCCTGCGAGGGCCTTAAAGCTGATAAAATCATTGTTGTTATCGGGCCGGATCAAGACCAGATCGCGCGCGCCGCCGCCCCTTATCCCTGCGCGATACAAAAAGAGCGGCTGGGAACCGGCGATGCCGTGCGGGCGGCGCGTGATATGCTGGCCGGTTTTGAAGGGCTTGTTCTGGTTGTTTTCGGCGATGCGCCTCTTTTAAGACCGGAAACTTTGGAAAGCCTTGTTCAGCGCCAGCGTGAGTCCGGCGCCGCTCTGGTGGTCGGCGGGTTTACGCCGGAGGATCCTGCCTCTTATGGCCGTCTTGTTGTGGACGAAATGGGGCAGCTTTTGGCTATTGTCGAGGCCGCAGACGCAGGCGAGGCCCAGCGCGCCATCGGTTTGTGCAATGGCGGGGGAATGTTGTTTGAAGCGCGGCATATGTGGACTTTGCTTGACAAGGTCGGAAACAACAACAGCAAACAGGAATATTACCTGACCGACTGCGTGAAGATCGCCAATCAGGAAGGGCTTAAAGTCTCTGTGGCCCTGCTTGAAGCCGAGGATCTGGAGGGCGCCAATACGCGCCTCCAACTGGCCGGCCTTGAGCAGCTGATGCAAAAGCGTTTGCGCGCGCGGCATATGATGGCGGGCGTCACGATGATTGATCCTGAAAGCGTGACATTGGCGGCAGATACGGTGCTTGGCTATGATGTGACGATTGAGCCTTGCGTCTTTTTCGGCACTGGCGTTGTTGTCGGCGATCATGTTCATATTCGCGCTTTTTCACATCTTGAGCAGGCTGTGATCGAGCCGCGCGCGGTGATCGGCCCCTTTGCGCGCATAAGACCCGGAAGCGTGATCGGCACAGCGGCACGGATCGGCAATTTTGTTGAAATCAAAAACAGCGCCATCGGCGCAGGCGCGAAAGTCAATCATCTTTCTTATATCGGCGATGCCTCGGTCGGGATGCAAAGCAATATCGGGGCAGGGACTATTACCTGCAATTATGACGGCTTCAACAAAATGCGCACGGATATCGGCGCCGGCACGTTTGTGGGATCGAACAGCACTTTGGTTGCACCTCTTTCTTTGGGTGACGGCGTTTATATCGCCGCAGGCAGTACCATCACGCAGGATGTGCCGACAGATTCTTTGGCCGTGGCGCGGGAAAGACAGACCAACAATGCCGGATGGGCCGGTCGTTTCCGTGAATCGCAAAGCAAGATTAAGCCGGTCGGTCGGGCTTAAATAAATTGTCATTGCGAGGCGGGCCGCAAGGCCCAACGAAGCAATCTCGGCAATATCGCAGGGATTGCCGCGTCAGGCCTAAAGGCCTTCCTCGCAATGACAGTGGGGGGCGGGCTTCGCCGGCTTTTCTGTCAATGACAATGATGGCGCTTTCTAAGCGGCTTTCTTTTCCTTGGCCAGAACGCCTTCCAGTTTGGCGGTGGCTTTGGTTTGGTCGATTTTTTCGACAGCGGCGAGTTCGCGGGCGAGGCGTTCAAGCGCAGCTTGATAAATCTGACGTTCGCTGTAGGAATGTTCGGGCTGGTCAACGCCGCGATGCAAATCGCGCACGACTTCCGCAATCGAAACCGGATCGCCCGAGTTGATTTTGGATTCATATTCCTGCGCCCGACGGCTCCACATCACGCGGCGAACTTTGGATTTTCCCTGCAGGGTTGATAAAGCTTCCTTGATGCGATCGCGCGAGCTGAGACGCCGCAGGCCCGAGGTCTTTGCCTTGACCACAGGAACTTTAAGACGCATGCGGTCATGCTCGAACATGATCGCGTAAAGCAGGACTTCCTGTCCGCCTACATCAAAACTATCAATGCCTTCAACGCGGCCTACCCCATGGGCGGGGTAAACGACAAAATCACCCTTTTTAAACTCTAATTTCTCGGCCATGTCCGTATCGCTCCTTTTATAACGCGGGTTTGGATATCAAAGAGGCAAGAATGCCACTCCCATCAAAACTTCTATTCTTGTATACCATTTTTTAGGGAATATTACAAAGCTTTCGTAGGAGTATCGTTAAGATTGTTATAAATCAATACGTTAAAAAGCGCTATGGTTAACGCTGAACATACCGGATCGTTAACATATGGAAACTTTCGGGGTAGAATCAGGCTTGGGCAGCCGGAATCAGGGCTGGGGCCTCCTGCCAGACCCAGGCCGTTTCATCGGCAAAGAGCGCACGCAAAAGCTTGTTATGCATGGTGTGGCCGCCGCAAGAGCCTTTGAAAAGGCCCCGTATAGGCGCGCCGGCCAAAAACAGGTCGCCGATGGCATCCAGAAGTTTATGCCGGACAAACTCATCCGCAAAGCGCAGGCCGCCTTCATTAACCACAGTTTCATCACGCACAACAATCGCGTTGTCGAGCGAGCCGCCGCGCATAAAGCCCAGAGCGCGCATTTTTTCTACATCATCATAAAAGCCGAACGTGCGCGCGCGGCTGATCTCATTCTTAAATCCGTTTTGCGAGAGTGTAAAAGCGTAGCGCTGCGTTTGAATCAAAGCGCTTGCAAAGCTGATCGAAACATCAAACTGACTTTCTTCCGCAGGTAAAAGCGCAACATGCTTGCCGTCCGCTTTCACCTCAACAGGTTTAAGCACAACAAGCTCACGACGCGGCGCGTCCTGCACCATCACGCCGGCCATATCAATCAGGAAAACAAAGGAATCCGCGCTGCCGTCCATAATGGGGACTTCGGGGCCATCGACTTCGACAATGACATTGTCAACATCCGCTGCGCGCAGCGCCGCCATAAGATGTTCAATCGTTGCAACCTTGCTGCCATATCGGTTGCCGATGACGGTGCAAAGTCGTGTTTCGACAACATTGTCCCACTGCGCTTTGATACTGCGCGCGCCGTTTTTGAGATCCGTGCGGACAAAGACAATGCCTGTATCCGGTTCAGCCGGTAAAAGGCGCAGCGTGGCGCTTTCGCCCGCATGCACGCCGATTCCGGTGCACTGCACCGTACCGCGCAGAGTTTTTTGCCGCGCGGGTGTTAACAATGCGCTTGCATGCAGCCCTTGGGGCGCCGTAGAACATGAAGCGGTAACGGGGGTATTTTGTATAAGCATAGGACTTTCTTTATTTATGAACCACGCCTACTGATACCCGCAAGCCGCCCAAAGGGGAAATCAAGACTTATTACATTTTGTTACAGTCTCCTGAAAACACGGAAATAAGCTGGACAAGGCATCGTATATTCTTTAACTTTTGCTTAGTAAACTAGGCTTACAAAAGTTTTTAGCCTTTATTTGCTTATTCAACCGGCGTAGAGGGATGGGGATGATTTCAAAGCCTTTTTACCGCAGAATGCGCGGTTTTACACTGACCGAAGCGGCTATTGTCCTTGGTGTTGTCGGTGTTCTTTTGGCTGCCATATGGGTGGCCGCGGCGGCTTTGTACAGCAGCTCGCGCATATCCACCTCAGGAAAACAGATTTTGCAGATTGCGCAGGCAACACGCGTTATGCATGCTCTGACTCAGTCCGTAGATCCGGCGCTTACGGCTGCGGATCTGGCCAAGGCCGGCGCTATCCCGAGGGATCTGGTTCAGACCTCCACAGATCCGATCCAGATCATCAATATCTGGGATGGCGCGGTGGAGGTGGTCGCCGCCAATCACCAGAGCGGCCCCAATCGCGCTTTTACCGTGACTTTCAAGAAGGTTCCGCGTGAGGCGTGCTCCCAGCTTCTTATGTGGCAAACGGGCAGGGACCGCGATCCGGGCCTTTTTGAGGCCGGCGCCAATGGCGTGCTTTTGGCGGAGATGCCCACTTCGTTGACTGAGGTCAATTCCATCTGCAACAAGCTCCCCACTGAGGGGTATAATGAGGTATTTTTTACTTTTTCTTTGAAGGTTTGATGGGGCTACCCTTCTACCCAACCCTCCCCCGCAAGGGGGGAGGGCTAGAGGTAGGCCAGATGGTCTGTAAGCCGGATTTTGTCTCTTTTCAGAGGACGGCCATTCATCTAGGCGGGATGTTGCCATCGCCGCTCATGCGACCTACCCGAACCTGCCTGCCGTGACGAAAGCGGCTTTTGGTCTAGCCAAAA
Source organism: Alphaproteobacteria bacterium (assembly GCA_009779135.1). GTDB lineage: Bacteria > Pseudomonadota > Alphaproteobacteria > UBA9219 > UBA9219 > UBA8914. The sequence continues at coordinate 88,105 of WREW01000002.1, forward strand.
ATGCGGTTCCTGTTTGGTCTTGCTCCCGATGGGGTTTTCCAGCCCTTTATGTTGCCATAAAGGCGGTGCGCTCTTACCGCACCTTTTCACCCTTGCCGTGCCTGAAAGCGCGGCGGTTTTACTTTTCTGTGGCACTTTCCCTGGGGTCGCCCCCGCCGGCCATTAACCGGCATCGTTTCGTCTGGAGTCCGGACTTTCCTCTCCCTTAGCCAAAGGCAAGGCAGCGGCCATCCGACCATCTGGTTTCTTTCTTTTAGCATGGTTTTCGCAAAAGTTAACTATATATTACGGGGCCAAGGCTTCAGGCATGGTGTATTTTATGTTACAGTTCGGGTTCCATAGCCCCCTCAAGCCAAAAAAATGCTTACGATTTTGCGGAATAGCTGGTATAATTTCCCCTCGTTAAGCCCATTTTTTCAAGTCACAGGAGAGTTTCATGACATCCTTACGCACACTCCGCCTTGCTGCGGCTACGATCGCGCTTTTGGCGCCTCTTTCCGCGCATGCGGCTGTTCCCGATGGCTGGTATCTCGGCGCCAACGGGAATCTTGGTTTTCAAAACACGGCTGACAGCAAGCTGGATGGCGAAACCAACAAGGTCGGCTTTAGAACAGGCTGGGGTGTCGGCGGTTATGGCGGCTACGGTCTGGGCAACGGCATCCGCGTAGAGGGTGAAGTCGCTTACCGCAATTCGCAAGTTAACAAGGTTACGGGCGTAGGTGCCGGTACAGCCGGTGGCGGTATCCGCAACACAGCCCTGATGGGCAATGCGCTGTATGAGTATGATACGCGCACACGCATTACGCCCTATATCGGCGCCGGTGCTGGTGTTTCCTTTGTGAAGGCGAACAACATGCGCACCATCAATACGGCTGAGATTCGCAGCAAAAAAACAGCTTTTGCCTATCAAGGGATTGCCGGTTTTGCTCTCAATCTTGAAGGCGGATGGGACTTTACGGCTGATTACCGCTATTTCGCCACGCCTGACGTGAAGTTCAAGGCCGACACGGGCGGACGGGCGACAACGGAGAACTCATCGCACAATTTGATGCTCGGCATTCGCTATGTCTTTGACCGGCCCAGAGCGCCTGAGCCACGGGTGGAGGAACCTGTTCCTATGCCACCGCCGCCTCCGGCTGTGACTATGCCTGTGCCTCAACCGGTGATGGCACCGGCTGTTGCGCCGATTCCGCAGAATTACATGGTCTTTTTTGACTTTGACAAATCCGTTATCACGGCTGAGGCCGAGCGGATTATCGCCTCTGCGGCTGAAAGCTTCCGTGCCGGTAACTATGTCCGCCTGATTGTAACGGGGCACACGGATACGATGGGCACGGCCAGATATAACCAAGCTCTTTCCGAGCGCCGTGCTGCTGCCGTCAAGGCCGCTTTCATACGCCACGGCATTCCGGCGAGCGATATTACACCCAGAGGTGTCGGAAAGAACGAACTTATGATCCCGACAGCCGATCAAGTGCGTGAAGCTCAAAACCGCCGCGCTGAAATCGTGATGCAAAGGTAGATTTTCGCAAAACGAAAAACGCCGCTCTGTCAAAAGAGCGGCGTTTTTTTTTGCCTTTTTACGGTAGAGCTTCTTGATTTTTCTTTAAAAATGAACAAACATAAAAGGAAGAAGGTTTGATTTAAAAGCCAATTTAAAGAAAGGAAATCTTATGACCGACAAAACATGGGAAACGTTGTTTTTAGAAATGCGGGAAATTGCTGAACGGGGAAATGCCAAAGCGCAATTTAATTTAGGTATCATGTATGCTACGGGTCAGGGCGTGAAACAGGATGATGCTCTGAACGTGAAATGGAATCGCAAGGCCGCCACGCAGGGATATTCCGATGCGCAATTTAATTTAGGCTGCATGTATTTTGAAGGCCTTGGCGTAAAGCAAAACTCTGTTCAGGCCATGAAATGGTGGAATCGGGCGGCCAAGCAGGGACATGCTGAAGCGCAGCACAATTTAGGAAATGCGTATGCCGAGGGCAAAGATGTAGCGCAAGATTACGGCAAGGCCGCAAAATTGTGGCTCAAAGCGGCTGAACAGGGCGTTGCTAACGCACAGGTCTCTTTAGGCGGGTGCTATGCCAGTGGTCAGGGTGTAGAGCAAAATTATGCGCATGCGGCAGCATGGTGGAGTCTGGCGGCTGAGCGAGGACATCCTGCCGCTCAATATCATTTCGGCATTTTGTATGCCAGCGGCCAAGGCGTGCCGCAAGACCAGCACAAGGCGATAAAATGGATGATTCGCGCTGCCGAGCAGGGGCATGCTGAAGCACAGGCTGTTTTGTTTTTGGAAACGCAAAAAGATGCCCTGCAAGGGATTGACGACGCACAATGTGCGGTAGGCATGATGTATGCTCAAGGCCAAGGCGTGGCGAAAGACGAAGCGCAGGCCATAGCGTGGTGGCTCAAGGCCGCCGCGCAGGGAAATGCCGAAGCGCAATTTAATTTAGGCGGCAGCTATGCCAAAGGCTTTGGCGTGGAGCAAGACGACATCGAGGCAAAGAAATGGTTCCTTCAAGCTGCCGAGCAGGGACATGGTGACGCGCAAGTTAATTTGGGTTTGATGTATATTCATGGTCGCGGCGGCCCGCAAGACGTACCTCAAGCCATGGATTGGTGGATCAAGGCTGCCGCGCAAGACCATCCTGTCGCGCTGAGCCTTATAAACAACCTTTTACATGCGCAACGTCCCGACTACGAACCCGATCAAAGCAAAGAATCTGATCTGCGCTACAATTAAGTCCTTCTTTAGAATAGGGGATTGTGGGGGTTTTCGGTTCTTTTGCTATCGTAAGGCGTGTGGTAGTCTAGTACAGACAATTTAAAGAAAGGAAATCTTATGACCGACAAAACAGAGAAAGAGCTGTTTTTAGAAACACAGAAAGCTGCCAAGCAGGGCGATGTTGAGGCGAAGTACAATTTAGGATACATGTATTTTGCGGGTTATGGTGTGGAGCAAAACAGACCGACGGCTGTGAAATGGTGGCTTGAAGCGGCTGAACATGGAAATCATGCGATTGCACAACACAGCTTAGGTGTTGCCTATGATCGGGGCTATGGAGTACCGCAAGATCAAGAGCGGGCGCTGAAATGGTGGCTTTCGTCTGCTGAACAGGGATATGCGGATGCGCAATATGCTGTTGGCTACGCATATATAAATGGGCTTGGCGTGAAACAGGATGATACTTTGGCTGTGAAATGGTATAGCAAGGCTGCTGAACAAGGATTTGCGGCGGCGCAATATGGTTTAGGCCGTATGTATTTTGAAGGCCGCGGCGTAAAGCAAGACGCTGCTCAGGCTGTGAAATTGTGGAGTCTGGCGGCCGAGCAAGGATATGATGATGCGCAAGTCACTTTAGGAAATGCATATGTCAAGGGCAGCGGCGTGAAAATAGATTACGACAAGGCCGTAAAATGGTGGCTTAAGTCTGCTGAGCAGGGAAACGTGAAATCACAGTTTTTGGTAGGCACTAGCTTTGTCACTGGTATGGGGGTGGAGCAAAATTATGCGCAGGCGGCAGTATGGTGGAGTTTGGCGGCTGAGCAGGGACATCCTTCTGCGCAATATGGTTTGGGTACTTTGTATGCCGATGGCCTTGGCGTACCGCAAGATAATCAGAAGGCGAGAAACTGGTGGGTTGCCGCTGCCGAGCAAGGGCATGTCGAAGCTCAGGAAGCTTTATTTTTGGAAGCACAAGATGACGCCATGAAGGGGATTGATGGCGCACAACATACTTTGGGCTTGATGTACTACAGAGGCCAAGGCGTAGAAAAAGACGATGTTCAGGCCGTAGCGTGGTGGCACAAGGCTGCCGCGCAGGGACATGTCGAAGCGCAGCTTTGTTTAGGCGGCTGCTATGCCATGGGTCAGGGCGTGGCACAAGATAATGTCGAGGCCGCAAAATGGTTTCGCAAGGCGGCGGAACAGGGACATGATCAAGGGCAGTATAATCTAGGCTTGATGTATATAAGTGGTCTGGGCGTGCCGCAAGATCCAAGCCAAGCCTTGGCTTGGCTGAACAAGGCTGCCGCGCAAAATAATGTTGACGCGCGGTTTTTTGTAAACAAGCTTTCAAATCCGTCACGGCCTGATTACGAGCCCGATCAAGGCAAAGAATCTGATCTGCGCTACAATTAAGTCCTTCTTTAGAATAGGGACTTGCGGGGTTTTTCGGCTCTTTTGCTATCGCAAGGCGTGTGGTAGCTTTTATTTGTGAGATTCTTTTTTTGCTGCGGTCGCTTATGTCCTTGTCTTATCGCCTGCATCATCATCCTCTTGATCCTGCTTCGCGGCGGGTGCGGTTGGCGATGGCCGAAAAGAAAATCCCCTTTGAAGCCATCGTTGAAAAACCATGGGATCCTCGGCCTGCTTTTTTGCAGCTTTCGCCGGACGGTGATGTGCCGGTTTTGGTTATCGAGGGCGCTCAGGACTCTTTCGTGCTGGCAAGCTCCAACGCTATTTGTGAATATTTTGAGGAAACAAGTGAAGCTCCCTCTTTGCTTGGCTCTGATGCGGCCACGCATGCCGAAGTGCGGCGGCTTGTTCACTGGTTTGAAGTTAAAATGTATCTGCAATGCACTGCGCTTATTCTCGGGGAAAAAGCCTATAAGCGCCTTGAGGGGCGCGGCGAGCCTGACAGTCATATTCTGCGCGCGGGTCACCACAATATTCACGGCCATCTTGAATATATCACATGGCTGACAGAGCAGCGCAACTGGCTTGCGGGGGATGCGATAACTCTGGCTGATCTCGCCGCTGCCGCGCAGCTTTCTTGCATTGACTATGTCAATGACGTGCCTTGGGATCGCCATGTTCAGGCCAAGGAATGGTATGCGCGCATTAAATCGCGGCCTTGCTTCCGGTCTCTTCTCGGCGACCATGTTGCGGGGCTTATGCCACCCAAAAGTTACGCTGATCTTGACTTTTAACGAAAGGACTCTTGTCATGACTTGTCGTCTTGTTCCTGCTTTGCTTTTTGTCTTCAGCCTTGTTTGCGTTTCTGCGCAGGCGCGGGATATCAGGCCCGATGATATTGTTTCTTTCGAACTTACCAAGGAAAGCTGGGTTTCAACCAAATCCGCGCTTGTGACTTTGGCTGTCAATGCTGCTGTCAGCGGCAATGATGCCGGTTCGATGCGCAAAAACATGACGACGGCGATCAATAATGTCGTCAAGGCTGACTGGCGCTTGATCTCGTTTAACCGCAATCAGGATAATACGGGTCTGGAAAGATGGTTTGTCACTTATGAAGCGCGGCTTGAGGAAAGCGCTTTGAACTCTCTTGGCGAAAAGGCGCGCGGGGCCAGCAAGGCGGGCATGCAGATCACGGTGCAAAACATAGATTTCAGCCCTACTTTGGAAGAGCGTGAAGCTGCCAAGGCTGCCTTGCGTACCGCGATTTACAAAAGCGCCAAAGAACAGCTGGAGTTGTTAAACTCTACTATTCCAGGACGCAATTATCGTATCTCCGCGATTAATTTTTCAGGCAGCGCAATGCCTATGATTGCCAACAAGATGATGATGGCGCGCGGGCCTATGGCCGTGATGGCTGCCGACAGCGGAAACTTTGCAGACCGCGCGCAGGCTCAGGAATCTATGGAGCGTTCAGAAAAGCTTGTCCTGCAAGCACAGATTCTTTTTGCCGCTTTGCCGCCTGAGTCAAAATAAGAAAGGGTTGTCCATGCTGACTGATGTTGTTTTAGAGCCTCTTGGCGGGCAAGAGGCCACGCGCGCTGTTATTATCCTTCATGGTCTTGGCGATAATGGTCAGGGCATTATGGGGCTTGGCGAGATGATGCGGATGGCCATGCCCAATACGGTTTTTCTTGCGCCGAATGCGCCTTTTCCGTGCCCTTATGTGCCGGGCGGGTATCAGTGGTTTTCATCTGAGGATTGGACGCCGCATATCATATTGCAAGGCGCGCAAAAGGCAGCCGCGCCTTTGAATGAATATATCGATCATATTCTTGAGACGCGTAAACTTGCGCCCTCGCAAGTGGCGCTGGTCGGATTTTCTCAAGGCACGATGATGAGTCTTTACGTCGCCCCGCGCCGCGCAGAGGCTTTGGCGGGTGTGCTTGGCTATTCCGGTGCTTTAATCGGCGGGACTTCGCTGGCGCAGGAGAAAAAATCCGCGCCGCCTGTTCTTTTGATTCACGGCACAAGTGATGAAGTCGTTCCTTTCAAGGCTATGAACAACGCGCTCGAAGGGCTGAAAGCCGCAGGAATCGAAGCCAGCGCAATGGCATGTCCGGGCCTTGGGCATACGGTTGACAATGATGGGCTGCGGCAGGGGGTGGCGTTTTTGAAGAGGGTTTTGGGGTAGGGGGATGACAAACAAAAAAATTATTGCGCTCTGCGACAAGTTTTTCTCGTTCGTGGCCGAGGTTTTTACACCCGTGGGCTATTTTTGCTTTCTCGTGGTTTATCTTTTTGTGCTCGCGGTTATGATTCTTTTGCTCGGGATTGTGCTTTCGAGTTTGGCGCTTGACCTCAACAACAAGGTGCCATTCCTGCCTGTTAAAATACAAAAAACTCTTGAGGAAGGACGTACTGCCGTACCTGTCATTTTCGGCAATATGTATCTGGAAGGTTCTATCGTACCGCAAGACGATGCCATGGCGGTGAAACTGTTTCATATGGCGGCTAAGCTGGGGCATGTTGATTCACAAATCTTTTTAGGCATAAGGTATTATAACGGCGAAGGCGTGCCGCAAGACTACGCTCAGGCGGCAGAATGGTATCTCAAAGCGGCTGAACAGGAATGTGCTGACAAGCATAATATATGCGCTAGTTTGCCGATCAAGTTAGGCGAGATGTATTATGACGGCAAAGGCGTGCCGCAAGATTACGGTCAGGCGGCAAAATGGTATCTCAAAGCGGCTGAACAGGAATGTACTGACAATCATGACGAGGAATGTACTAATCTGCTGACCAGATTAGGCGATATGTATGCCAAGGGCCTCGGCGTGCCGCAAGATGATGCTCAGGCTGCAGCATGGGTGCGCAAGGCGACTGAGCCGGCGGAACGGTTGCGCAAGGCGGCTGAAGAGGAGGCGGAACGATTGCGCAAGAAGGCTGAGGAGGGAAATGCTGACGCGCAGTACCGTTTAGGCAGTATGTATGCGGAAGGGCGCGGCGTGCCGAAAGACGAAGTTCAGGCGGCGGCATGGTATCACAAGGCCGCTGAGGGGGGACATGCTCTTGCACAGATCACCTTAGGCGAGATGTATCTAAAAGGTTTTATCGTACCGAAAGACGAAGCCATGGCGGTAGAGATGTTTCGCAAGGCAGCTGAGCAGGGGAGGACGCATATACAAATCAGATTAGGCAAGATGTATTATTATGGCAAAGGCGTGCCGCAAGACTACGTTCAGGCGGCAGCATGGTATCGCAAGGCGGCTGAGCAGGGGAAGGAGGAGGCACAAATCAGATTAGGCGATATGTATGCTGAGGGCCTCGGCGTGCCGCAAGATTACGAGCAGGCGGAAGAATGGTATAGCAAGGCAGCTGAGCAGGAGGAGGATGGGTGGGTACAAATCAGGATAGGCGATATGTATGCTACTAAGGGCCGCAACGTGCCGCCAGACTATGTTCGGGCGGTGGCATGGTATCGCAAAGCGGCTGAGCAGGGAGAAGATCTGGCACAAATCAGGCTAGGCGATATGTATGCTAAGGGCCTCGGTGTGCCGCAAGACTACGAGCAGGCGTCAGCATGGTATCGCAAGGCGGCTGAGGCGGGAGATTCTTATGGAAAGTACAAGCTAGCCGTTATGTATGTTACAGGCCGTGGTATGCCGCAAGACAAAGCTCAGGCGGCAGTGTTCTATTACAAAATAGCTGAAGAGTGGGTGCATGAGGAAAACTTCTCTCAAGGCGATCGGTATTATTATGGCCACCGCGATATGCCGCCAGATCACGTTCAGGCGGCGGTATGGTATCGCAAGGCTGCTGAGGCGGGACATGCTCTTGCGCAGATCATGTTAGGCAACATGTATGCTGAAGGCCTCGGCGTTCCACAAGATGAAGCTCAGGCGGAGGCATGGCGCAGCAAGGGTTGCGAGGGATTGCGTAAGGGTGACGACTCGCCGGATAAACTCTTTGTACTTGGTTACAAATCTCGTGTCGTTCGAGATCCTGACCTTCGCACCATTATAATTCCTTCTTTTGAAATGCGCGAGAAGTACTGTAGCCCGTAGGGTTTTAGGTTAGACACATGACACAGGAAGGGAATCTTATGCGTTACGTCTCACGCTTTATGCTTATGGTTGTGACTTTGTGTTTGCTGCCCGGGTATGCTGTTGCAGTGGAATCATCTTATTTGGAATCACAAAAAAAAGCTGCTGAGCAGGGCGATGCCATGGCACAGTTCAAGCTAGCAGATACATATTTTTCTGGTCGTGGCGGTGTGCCGGCAGACGAATCTCAAGCGGCGGTATGGTATCACAAAGCTGCCGATCAGGGGCTTGCTCTAGCACAATTCAAGTTAGGCTTTATGTATTTTGAGGGCCGCGGCGTGCCAAAAGACGAAGTTCAGGCGGCGAAATGGTATCGCAAAGCGGCTGAGCAGGGGTATCGGAAGGCACAGAACGAGTTAGGTCATATGTATTATTATGGCCGTGGCGTAGCGCAAGACTACGTCAAGGCGGTGGAATGGTATCGCAAAGCAGCGGAGCAGGGATATAATCATACCAGATTAGGCCATATGTATGCTGAGGGCCTCGGCGTGCCGCAAGATGATGACCAGGCGGTGGCGTGGTATCTCAAAGGGCTTGAGAAGGCGAATGAAGACTCGATGTATGTTTTAGGAACTATGTATTATCATGGTACGCCTTCTAATGCTATGCATAATTATATTAACGGCAAAAATGCGCATACTGACAACGATGTGCGGAAAGACTATGCTAAAGCGGCAATATGGACTCGCAAGGCTGCTGAGCGGGGATATGCTCCTGCGCAGTTTAGATTAGCCCATATGTATGCTGATGGTCTTGGCGTTCCACAAGATGAAGCTCAGGCGGAAGCATGGCATAACAAGGGCTGCGCCTTGTCGCGTGAATCCAGCGACCGTACAATTGTCAATAGTGGACGCGCTCACCAATGTGACAGGAATACACCTTGTTTGAAGCACCTGAGGTAAATGACACAGAGAAGGGAATCTTATGCGTTACGTTTTCCTCCTTATGCTTGTAACTATGTGTTTTCTGTCTGGACGCGCTATTGCGCATCTTCCATCCGGAGCGCAAGATTTTGATTTGAGTTTTGGGGTGCCGCAGGATGATGCTCAGGCGATGGAGTGGTGGCATAGATCTGCGGCGCGGAATGCTGGGGTGGAGAATCTTTTTGGGTGGGGAGCGTTGCCGGAAGATGATGTTCGGGCGGTGGCACGGTTGCGTAAGGCGGCTGATGAGGGGCAGGCCAGTGCGCAATTTCTTTTAGGCACGATGTATGCGGATGGTCGCGGAGTGCCGCAGGATGATGAGCTGGCGATTGTGTGGTGGAGCAAGGCTGCTGCCAAGGGCGATGCCGGCGCGCAGACTAATTTAGGTATAAGTTATTTTAATGGTCTCGGCATGCCGCAGGATCAGCAGAAGGGTTGCGACTTGTTGCGGGAAGCTGGTGAGCAGGGGTTTGCTCCTGCTGTTGGGATTTATGGGAGGCTTTGTAATCCATAGAACATGGCGTTTTTCCCCTTTATGTCATCCTCGGGCAACCGCAAAGCGGTTGAACCGGGGATCTGACGTTAGCACCTAGCTTCAGATCCCCGGGCTCTTGCTTCGCAAGCCCCGAGGATGACAAGAGGAAGCTTAATGCAAAATCCTCCGCGCTGGCGGGAAGAAGGCCGTCCAGAAGGCGAAGATGCTTAGGGCAAGTGATAAGAAAATATTTCCGTTGGCGATGGTCATGCCGAAAAAGAGGGGCTCGCGGACATCGCAGGGGACAACTGGCGTGTTCATGATGGCGTTGCGGATGGATTCAACGCTTGCGTCCTGCGATGCGAAAAGATTTGGGTTAACGCCGCACAGGTCGGTTTGCGCCCACCAGTGGAACTCGACACCCGTGTGGTAGATAGCGATTCCGGTGTTAATCAAAAAAGCAGCCGCGCACAAAGCCAGAAAGAAGCGCCCGATTTTATGGCGGCGATCCACACCGCTGTATGACGTCACTACATGCGCGACTATGGCAAGCGCCGTCAAAATAACCGCTACGGCAAAGGGAACACGCTGGTAAAGGCACAGAGCGCAAGGCTGGACGGAAAAGAAAAATTGCAGGATATAGGCCGAAGCCATAGAAAGCGCGCTGGCCGTAAAGATCACCAGAGCGGCCCAAGGCATCGAAAAGATTTTCCGGTAAAGATTAAGTATGATCCTGACCATCCTTTTCCCCCGACGCTGCCTTTATCCCATGTTGTAGGGCGAGCCGGAAGTGGAGGACTCCGTGTCCTTGACCGTGAAAGGCTCACCACCCGACATGCTTTTCAGGCCGCAGGCCGCGCCGCCCGAGGCCGGTTTTGTGCCGCCGCAAGCGTGATCCTTATTCGGGAAAGTGGCAAAGGGGAAGGGCTTTTCGTCCGAGGCAAAGGTTAAAAAGCTCGTCACCTGCGCCTGATAGGTTGCCAGATTGGCGCCGAACGTGGCCAGACCGTCAAAGGATTTGCCGCTGAAAAGCTTGGCCAGAAACTGGAAAATAGAGACGGCAAAGGTCAGGATAATGGACAGGTAAAAGGCGAATCCGAAGACCACCAGATACACAAAACGGAGCCATGTATCTTTATCTTTTACGTTTTTTTTGATCTCTTCCTCGTTTAGCTCGCTCATGCTGAACCTCGCTCAAAAATCGGGTTTTTAATGCTGGGGGTTAATTTAACGCCTTACAGGGCAAAAAGCAAAACTTCTTCTTGTCAAAAGCAAAGTTTTTGCCTGATGGTGGGAAGAATATCGCAGTTTTTTCATGACAAAGGCTTGTCTTTTCCTCGGTTTTCTGGTCTTTGTCTTGGTCATGAACGATCTTGAAAACATACGCAACTTTGCCATTATTGCGCATATCGACCACGGCAAGTCCACCTTGGCCGACAGGCTTATTCAGGCCTGCGGCGGGCTTGAGGCGCGGGAGATGCGCGATCAGATCCTCGATAATATGGATATTGAGCGCGAGCGCGGCATCACCATCAAATCGCAGACGGTGCGTCTTCACTACACGGCCAAAAACGGTCAGACCTATCAGCTGAACCTGATGGACACGCCCGGGCATGTCGATTTTTCTTATGAAGTCAGCCGCTCGCTTGCGGCGTGCGAGGGATCTATTTTGATCGTGGATGCCTCGCAGGGGGTTGAGGCACAGACTCTGGCCAATGTCTATCAGGCGCTTGAGAATGACCATGAGATTATTCCTGTCCTCAACAAAATCGATCTTCCTGCGGCTGAACCTGATCGCGTCAAGCGCCAGATCGAAGATGTGATCGGCCTTGACACGTCTGAGGCTGTTTTGATCTCGGCCAAAACAGGTCTTGGTATTGAGGATGTTCTTGAAGCGATTGTTCATCGTCTGCCGCCGCCCAAGGGCGTTGAACCCACGCCACTTAAAGCTTTGCTGGTGGATAGCTGGTATGATTCTTATCTGGGTGTTGTGATTTTGGTGCGCGTTGTCGATGGGCGTTTGCGCAAAGGACAAAAAATCCGCTTTATGGCCACAGGGGCTATGCGCGAGATTGACCGCGTTGGTATTTTTACGCCTAAAAAAGTTGAAATTGAATCGCTCGGCCCGGGCGAGGTTGGCTTTATCACCGCTGGAATCAAACAAATCAGCGACACCAAAGTCGGCGATACGATTACGGAAGAAAAACGCCCTGCCGCGCAGGCTTTGGCTGGATTTAAGCCTTCCATTCCTGTTGTGTTTTGCGGTTTGTTTCCTGTCGATGCGGCGGATTTTGAGCATCTTAAAGACTCGCTCGGCAAGCTTGCCTTGAATGATGCGAGTTTTCAATTTGAGGCGGAAAGTTCGGTGGCGCTGGGCTTTGGTTTTCGCTGCGGATTTTTGGGGCTTCTTCATCTTGAGATTATTCAGGAGAGGCTTGAGCGGGAGTTTAACCTCAACCTCATCACAACGGCGCCTTCGGTGATTTATCATGTTTATAAGACAGACGGCAGCGTGATCCATCTTCACAATCCCGTGGATATGCCTGATCCGGTGCGCATCGACCATATTGAAGAGCCTTGGATTAAGGCTACTATTATGACTCCTGATGAATATCTCGGCAGTATTTTGACTCTGTGCAATGAGCGGCGCGGCGAGCAGATTGAGCTTACTTATGTCGGCGCGCGTGCGATGGCTGTTTACAGACTTCCTTTGAATGAAGTTGTGTTTGATTTTTATGATCGGTTGAAGTCTATCTCGCGCGGCTATGCAAGTTTTGATTATGTTCTGGATTCCTACCGCGAGGGCGATCTTGTTTTGATGAATATTCTCGTCAATGCCGAGGCCGTGGATGCTCTGGCGTGCGTGGTCAATCGCGGCAGCGCTGAAAAGCGCGGGCGTATGCTGTGCGAGCGGCTTAAAAGTCTTATTCCACGGCAGCTGTTCAAAATCGCCATTCAGGCCGCCATCGGCGGGCGCGTGATTGCGCGCGAAACCATCTCAGCCCTGCGCAAGGATGTTACGGCCAAATGTTATGGCGGCGACATTTCGCGCAAACGCAAGCTTCTTGATAAGCAAAAAGAAGGCAAGAAGCGCATGCGCCAATTCGGGCAGGTGGAGATTCCCCAGTCCGCTTTTATTGCGGCGTTGAAAATGGATGATCGTTAGGATTCTGATGCTGCCGAGATTGCCGCGTCAGTCCGCCTGCGGCGGCTTTCCTGCCAATGACAGTTTTTTCTTGTCATTGCGAGGAAGGCCGTAAGGCCTGACGCGGCAATCTCTGTATTGATGTTGCGGGAATTACTTCGTTCCTCACAATGACAAGAGAGGAGGGCGAGTTATTGCGGCGCGGGATGGGTTATATATTGAAACTATTAATATGGTTAATCTTATTGACATGTTCGGGCAAAAAGGCAAAATGGGCGGGGAAAGGGGGATTCCTTAGATGTCAAAAGTAACGTTATCAGCAAAAGAATACAAAGAAGCTTGCTTTCACATAGTTGCTATCTCTGCGTATGTGACAATATTAAAACATGGATTTGGTGTGCAGGTACCGGAAGCCCTCAATTCTGTCGCTGTTTGGGGCGGGGCTGTTGCTCTGGGCGCAGGAATTATTGCGGAAATTATACACCAAAATCAGCGCAAAAAGGAAGAGGCCACACCGAAACCGCCCAGACTAACTTTTAAGCAACTAGCTTATGATGAGGAACGAAAGAATAGAGGGCTTCCCCCCATTCAGCGTTCTAACAGAAGCCCGTAAATCATCCGTTTTTAGGCGTTTTGGGTTTGTCTTTTTTGCTCTGATCTTTTTCTCGTTTTGGCGTTGATGATGTTTCTTCTTTCAAATTGCTTGCGCTTAGTTCTTGCCATACCGTTTTCAAAGTCTTTTTCCATGGGTCACGAAAATTATAAGCCGTACATGTTGCAAAGGTACCCCCAGCCGCAATAAAAGGAAGTTCCTTATTTGCAGGGAACATCTTCACACATAAGCTAAAAACCGCTGTAGCAGGAAGCATGCAGTAATGCCAGAGTTTGAAAAGAGAAAACTTTTTCTTTTTCTCTTCTTGCTCAAGCTTTTCTATGTCTTGTGTCAACATATTTCCTAAAGTTTGAAAACCAACTGTCAGGGCTTTAAGGCTTACTTTATGTTCTGGAAGCTTTCTATATAAAACAGAATAATGCCAAGCAGGATTCTTCAAAAGCCGATTCCAATTTTTATATAGTTGAAAGTTGCGTTGTATTTCTCTGAAAGAGTCATCACGAAGTGTTTTTGCTTCATCGGCTGTATGGGTTTTTTGAAGAAAATTGTGAATCTCTTCTTTTGCCTTCCACAGGGAATGCTCTTTCTTCTTCAGCACAAGGGGGATTGCTTTATCATGAAGCCGCATAAGCTTTTTATGATAAGCAAGACGCTGTTTGAAATGGCGAAAGGGTAAGGTGGTATTCATGGGCTTATTGTACTCCCTTAATGTAAATATTTGATTACTTACAATGGTTTCATGCTTAAATGTTGTTGTATTTCACTGGGTTAGGTTGGGCCTGGCCTAGATATGCACGCCCATGGGGGGGGCGGGTTCTTGCCAGTTTAGCCAGTTTTGGCGGCCTTTTTGAAAAATCAAAACGCCTGTCAGGCCGAGGGCTTTGAGCATGTCGGTTGTGACCGCTTGAAGTTCCTGAACCAGATCATCGGGAAGGGGGTTTTCGCTGCGCAGGACGAGATCTAGTTTTTTTGTTTGTGAGAGGCCGTCGAGTTGTAGCGCGCCCAGATGTGACAGGTTCATGGTGACGACAAAACGTGTTCTTACGATTTTTCCTTTTTCATTGTCGTGGTGGCTGTCTTGTCTTACGCATAGTTCCAAAAGCTCGTAATGGCCTTCGTGCCAGAGGGGGACGGGGTAGGCCTGCCATTCGCCTACGCGCCCGTCAAATCGCGTGACGCCGCGCAGGCTTTCAAAAGAGTCTATCAAAGTTTTACGAATCTGCATCTGGCCGCTTTCCTGAAGCTGGCGCATCACGGGCGGGCCGAGCCAGTCATCCAGATTGCCGCCTTTAAGCGCCGCAAGCAGAAAAAGAAGCGTACCCGCAAGACGGGCTTGCGGCGCGGGAATGTGCGTTTGCGTGAAAGTCGATGTTGCCGGCGCCAGCGTTTGCGTTAACTGCTCCAGCGTTTCCAAAAGCGGGTGTCTTTGGCGCGGCTGCGCGGTCGGAAACAAGGTGGGTTGTAAAACAGGTTCTTCATCAGGCACAAAACTGCCGACAATTTTTGTGCCGACAGGCAGGTTGCTGTCGGTTTTGGCGACAAAGAACTTTCCGTCCGATTTAATCAAAGGCTGCTGATCGGGACTGCGCGCTACAATCATGGCGCGGACATGCGTGGAGCTTGTCACGCGCGGCCAGTCTTCCTGAGGTTTGAGAATCTTGATGATGTGAAACCGCATGGGCGGTTCTTGCACCGGCAAAGGTGGTTTCTCAGCTTGTTTGGCTGGGGCGGCTGTAAGTTTGTTGTCAAACAACTCGATCTTAACGCTCTGGCCTTCGCGTAAAATGCTTGGTTCGGATGAAGGGAGCGGCGTGGCGGGCGCAGGCGCGGAAGGCATGGGCGCTTGCGTTTGTGTTTGCGCCTGCGGCGAAAGTGAGATCCATGCTGAATCCGAAGCCTCCCAAGCGGAGGTCGGTGTGTTGATTGTGGTCGGGAAAGGCTGCGGCAACGGCTTTGCGTCCGGCTGCACGGCTTTGTCAGGGGCGGGGATAAACAAGATTGATTTTTGCGGCGCGTGTCCTTCCTGAATAAGAACCTCGATAAGGGGGCCTGTGTTTTTTTGGGTTGTAAAAAGAGTCTCCAAGGCCTGCAAGGCTTCTTCCTGCGCCTGCACCGCCACAAACTTGAGCGTGCCGAGCGCCGTGCGCATCAAAAGCATATCGCGGGAAAGAAGATCAATCAGACGACCGCTTACCGACAAAGAGCGCGACAATGTCACAAGATTGTCAGGCGCGTCTATCAGCAAAGCGGGGATCGTATAAGGGGCGGACGCGCGGGAAGGGGATGATATTTGTATTGTGCGCTGCACGTCTCTTAAAATATCGGGCTGCCCTGTGGTTGCGCTGTCTTTCATCGTCAGATTATTCCAAAAAGGTCTGCGCCATTTGCGTGATGTCAAGGGACGCCTGCGCACTGGGAAAACGTGTTAAAAGCGAGGTTTGCGCGCGGATTGTTTCGCGTACATAGCGGTCTCTGTGGATAATGCCGCCCAGTTTCGGCGTGTAACCGAGAAAGGTTTCGCAGACTTTTTTCAAAGTCTCGTAAGTTTTGGAGCCTTCCATCAGAGACGTTGCCATATTCACCACAATGCGTAAATCCGCTTTGGGATTGCCGGCCAGCATCAGTTTGATAAAAGCATAAGAGTCCGTTAGCGCCGTCGGTTCATCCGTCACAACGACAAAGGTTGCTTTGGCCGCACCGGCCATCTGGCGCGTGGCTTTTTCAACGCCTGCGCCGAGATCGACAAACACATAATCATAACGCGGCGCGATCCCAAGCAGGCTGCTGCGCATATTCACAAGCTTGTCCGTCGGAAGACTCGCAAGATTACCCGAGCCTGAGCGTCCGGCGACAATGTCAAAAGCGCCTTTGGCGTAGGGGACAATGATTTCCTCAATTTTAAGATTGCCTTCTGTAAAATGCGCAAGATCTTTTTCAGGCGTCAGCCCAAGTTGAATATCCACATTGGCAAGACCGAAATCGCCGTCAAACAGAAGAACTCTTTTACCAAGCTGCGCCAGAGCATGGCAAAAGGTGATCGAAAACCACGTTTTTCCAACGCCGCCTTTGCCCGAAGCCACAGCGTAGAGGTTCTGGCTCTGCAAAGCGGGGGGGGCAACGGGATCGATCATGATATACTCCTTCTACGCGCTTTTTTTGGATGGTAAAATCAAACGCGCCAAAGACACAGGGTTCAGCGCTTCCAAAGCCTGACTGGCTTTTGTCGAGGCGCTGAAATTACATAAAGGCAGTTTCGTTTCATAAGCCACGCGCAAAAGACCGCCCAGACGCTGCGTGATGTCAAGGCGCGTGGGCAACAGACAGGACGCGCCCAAAGCGACAAAGGCGCGCGCGGTATCCACGGCCTCAGAACTTTCCAGATTGGCGGGCAGCACAAGAACGGCCAAAGATTTTGACGCCTTGATGATGGCTTTAAGTTCCGAGGCTTCTTTTTCATCCAAGGGATTACATCCTGCCGTATCAACAATCACATAAGTTTGCGATTTTTGCATCAAAACAGCTGTTTCAAGCGCACCTGTATCTTCAATTTCAAGAATGTTTGTCTGCAAAACGCGCGCATAGGCATCAAGCTGCGCCATGGCGCCGGCGCGCTGCGTATCCGTGCTTATCAGTTGCACGGCTTGCGTGGCCATAATGGCTTTAGTTGCCATCTTGGCTGCGCATAATGTTTTGCCTGCACCTGCGGGGCCTACAAGAATAATATGCACCGGTGGCTGGTCGGGCAGAGGATGAAACTTAAAATGCGTATCAAGCGCCGCGCCCAAGGAAAGAAAAGGATCATCGCTGGCATATTGCGTGGCTGCTGCCAAAAGCTTTTCTGACAAAATACTGGCAAGGCCATGACCCACCAAAGCCTGCGCGATCACATCAAGCGCGCCCGGGCCGCTATTGTCCTGCAGAACTTTTGTCAGCGGTCTTGTCACGGAAGGATCATCAATCGCTGCCGTGACGCGCACGCCGCCGCCTTCTTCGTTATCATGCGTGGCTATGATGATGGCATCATCGCCCAGCGCCTGGCGAACCTTCTGCATCGCTTCTGTCGCGTTGGTGGCGTAAAAGGATTTCAAGCGCATCTTAGATCTGCCCCATCGTTTTGATCTTGGCTTTCACATAAATCTCATTCTGCGACAAGACGACTGTTGAAGACCTGAAACGCTCTACAATTGAGCGCACAAAAGGCCGGATCGCCGGACTTGTCAAAAGAACCGGAAGCTCCTGACTTGCCGCCTGTTCATCATAGGACTTTTTCACAGACTGGATAAACTGATGCAGCTTTGTCGGCGGCATGGCCAGATGACGTTCTTCACCTTCACCGACCAGCGATTCCAAAAAGGCCTGCTCCCAGTCCGGTGAAAGAGTCAGGAGGGGAATATAGCCCATCTCATTCACATTCGCACTGGAAATCTGCCGCGCTAGGCGTGAACGGACATGCTCGGTAATCAGCGTTAAGTTGCGCGTGACGCCTGCCGCTTCGGCGATTCCTTCCAAAATCGAGGGAAGATCGCGGATGGATACGCGCTCGGACAAAAGATTTTGCAGGACTCTCTGCAGACCATTGAGTGTAATCTGGCTTGGAATAACGTCTGCCACAAGCTTTTGCTGGTCGCTTCCCATCTCATCAAGAAGTTTCTGCGTTTCAGAAAATGACAACAGCTCGGACATGTTGTCTTTAACAAGCTCGGTCAAATGCGTGGTAATCACGGTCGGCGGGTCAACAACCGTGTAGCCTTTGAAAAGAGCTTCCTCACGATAAGCGGCATCAACCCACATGGCCGGCAGGCCAAAGGTCGGCTCATGCGTGTTTTCGCCCGGCAGCGCTATGGTGCCGCCGCGCGGATCCATAACCAAAAGCATGCCCGGGCGCAGCTCACCCCGTCCGGCTTCAATTTCCTTGATGCGGATGACATAGGTGTTGGCTGGAAGCTGCAGATTATCCTGTATGCGCACAGCCGGCATGATAAAGCCCATATCCGAGGCCAGCTGGCGGCGCAATCCTTTGATCTGGTCGGTCAGGCGCTGGCCTGCTTCGCTGTTGATAATCGGCAAAAGCGCATAGCCCAGCTCCAGCCGGACAAGGTCGATGGACAGAGCGCGCCCGATAGGATCTTCGGCGACAGGCGGGGGCTTGGCAGCTTGCTGCTGCGCCATGACCCGCGCCTGTTCATTGACTTTGACGGTCTGCAAGGTGGCGTAGGCGGTAAAGCCGGTTATGCCGCTCAACACCGCAAAGGGCAAGAACGGCATGCCCGGGACAAGCGCCAAAATCGCCATCAAGGCCGAAGTCATTCCCAAAGCCGCCGGATAGCCGCCCAGCTGTTTAAAGAGCGCCTTGTCCGTTGTGCCCACGGAAGAGGATTTGGAAACCAAAAGCCCCGCCGCCACCGACACCAGCAAGGCCGGAACCTGCGTGACAAGACCGTCACCCACCGTCAGGCGCATATAGCTGTCTGCCGCATCCATAATCGTCATGCCGTGGCGGAAAGAGCCGATGATAATCCCGCCTATGGCGTTCACAAAAGTAATCACGATGCCCGCAATCGCATCGCCGCGCACAAACTTGGCCGCGCCGTCCATCGAGCCGAAAAAGCTTGATTCATTTTCAAGCTCTTTGCGCCGCCGCCGCGCTTCATCTTCATCAATCAAGCCCGAGGACAGATCCGCGTCAATCGCCATTTGCTTGCCCGGCATAGCATCCAATGTGAAACGCGCCGCCACCTCGGCAATGCGTACCGCGCCTTTTGTAATCACGACAAAATTCACGACCGTCAAAATGGCAAAGATGATAATACCGATGATAAAATCGCCGCCCATCACAAGGCTTGCAAAAGATTCGACAACATGGCCCGCTGCTGCGGTGCCTTCGTGGCCGTGGCTTAGCACAAGGCGCGTTGTGCCGAGGTTAAGCGATAGCCTCAGCAACGTTGCCACCAAGAGCACGGTCGGAAAAGCGCTGAAATCAAGAGGCTTGGCGATAAACAAAACCGTCATCAGCACCATGACGGAAAAAGTGATCGAGACGGAAAGACCTATATCAATAAAAAACGGCGGCACCGGCAAAATCAACGCCGCCAAAACAATAATCAAGCCGCCCGCAAACCATATTTCACCGCGCCGGAACAACCGGTTTAAAGTGTCAGCCGGCGCGGCAGCGGCGGCGGCGGTGGTTTGCGTTTCGGCCATCGTTCTTTACTGTGTCCTGTGTTCAACTTCACCGGCAGGCGCGGGGATCAGAACGCCTGACTCACTGTACTGTTTGAGTTTGTTGCGCAAGGTGCGGATGGAGATTCCTAGGATATTGGCCGCATGCGTTCTGTTGCCAAGGCAATGCTGGAGCGTGTCGATGATAAGGTCGCGCTCGACATCCGCCACGGTGCGGCCTACAAGCGAAGAAGATCCATCCGGCACCGTCAAGGGCGGCGCAAGCTCACCGGCGCTGCTCATGGCGGCTTGGGCAGCCAGTGATGCGGGCGAGACGATCTCGGGCGCGCCGGTTAGGATAACGGCTTCAGGTTCGATCTTGTCCGCGCGCGCCATCAGCACGGCGCGGTGCATGGCGTTTTCAAGCTCACGCACATTGCCGCGCCATAGATGCGCCATCAGGCGCCCCATGGCATCATCGGAAAGAGCGCGGCGGGGAAGGTCGTTTACTTCCGCATATTTCTCGGCAAAATAAGAGGCCAGCGGTATAATATCCGCCGGACGGTCGCGCAGAGGCGGCATGTTCAACGTGACGACATTCAAGCGGTAATAAAGATCTTCGCGGAAACGCTTGGCCGCCACTTCCGCCTCCAGATCGCGGTTTGAGGTGGCGATCAGGCGGATGTCCACCTTGATAGGTGTTGATCCGCCGACGCGGTCGATTTCACGCTCCTGAATGGCGCGCAGCAATTTGGCTTGCAGACGCATGTCCATCTCGCTGATCTCGTCCAAAAGAAGTGTACCGCCGTGGGCTTCTTCAAACTTGCCGATGCGGCGCGCCACCGCGCCGGTAAAGGCGCCTTTTTCATGACCGAAAAGTTCGGATTCAAGAAGATTTTCCGGTATCGCCGCGCAGTTGACGGACACAAGCTGGGCACCGCCGCGTTTGCTTTTGCGGTGAATAAAACGGGCCATGACTTCCTTGCCCGTTCCCGACTCGCCCGTGATAAGGATCGAGGCGTCACTGGCCGCCACGCGCTGCGCCATATCAAGAAGGGGCTTCATCACAGGATCATGCGCGATAAAAGTCTGGTCTTCCTGCGCGACAGCCTGCAATACAGCCGCGATCAATTCAGAGTCGGGGGGAAGGGGAACATATTCTTTTGCGCCCGCGCGGATTGCCCTTACCGCCGCGCCTGCGTCCGTGCCGATGCCGCAGGCGACAACGGGGACATTGATACGTTCGGATTTCAAGCTTTCGATAAGGCGGCCAATTTCAAGTTCGACATCGCACATGATAAGATCCGCGCCGCGCCCTTCGCGCAAAGCATTCAGCGCGCCGTCAATGCTTTCTATATGCGCGACCTTAGCGCCGCGCAGCGCGGCGATCTGGCCGGCACTTGCAATATGTCCTTGGAGATAGCCTACAATTAAAAGTCTCATGGTTCTTTATCCTTTTTTGAAAAGATGGCCGTTCAAGTCCTTTCCGCTTTGATGATTTCCGTCATGGTGATGCCAAGACGGTCTTCAACAACCACCACTTCGCCGCGTGCGACAAGGCGGTTATTGACATAAATGTCGATCGATTCACCGACCTTGCGGTCAAGCTCAATCACGGCACCGCGCCCAAGTTTTAAAAGGCTGCTCACCGGCATGGTGGCTTTACCGAGCACAGCCGTCACATCCACCGGCACGCCATAAAAAGCCTCAAGGTCGTTGATGGTGGGGTTTTCCGTTTCTTTTGTGCCTTCGTCGCTTGACTTATCAAGCTCCGAGAATGTTAAACTTTCATCGGCCATTATGCGTCTCCTTTATTAGAATCCTCATCGGAGGGGTCGGGTGGGGTGCTTTCCTGTGCCTGTAAAAGCTCTTCCTGATCGGCTTGTTCCAGCAGGGCTGCGGATTCCGCGCCGCCGATCAAGCGCCCTACATCTTGCCAGATTTTTTTGACATCGCGCTCCATGCCGCCGTCAGCCCATTCAACGCGGCATTCGGACATGCCGAGCGCCGGATCGCCCAGAATAACGACTTTTCCGGCATAGGCCGCCTGCGAGACAAGCGCGTTGATGCGCGTGCGCGCTTCGTCAAACTGCGGTTCGGGAACGCGGAAAACAAGGCGCGGTTCGCGGCCCATTTCACTGATTGCGCGGCTGACAAGCGATTCAATCTCATCCATTCCATGCCGCGCGATATAAGTGGGCATAATTTTGCGCGCGATTACCAAGGCCAAAGACTGAAGCTGCCCAAGCTGGCTTTGCCAGCGCGCAACCACTTCCTGCGAGGCGCGCATAAGATTCTCATCAAGACGGATAAGAAGCTTGTTCATCGCGTTCATTTCGTCTTCTTTGAGAATCTTTTTTCCTTCTTCAAGACCGGCTTCATAGGCCTGTTTCTGGGCCGCTGTAAAATCTTCTTCGCTGTAGGTTACAGGCGCCTGCTGCGCGGCTTCTTCCGCAGCCATGCCCTTGTCGAAAGACACGTCAAAAAGAAACTTCCGCGCCTGACGGTTTTCATCGTTGCACATGGTATCAGGTTGCGTGGCCATGCCTGCTTCTTACGCCTTTCTTTTTATTCTCAGTAAACAAGTTCATCTTCGCCATTGTCTTTGGCAATCGTGATCTCACCGCGTCCCGCGAGATCTTTGGCTTCATTCACAATGGTTGTCTGCGCTTCTTCAACGTCACGGAGCCTTGTGGGGCCGAGTGCTTCAATGTCTTCCCTTATCAGCTTGCCCGCGCGTTCGGACATGTTGGAAAGGAACAGCTCTTTAAGCGCATCCGAAGATCCTTTAAGCGCCACAGCAAGTTTTGACTTGTCGATCGAGCGCAGCAAAGTCTGCACCGAGCGCGCGTCAAGCTTGACAAGATCTTCAAAGGTGAACATCAGGCCTTTTATTTTTTCGGCTGACTCACGGTTGCGTTCTTCAAGAGCCGTCAAAAACTTTGATTCATTGCTGCGGTCAAGATTGTTGAAAATCTCGGCCATCGCTTCGTGCGGGTCGCGGCGGTTGGTGCGGGCGAGGTTGCTCATAAACTCATTGCGCAGAGTCCGTTCAATATCGTCCAGAATATCTTTTTGGATCGATTCCATGCGCAGCATGCGCATCACCACTTCCATGGCAAAACTTTCGGGCAGTTGCGAAAGGACGCGCGCGGCATGGTCGGGTTTGATCTTTGAGATCACAACAGCCACCGTCTGGGGATATTCGTTTTTCAGAAAGTTCGCCAAAACGCCTTCATTGACGTTGGCCAGCTTGTCCCACATGGTGCGGCCTGCGGGGCCGCGAATGTCTTCCATGATGCTGTCAACGCGGCCACGATCCAGAATCTTGGACAAAAGACGCTCAGTCGATTCAAGTGTGCCGACAAGAGAGCCTGTTGAAGATATTTGTTCGACAAACTCGACAAAAAGTTTTTCGACGAGGCTTGAGCTGACATTGCCGAGATTGGCCATCACTTGGGAAATCTCACGGATCTCATCGTCATTCATGTGCGCGAAAACGCGCGAGGCGTATTCTTCGCCCAAAGACAAAATAATGATAGCGGCTTTTTCCGCACCGGAAAGGCTTCTTACATCTTCTCTTACACGAACGCCGGCCATAAGCTGTTTCCTATCCTAACGGCTTTCCTGATAAATCCAATTACGCAAGATTGAGACCGCTTCCTCAGGATGCTTGTCCACAACCTCACCCACCTTGCGCAGGGACGAGGCTTTGACCTGACCCTCAACGCGCGAGATGTCGATCATTTTCTCAATCTCGCTTTCCCCTTCCTGAGCCTGCTGTTCGCTGCTGAACGCCGTCAAGCCAGGCGCCGGAAGCTGCGCTGCGCCGGCTGCAGGCGCCTGCGTTGTCAAACGCTGGCTTGAGGCCAAAGTCGCCGCCGATGTTTCAAGCAGCCTTTTGATAACAGGCCGCACAATCAAAAGCACAACCATCAAGCCGATAAAGGCCAGCATCAATGTTTCAGCCACACGCATCAGATCCGTTGAGGGAAGTCCCATCAACAGCGAGTCACTGCCTGATCCCAAACTTTCATCGTCCGGCGCAAAGGGCATGTTCACCACTTCAAGCACATCGCCGCGATGCGCATCAAAATTAACGGCTGAGCGGACAATGGCTTTGATTTGGTCAAGCTCCTCCGGCGAACGCGGCGTATAGGTTTTGGTTCCATCCTCGGCAATGGTTGTTGTGCCGTCAACCACAACGGCCACAGACAAGCGTGTCACCTGACCTGTTTCGCGGATCTGGTTGCGGACGGTTTTGTTGATCTCATAATTAACTGTTTCTTCGGCCCGATTGGAGCGGTTTGAGCTTGCCATATTGTCAGCCTGCGCCTGACCGCCGGGGAGGTTGTTGCCCATCGTGATCGTGCCGAGATTACCGTCCGCGCTTGATGTATCCTCGGTCGTGCTTTGCTGCGAGCGGACGACCTGACTGTCGGGATCAAAAATCTCGGAGCTTGTTGTCACGCGGTCGAAATCCATATCCGCAGACACTTTGGCGCGCACTTTGCCGAAACCGAGCGTGCGCGCAAGAAGGTCTTCAATCTTACGCGCCT
This sequence comes from Alphaproteobacteria bacterium, assembly GCA_009779135.1. Lineage (GTDB taxonomy): Bacteria > Pseudomonadota > Alphaproteobacteria > UBA9219 > UBA9219 > UBA8914. The sequence continues at coordinate 112,230 of WREW01000002.1, forward strand.
GAGTCTGTTCGTACTGCTGGCGCATTTCATCTTGCGAGCCGCTGAAAATACCGCTTGGGTTGTTCTCATCCGTCGGACGCGCCAAAAGATTGCCTTTGTCATCCACCACCGAAATGCGGTTGGGTTGAAGCTGCGGCACAGCGGCGGCGATCAGATTCTGGATGGCGGCGATCTGCTCCCGCGTTAAAACCGTGCCGCCGCGCGTTTTGATAAATACACTCGCTGTGGCTGTCTGCGTGTTTAGGGTAAATAATTCGCGCTGCGGCAAAACAAGATGTACGCGCGCGGACTGCACCACGCTCATGGTCGAGATTGTCCGCGCAAGCTCGCCTTCCAAAGCGCGCAGATGGTTGATGTTCTGGACAAAGCTTGTGGTGCCGAAGCCTTCTTTCTGGTCAAAAATCTCATACCCGATCGAGCCGCCTTTGGGCAGGCCTTCCGAGGCCATGGTCATACGAAGACGCCCGACCTGATTGCCCGGGACGCGAATAGCGTTGCCGCCAGCCGTAATATCATAAGGTAGGCCCAGCGTATCTAGCTTTTGGATAATCGCGCCGGCATCCTGCGGATCAAGATCACTATATAAAAGCGCCATGGGCGGGTTTGAGATTCGTATCATCAAAAAGCCGAAAAAGGTCAACAGCGCAAAAGCCACAAAGGCTATGGCACCCAGACGCGCCGGCCCAAGATTTCTTAGCGTTTGTATTAAGCTGTTCACGAGGCTTTTATCTCCGCTGGACGGCCATTTGCGTGCAAAGTCGCCGAAAAAGGGGGGGAAACGACTCGGCACAAGACGCAAAAGGTAAACCCTGCCTACTTGGTTTCCCAAGCACTCACAAGAATTATATGCGGTATGTAAAAAAAGTGTTAAGAAAGTGGGCAAATATTGCCTATTTGTGACAGTTTATTTTGCTGTCGTCATGAGCGATAGATTCGCTTTTTAGCGCGGCTGGAAATCATGGGCTATCGCGATAGCCAGCGCCCGAACATGCCTCTTGGCCACTTTTAGCATATCCGGTTTCGACAAGGTTTTGGTGGTCGCTTTCTCCCACGGATTTTCAAGTCCGGGGTCTTGCGCAATCAAGCCTTGTTTAAGCATTTTAGACCGGACGGCAAGCGTAGCAAAATCTCGCTTGCTCCCCTTTTTTGCGGCGTTCGGGCCGTATCTAAAAATATAACGCGCTTTGCCGGGGCACATGCGGTCGCTGCTCATGTCCGCGCAGGTGTCCTTTATGTAGAGAAGGGCAAAGAAGGAGTCCAGAAACTCGTGCTTTTTGACGATCTCGTACATTCTTTTGTAAGGCGCTTTTTCAGTATTAAGGGGCCTACCGGCTTTATCAGCCACCGCGCGTTCTTTTTTAAGCTGCTTGGATATGGCTTTCATCTCCGCAAGCGTCCGCGCGTCTATAAGATTAGAATTACCCTTGGCCAGATGCTTTTCCAGATCATCAACGTAATTTTCAAAATAATGGTTTATAGTCACTTTTGTCGCCTGAGATACAGTTCCTTGTTTCTTGTCCGTGCCAAGTTTTGACTCTGTCCATAATTGCGGCAGAAGCATATCATAATCCCTTTTCCGCAACCGCATCGTGTTTTCATCATTTCCCGGGTGTAAAAGTTCTATGGCTGTGGTCAGGTCGCGGATGGTTTTCTGCGCACGCGGATCTTTAAGGATATCGCCCATCCAGCCGATTTCTTTTTGTAGAGATCTTTCGATTTTTTTATGATCCGCGTCCGAAACCAAAGCTTGGGCGGGTTGGGGGAGCATGGTGCAGAGGGTCAGAGCCGCAGCAGTAAAAAGAGTGCGCGCGTTTGATACGCGGCAAATGCAGACGGCAGCTTTTTTCCAATCAAAAATCATCGTATAACCCCTTGCTTTAAATCGGTTTTACGGTGAAACTGTTTCCTCTTTAAGTGTGGCTCAGCTCTAAGAGTATTTTATATGTAAAATGCGGAAAAATCAAGATTTCCATTACTTTCATGGGGGGTTATTTGCGTAAAGCTTTAATATCCCTATGCCCACCCGTTTTGCATCTTGGTCGCTTTCAGGGTGTTTTGCATTAGGCAGGCGATGGTCATGGGGCCTACGCCGCCCGGGACGGGGGTGATGGCGCCGACATGGGGGAGGGCTTCGTCAAAGGCTACGTCGCCTACCAGCTGGCTTTTGCCGGTTTCCTCGTTGGTGACTCGGTTGATGCCTACATCGATGACGATGGCGCCTTCCTTAATCCAAGCGCCGCGCAGGAAGGCGGGGCGGCCAAGGGCGGCGATGATGATGTCGGCTTGGGCGCATTCCTCGGGCAGGTTGCGGGTGCGGGAGTGGGCCATTGTCACCGTGCAGTTGGCTTTTAAAAGCATGGAAGCCATTGGTTTGCCTACGATGTTTGAGCGGCCTACGACCAAGGCTTTTTTGCCGCTCAGATCCTTTTCGACTTCCTCGATCAAAATCATGCAGCCCGAGGGGGTGCAGGGTGCCAGACTCGCTAGCCCTATGGACTGGCAGCCGATATTTACGGGGTGAAAGCCGTCCACATCTTTAAGCGGGTCTATGGCGTTGATGACCATTTGTTCGTTGATTGCGGAAGGCAGGGGCAGTTGAACCAGTATTCCGTTCACCATGGGGTCTGCGTTCAGCTGCGCGATAAGCGCCAGAAGTTCGTCCTGCGTGGTCGCGGCGGGCAGGGTGTGGCTGGTGGAACGAAATCCCACTGATTCGCAGGCAAGCTTTTTGTTGCGCACATAAACCTGACTGGCCGGATCTTCGCCTACCAGTACAACCGCAAGGCCCGGCGTCAGGCCGTCATGGCGCTGCTTCATTTCGCAGACCTGCGCAGCCAATTCCTGCTTCATCCGCGCTGCTACGGCACGGCCATCAATAATCTGGGCTGTCACGGGAAAGAACCTCTTAAAAAAGACGCCATACAAAGGCGCGTAAAAACATGATAGCGACAACAAGGACAACAGGCGACAGATCCATGCCCCCTATCAACGGCATGACGCGCCGGATCGGATTCAAGATAGGGTCGGTCAGTTTCTTATAGACCTCATTCACCGCGCGAATCACGCGGTTGTCCGCGCTTACCATGTCAAAAACAACCAGCCAGCTTAACAATGCGCCGACAACCAGAAGGCCGATATAAAGACCCAAAAGGAAATAGAGAATCTCCAAGGCGGCGGCTGTGAGAGATGAAAAAATGCCCATGATATTTGCTCCTTCAGGCTGGTTTTTGGTTAACTTATGCGTTTTGCGCACAGATGGCAAGGGAAGCTTGACAGACAAGGCGCGGCGGATCATAAACTTCCCACCTACCGCCCGTTTTTCGGGCATAAAGGGCCTGTAGCTCAGCTGGGAGAGCGCATCGTTCGCAATGATGAGGTCGTCGGTTCGATCCCGATCAGGTCCACCATCCGTTTTTTCGTTTCACTGTGTCGCGCTTGCTTTCGAGATAGCAATATGGTTAATATAAAATTAGGAAAGTTGCGCCGAATATGGTTACTGTTTGATTTTGGGAGGGGTATATGATCGATGATCTCGTCCGCGAGCTGTTTGCCGGAGATTCCAAGTATTTAGAGCTGGAAAGCTTGTATGTGAAATATCTTGATTCCAGCGACTCAGGCAGTAAAGAACATGACTCTCTGATTGAAAGCATGATCGTTGAGCATCTTAAAGTTGGGGTACCTCCCTCTGAAATCTTCGGAAAGCTTATGACGATTTTGTTTCACAAAGCGCTCACGACATCGCGCTTTCAAAAGAAGAATATGGAGCCGCAGTTAAGCGCCATCGTAAAACCCTTTTTGACCGATTTCCCGAGGCTGGAACATCTCTATGCTTTACGTCACAGCACCAACATCACGCTCAGATTCAACAGTGGTGAGTCGCTGTACAGGGTGATCTCCGACAAGAATTATGCGTCTTCTGAGTTCAGGAGTCTGCGCATTCTGGCAAACACGGCCAAGGAAATCAATGATACGACTGAACCTCTGATCGCGTTGTTCCTGTCTTCGAAAGACATTAAAAACCGAGGCAATGCCATGGCCTCAGCCGTGCATGAGCTGGATGCTTCGGTGAAGGAAATTACCAACAATATTGAAGGCGTCAACCACAACACCGATCAGGCAGTTGCCAGTATGGAAAAGGGGATTCAGGCTTCAAACCGCGCGATCTCGGCGATCACCAAGATCTCTGAAACAACACAGGATGTGTCGGGCCGTATTGAAAGCCTGTCCAAGGCGTCCGAGAAAATCGGTGAGATTTTGCAGACGATCGACGGCATTTCCAAACAGACCAATCTTCTTGCCCTTAACGCCACGATCGAGGCGGCGCGGGCGGGCGAAGCCGGTAAAGGCTTTGTGGTGGTGGCCAATGAAGTCAAGCTGCTGGCGGGGCAGACCTCCAAGGCGACTGATGATATCAAGCAGCGGGTGACCAATCTTAAAGAGGAAATGTCCAGCATCACAGCCGCGATTGCCGGCAGCAGCGAGGCGGTTGTGGAAGGCGAGACCGTTATCAAGGAATCCTCGGCGCAGATGAGCAGCGTGTCCACCCAGATTGAAAACATCCACACCAAGATGCAGGAAGCCTTGACCGTGCTGACCCAGCAAAGTCAGGCGACCTCCGAGATATCAACATCCATTACCAGCATTTCGGAAAGCTTGACTCATAATGACACTCTGGTTTCCGATATTGTTAAGGCCATCAACACCGCAAACGAGGACATCGTCAAGAGCACCGGTTCAATCACCAACCGCAAGACTCCTGAGTTCATGGGCGAGCTTACCCGTCTTGACCATATGCTGTTTAGAAAACGGGTCACCGACACCCTTATGGGCTTCGCTGACAATCATGACCATGATCTTCCGGATCACCATAGCTGTCGTCTCGGACAATGGTATGACGGCGTGACCGACACCGACCTTAAAAACGCGGATGCATTCAAGAGTCTGTATTCGCCGCATGAAAAGGTTCATACGCTGGCTAAAGAGGCCTTGCGTCTGCATCAAAGCAAGCAAAGCACAGATACCGTCCTGCAGAAACTTCATGAACTGACGGTCGAATACAACAAGGTTCTCACGGACTTGTCGCGCATGTCGGATTACCTTATCGCAAAGGATAAATAAAACTTCTCTCTTGTCATCCTCGAGGCTTGCGAAGCAAGCTCTCGGGGATCTGACACTTGGAATGATGCTCTGGCGTCAAATCCCCGGGTCAATCGCTGCGCGATTGCCCGAGGATGACAATAAGGAATGACTTTTAAGACTTGCGTCCGGCAAAGATCTTTTTATAGGTCAGAGCGCCAAGGACAGCGCCGAGGATGGGCGCTACCCAAAACATCCAGAGCTGCTGGAAGTAGGCTTCTGTTTCAAAAAGAGTGACAAGGGCGACTGCCGTTGAGCGGGCCGGATTCACAGACGTGTTGGTCACCGGAATGGAAATCAGGTGAATCAAGGTCAGTGCCAGACCAATCGCAATCGGCGCAAAGCCGGGTACAGCGCGGGCTGACGTTGCGCCGAGAATTACGATCAGGAAGAACCCCGTCAAAATCGTTTCCGTGAGAAACGCGGCGAGCATGGAATAATTCCCGGGCGACAAATCACCATAGCCGTTTGAAGCAAAACCGCCGAAAGTGGAGAAATCGGCCCGACCGCTTACGATCGCCGCCAAGACACATGCCGCCACAGCGCCGCCGATCACCTGCGTGATGACGTAGGGGCCAACATCTTTCCAGTCAAAACGGCCTGCTGTTGCCAATCCTATAGAGACAGCCGGATTGAAATGCCCGCCGGAAATGGCGCCGACAGCATAAGCCATCGTCAACACGGTCAGACCAAAAGCAAGGGCCACACCGACAAACCCGATCCCCAGATCAGGAAAGCCGGCTGCGATAAGGGCGCTTCCGCACCCGCCAAAGACAAGGACAAACGTCCCCAAGAACTCAGCCGCCAGCTTGGTTCTCATGGTTAACTCTTTGTTTTTCATGGTTAACTCTCCTTATGTGAGAAAAAGATAGATTCGCTTCAGGATTATCATAAGGAAAAATAGGGGGGCTGGGAAGGTGGGAGGGGGAGGGTGGCCCCCCTCCCAACCCTCCCCCGCGAGGGGAGAGGGTTAGATGCTTCTTGTCATCCTCGGGGCTTGCGAAGCAAGAGCCCGGGGATCTGACATCAGAGCATCGTTTTACCGTCAGATCCCCGTGCTCTTGTCTGCCTACCAGCAGACAAGCCACGAGGATGACAAGTGGGATGCTTTCAAAAAAGCAGCGCTTTGGTGCGGCAGGTTTTGAATAGGTCGAGGGTTGGGTTATAGACTTTTGTTTTGATCTCAAACAAGCTTACGATGGAATGAAAGAGGTTATCGTGCGTATAGGCGTGTTTTTCGGCTTCTTGCTTTAAACAATCTTCATCAATATGGTCGTTTTCTTTCATAGTGTCAGACATCCATAAAATCATGGGGATTTTTATTTGCTCCTGCGGCGCGATTTTGTAGGGGAGGCCGTGAAGATAGATATTATTTTCGCCCAACGACTCGCCATGATCCGAAACATAGAGCAAACCGGTTTCATAATCGGGGTGCTTCTTTAAAATATCTATGATCGAAGAAAGAACAAAGTCCGTGTATAAAATCGTATTGTCATAGGTGTTGATGATGGCGTTGCGCGTACAGTTCTGCAAATTACCCGTATCGCAGGTCGGCTGAAAAACCTTAAAGCGGTCAGGATAGCGATTGTAATAGGTCGGGCCGTGACTTCCCATCATGTGAAGGACAATAAGCGTGTCGGTTTTAATGTTGTTTAAAATATCTTCAAGCCTGTCAAGCAGCGCTTCGTCATGGCAATAGGAGCCTTTGCAATATCTCGGGTCATTCACTTTGACCATGTCTTCCGTATAAACCCGCGCGCATACGCCTTTACAGCCATCGTCATTTTCAAGCCATATAATGTCATTGCCCGCTGTCTTGAGAATATCCAGAAGGTTTTCGGTATAACGCGCATCATCAACATCAAAATCTTTACGCGGTTTATGCGAAAAAATGCACGGCACGGAAATAGCCGTCGTTGTGCCGCACGCGCTGACATCACGGAAACGGATAATATCCTGCTGCGCAAGCAACGGGTTTGTATCTCTTTTATAACCATATAATGAAAAATTATGCGGCCTTGCCGCTTCGCCCAAAGCAAGAACCAGCACGGTTTTATGCTGGTCTTCAAAAGAAACCACAACAGCGGTTTGATCTATGGTTTCAAAAGTTTTTGGAACCTGCGTTTTGGCGCGGATATAACGTGTCGTAGCATGAATATAATTGGCCGTGTTGATAAGCGCGCGCGCGTGTTTGTGATGTCTTCCGAAGGCGGCGTATTCCTTATAGAAGACTCCGGCCAGCGCGCCGAAAACAACCAGGCTTATCACAATAAGAACAAAGCGCTTTTTCAGCTCCTTTCCGAAAGACTGGTAGGTGATGTCCGCCAAAACCACGAGCAGGGCAGGGATCACGCCCGTTAAACCAAACCAGAATAAAAAAGACCATGTAATGAGATCCAGAGCTTCCCTTCGATTGGTTTCAAAAACATTGCGCACCATATCGGGATCGATAAAAATACCATAATGCACCATCCAATAATTGGCTGCGCTTGAAATCAGCAACAAAATGACGGTCAAAGTTTTGGCGAAAAAAGGAACAACGACAAGATTAAAAAAGACATATAAAGGGATCAAAATAAAAAACACCAAAGACACGGCAAACAAGGCTGTCTGCGTGTTGGTTACAGCAAGATTTTCATGGATATAACGCCAAAAAGCCAGATTCAAACAAAAGCCAAAATAAAAGGTCATCAGTATGATAAACAGATGACTTTTTATAGCGGGTTTTTTCATAAGAACCTTGTGATGAGGATGGTGCCCCATACAAGGGCGACATTGAGAAAGGATATTAAAACCAGTAGGCTGCCTATATCCTTCGCTTTCTTTGAAAGATCGTGATAGTCCGGCGAGATTCTGTCAATGATCGCTTCAATCGCCGTGTTGACCAGCTCCATCAACAAAACAAGAAACAGCGCGGCGATCATCAAAAGCTTTTCCACGATACTCAAAGGAAGCAGCAGTGCAACAACAAAAAGGACGAGACAGAATAAAAGATCTTGGCGAAATGCCGCTTCGCTTTGAAAGGCCTGTTTAAACCCGCTTGCGGAATAAACAAAAGCTTTAAGAATCCTGCCGACGCCTTTATGAGGGGATTTCATCGTCTTTCTTATCCTCAAGCAGTTCGTCAAAAGATACGTCCGGTTGCTCTTCACCCTTGGAAAAATTGATGATGGTAGCGCTTGCTGTTGTCGCGGGCTCATCAAAGTTTCCGAAAAGCGCGGCGCTGTCCGGCTTGGGTTGCGCGTCTTGCGCTTTTTGCGCGGCTTTTTCTTCACGCGCGATGCGGCGGCGGGCTCTTTGCAGCGCGGCATCAAGATCAGCCTGTTTGACAAGGCCCAGAAGGACAGGATTACGCGGCTTTAAATTGTTCATATTCCAGTGCGTCTTGTCTTTGACCTTCTTGATCGTGTCTTTTGTCGTGCCTAAAAGACGCGCAACCTGCGCATCCAAAAGCTCGGGATGGGTTTTGAGCAGATAGAGAATCGCATCCGGCTTGTCGGCGCGCTTGGAGACAGGCGTATAACGCGGCCCCTTTGTCCGCGCGTCCGGCTGAGGAAGGGACGAGCGCTGCATTTTAAGATGCCCGCGCGGCTCTTCTTCGCAACGCTTGATTTCTTCAGCCGTCAGCTGGCCGTTCATCACAGGATCCAGACCCATGATGCCGGAGGCCACTTCGCCGTCCGCTATGGCCTGAACTTCCAGTTTATGAAGACCGCAAAAAGCGCCGATCTGCTCAAACGTCAGCGTTGTGTTTTCAACAAGCCAGACCGCTGTGGCTTTGGGCATTAAGGGAAGCGGCATTGATATCTCCTTTGTTTTCTCTCTTGGGCAAAATGCTTTGGCATCCGAACGCCTTTTTGGGGCCTTCGGACGATCCAGAGCTTTTCACTTGTTCTTGGATCGTACAAGGTTTGCGCCTGATCGGTTTTTCGCAAACACATGATAGGGCGCAGTTTAGCAGCTTTTGCCGCAGATTTCATCTTAAAAAGATCGCCAAATATATTGTTTAATATCAACTTGTTATAGGGCCATCTCTTTGTATTTGGCCTTTATTGCGCTGCGAGATAAGCGGAATCAAAATGGGCTTCACTCTTGCAGGTAAATGGGGCAAACTTGCATTGGTTTTGTGATTCTTTCGACTTCTGACCTTTGTCCGTGATCCTCATGAAAATAGCTGTTTTAAAAGAACGCCGTCCTTTTGAAAAACGTGTGGCCGCAACGCCTGATACCGTGAAAAAATATATTGCGGATGGCTTTGATGTTTCTGTAGAGGCGCAGGCTGGTGAGCAGGCGGGATACCCTGACAGCGCCTATCAGGCCGCCGGTGCTTTTGTTGCACCTGACGCGCAGGCTGCGATGCAGGCCGCGCAGATCGTCTTGAAAGTTCAGCGCCCCATGCTGGCATCTGAAGGAAATGATGAGTTTTCTTCCATAAAACCGGGGACGGTTCTTATCGGCATGCTCAACCCTTACGCCGCGCCGGAAGTTTTGGATCTTTACGCAGGCAAGCAGCTCACGGCCATGTCGATGGAGCTCATGCCGCGCATCACACGGGCGCAGTCGATGGATGTTCTTTCCAGCCAATCCAATCTGGTGGGTTACAAGGCTGTTTTGGATGCCGCAGACCAGTTCGGGCGCGCTTTTCCCATGATGATGACGGCGGCAGGAACCATTGCGCCCGCTCGCGTTTTTGTGATGGGGGCAGGTGTTGCAGGCTTGCAGGCGATTGCGACAGCGCGGCGGCTTGGTGCTATTGTCTCGGCCACAGATGTCCGCGCGGCGGCTAAGGAGCAAGTGCAAAGCCTCGGCGCTTCCTTCGTGATGGTGGAGAATGAGGAAAGCAAGCAAGCCGAAACCGCCGGTGGCTATGCCAAGGAGATGAGCGAAGATTACAAACGCCAGCAAGCCGCTTTGGTGGCCGAGACCATCAAAAAGCAGGACATCGTGATTACAACAGCGCTTATTCCGGGCCGCGCGGCGCCCAAGCTTATCACGGAAGAGATGCTGGCCAGCATGAAACCGGGCTCTGTTGTGGTTGATCTTGCGGTGGAGCAGGGCGGTAACTGCGCCATGAGCGAAGCGGGCAAGGTTGTGGCTTACAAAGGCGTGCGCATTGTCGGCTATCGCAATGTGCCAAGCCGTATTGCAACGGACGCTTCGGCTCTTTATGCGCGCAATATTTACAATTTTGTTGCTCTTTTGATGGCGGAGAATGGTGCGTCTCTGTCCATTGACTGGGATGATGAGATCGTCCGCGCGGTGACGTTAAGCCATGATGGTGAGCTTGTTCACAATCAGTTTCAAAAGGCAGGTTAAGGTTCCCATGGATGTGACGGACGAAAAAATCTCTGAGAAAACACCCGCGCCACGCGCGCGCATCGGCGAGGTGAGCATGCCGCTTATCGCGCAATGGATTGTCAGTCTTGCGGTATGCGTGGTGTGCTGCGCCATTCTCTTTGTCGTTTTTGCCGTGTATATCGTCAATATTCATGAGAAAATTACTGTTCTAACCCTCAAAGCCGATCTTGTGTCGGAGCGTAATATTCTGCTTCAAAACAGGCTCGCGATGATTGAGGCGGAGAAAATGACTCTGCGGCACAAGGGCGCAGCCATGCCGACGCCGCATGCCGCGCCGCCACAGGCACCCCTTATCACGCCGCCATCTTTGGAAATGCCGCCGCCGCCTGTTGCGCCTGCGCCTTCGCTGCAGGATTCACTGCCCGGATCACTATCCGAGCCGCAGGCTCTTGATTTTTCCATTCCCATTCCGCCGCCGAGTGACGGGATTAAAGTTCCAAGCGATCTTCCCATGATCGACGCTATTGAAACACCGCCGACCTCGGACTAATAAGCCAGAAAAGCGAAGGATTCTTATGGATACAACCTCTTTTGCCGCCAGCCTTGCCGCGATCGCCGCCACGCAGGAAGACATCTCTCGCCAACTATCCAAACTTGCGGAGCAGACTCAGGATCTCGCGCCCCAAACCATTTCTATGGCTTCGGGCGGTTTTTTTATAACGGGCCTGACGATTTTCGTGCTGGCCTGCTTTGTAGGCTATTATGTCGTGTGGCGCGTGACGCCGGCTTTGCATTCGCCCTTGATGGCGGTGACCAATGCTATTTCCTCGGTGATTATTGTCGGCGCTTTGGTGGCAGCGGGGCTTAAAACGCTCTGTTTTGCTTCGTGGCTGGGGCTGGTGGCCGTCTTTTTAGCTTCGATCAATATCTTCGGCGGGTTTATCGTGACCGCGCGCATGCTTCATATGTACAAGAAAAAGGCCAAGTAATCCCATGACAGCTTCTTTCATCGCTATCTCTTATCTTGTTTGCGCCGTACTGTTTATTCTGGCTTTGCGCGGGCTGTCTTCGCCTGAAAGCGCGGTACAAGGCAACCGCCTTGGCATTCTTGGGATGACGCTTGCGATTATGACAACGCTGTGTCTTCCTCAGGTGGCCTCTTACGGGCTGATTGTGGCGGCGCTTTTTGCGGGTGGTGTGGTCGGCGCTTTGATTGCCAAACTCATCCGCATGACTGCGCTGCCGCAGCTTGTGGCAGGGTTTCATTCGCTTGTCGGTCTGGCGGCTGTTTTGGTTGCGGGGGCCGCGTTTTTTGAGCCTGAGGCTTTCGGCCTTGTGCATGAAGGGCGCATATCCTACGGCTCGTTGATTGAAATCAGCCTTGGCGTGGCGATCGGCGCGATTACATTTACAGGCTCCATCATTGCGTTTGGAAAGTTACAGGGGCTTATCAGCGGCTCGCCTTTGGTTTTCAAGTTTCAGCATCATGTCAATCTGCTGCTTGGCGCGTTAAGTCTTGTGATTGTTGTTGTGCTGGTGTTCAATCCTTCGCCTGCTCTCTTCTGGGGGCTTGTGTTTTTGACGGGGCTTTTGGGATTTCTTTTGATCCTTCCTATCGGCGGGGCGGATATGCCGGTTGTGATCTCGATGCTCAACAGCTATTCGGGATGGGCGGCGGCGGCGACAGGCTTTACGCTTGAAAATCCTTTGCTGATCGTTACGGGCGCTTTGGTGGGATCTTCGGGCGCTATCCTCAGCTATATTATGTGCAAGGGGATGAACCGCTCGATCATCAATGTTATTCTCGGCGGCTTCGGCGGTGAACAAAGCGCGGGCGCGAGCAAGGCGCATGGCGACAAGCCCGTCAAGGCCGGTTCGGCTGAGGATGCGGCTTTCATCATGAAAAACGCTTCAAGCGTGATTATTGTGCCGGGCTACGGCATGGCTGTTGCACAAGCGCAGCATGCTTTGCGCGAGATGTCGGATATTCTCAAAAAACACGGCGTGCAGGTGCGTTATGCCATCCATCCTGTGGCAGGACGCATGCCGGGCCATATGAATGTGCTGCTGGCGGAAGCGAATGTTCCTTATGATGAGGTTTTGGAGCTTGACGAAATCAACCGCGATTTCAGCAGCACGGATGTTGCTTTTGTGATCGGCGCAAATGACGTGACCAATCCTGCCGCCAAGACCGACCCTCTGTCGCCGATTTACGGCATGCCGATCTTGGATGTGGAGAAGGCGAAAACGGTTTTGTTCATCAAGCGCTCGATGGCGGCAGGCTATGCCGGAGTCGATAACGAGCTTTTCTTCCGCTCCAACACCATGATGCTTTTCGGCGATGCCAAGAAGATGTGCGAAGATATTATTAAAGCACTGGAGAATGCGTAAGAGTAGGGGCCGTTGAAGGGCGGACAGGAACGGGGATTCCTTTGTCCGTAAAGATTTTATCCCTCAGCATCACGCCGAAAATGGAATAGATGTCTTCAAGCAATAACCCTTTTCTATAGGCTTCGTCCTTAAAGTCCAGAAGTTCGTATTTTTCCAATAAAGTGCCCATGTTTTCTTTAGCAACCTTGAAAGCGGTTTGCTGAAGATCATAGGGGTGCGTTTGATTTTCTTTTTCAACCAGACGCACCAGCGCGGGGCCGTATGCTTTGAAAATAGTTTCTGCGCCTATGTTTTCGGCGATTTCTTTTCCGATGTTGGTGATGTGCATGGACATGTCGCCTCCCCATCTAGCCCCTCTTGTCATTGCGAGGAAGGCCGCCGCAGGCGGATTGACGCGGCAATCTCTTCAACATCGCCGAGATTGCCGCGTCAGGCCTAAAGGTCTTCCTCGCAATGACAGGGTTTTTAAGCTCTCCCCCTCGCGGGGGAGGGCTTTGTTCAAATTACTCTTCTACCTCTTCAGCCTTTGCCGTTTTTTTGGCGCGGGTTTTTTTTGCTTTTTTGGTTGTTTCGTCTGCGGCGGGCGGTTCAGATTCAGCTTCGCTGGGGCCAATGGCTTCGACCATGGCTTTTTCAGCTTCCGCTGTGGCTGCAACTTCGGCCTGACGGATCAGGGCTTCGCCTTTTTCGGCCTGCAAAACCGCTTCCTCGGGTGAGCGGGCGACATTGACGGTCAGTTTGATCGCCACTTCAGGATGAAGCTTGATCTTTACCGGAAAGAGCCCGAGCATTTTAATGGGCTGATCGATCTGCACCATCAGGCGCTCGATCGGGAAGCCGGCTTCTTTGGCCACTTCCGCCACATCGCGCGCGCTGACCGAGCCGTAGAGCATGCCCGTTTCACTGGCCTGACGGATGACAACCACTTTGGCCCCATCTATGGTCTGGGCGGTTTTTTCCGCTTCGGTACGCAGCGTAGCGTTCTTCGCTTCAAGCGCTTCGCGTTGTTTTTCGAAAGCTTCAAGATTGGCCTTGGTGGCGCGCAGGGCTTTTTTCTGCGGCAACAGATAATTGCGCGCAAAACCCGGGCGAACTTTCACGGTCTGTCCCATCAGGCCCAGTTTCTCGATGCGTTCGAGCAAAATAACTTCAATCATGTTTTTCCTCCTCAAGCTCCGGCACGATCATTGACATAGGGCAAGAGCGCCAGAAAACGCGCGCGCTTGATCGCCTGTTTAAGTTCGCGCTGCTTTTTGTTGTTGGCGGCTGTGATGCGCGCAGGGACGATTTTGCCCCGCTCGGAAATAAAACGCATCAAAAGGCGGACATCCTTATAGTCAATTTTCGGTGCGCCCGCGCCGCTGAAAGGGCAGGTCTTACGCCGGCCAAAGAAGTGGCCGGCGCCACCGCCGCCGGAAAACGCGCCCGGTTGGGAAGATTTGCCGGTACGACGCTTTTTGCTGTCTGCGGCATCATTTTCGATTTCGTCCATGCTCATAAGTCAACTCCTTTTATTCTGCTTCATCTGTTAAAGGCGCATCCATGCGGGGGCCACGGCCACGCGAGGGACGCTCGCTGCGGCCTTCGCGCTCGCTGTCGCGTTCTTCACGGCGCATCATGATGGAAGGGCCTTCTTCAAGAGCCTCAACCGCGACCGTCATGTAGCGCAGGATGTCTTCATTCAGGCGCATGTTGCGCTCAAGCTCCACCACCGCTGCGGGCGGGGCATCAAGATTCATCAGGACATAATGGCCCTTTTTGTTTTTCCTGATCCGGTAGGCAAGGGCGCGAAGGCCCCATTGCTCGGTCTTGGTGACCGTGCCGCCATTTTGGCTGACGATGTCGGAAAAAGAAGCTGCGAGAGCTTCAACTTGCGTGGCCGGAATATCCTGCCTCGCAATAAAGACAGACTCATAGTATGGCATAAATCCACACTCCTTTCGGGTCTATGCGACCAGCCGCTGGTTTGAGACCGTCTCAAAAACATCAGCCGCACCGGTCAAGCCGAACGTCAAGGCGTCCGGCAAGGAGGTTTACAGGCGCTTTCTTAGCTCTAAAAGGCGGGGTATGCAAGAGAAAGCTTTTATAACCCCCCTTGCAGGGGCGGGCCTATAGGAAAGCCACTTGTCCGAGGCGGCTAAAGCGGTTAAGTTGCCCGCAATTCTTGATCCTTTAACGGGAGGGGTGCCCATGTCCACACAAACAAAATGGGTTTATTCGTTCGGAGACGGCCATGCTGAAGGGCGCGCGGATATGCGCAATCTGCTGGGCGGCAAAGGGGCCGGTCTTGCGGAAATGTGTATGCTGGGGCTGCCTGTTCCCTCGGGCTTTACTATCACAACGGACGTCTGCACCTATTTCTACGCGCATGACCGCCTTTATCCCGAAAGCTTGAAGGGTGAAGTAAATAACGCTCTTGCGGAGGTGGAAAAAGCGGTCGGCTGCGGCTTTGGCGATCCGGCCAATCCTTTGCTGCTTTCGGTGCGCTCCGGCGCGCGGGCGTCCATGCCCGGGATGATGGATACCATCCTTAATCTCGGCCTGAATAACGCGACCGTGGAAGGTCTTGCCAAAATCAGTCAGGATGCGCGTTTTGCTTATGACAGCTATCGCCGCTTTATTCAAATGTACAGCGCGGTGGTGCTTGATATTTCTCTGCACAAGTTCGAAGACATTATCGAAGACGTCAAGCGCGCGCGCGGGTTTGCGCTTGATACCGAGATGACGGCTCATGACTGGCGCGAGGTTGTCACGGCCTATCTTCAGATCGTGCAAAAAGAACGCGGCAAAGCCTTCCCGCAGGATGTTCATGAGCAGCTCTGGGGCGCCATCGGCGCGGTGTTTGGTTCTTGGATGAACCAGCGCGCGATTACTTACCGCCGCTTGAATGATATTCCTGCGGACTGGGGCACGGCTGTTAATGTTCAGGCGATGGTGTTCGGCAATAAGGGCGAGGATTGCTGCACGGGCGTTGCCTTTACGCGCAACCCTTCCACGGGTGAGAACTCTTTTTACGGCGAATATCTTGTCAATGCTCAAGGTGAAGATGTTGTTGCCGGTATTCGCACGCCCCAGCATCTGACGATCAAGGGCAAAGAGGAAAATGACTCGGATCTTCTGGCCATGGAAGAGGTGATGCCGGATGTCTTTAAACAGCTTAATGATGTGCGCTTGAAACTGGAGTCACATTACCGCGACATGCAGGATATTGAGTTCACCGTCCAGCACGGCAAGCTTTATATGCTGCAAACCCGCACCGGAAAACGCACGGCGATGGCGGCTTTGCGGATTGCGGTTGAAATGGTGAAAGAAGGCACAATCGGCAAGGAAGAGGCTATTAAGCGTATCGAGCCTTCTTCATTGGATCAGCTTTTGCACCCGACACTTGATCCCAAAGCTGAGCGGCAGGTGATTGCCAAGGGTCTGCCTGCTTCCCCGGGCGCGGCTTCAGGCATTGTTGTCTTTACGGCTGACGAGGCCGAGGATATGGCGGGCAAAGGCAGAAAAGTTATTCTCTGCCGCGTTGAAACAAGCCCCGAAGATATTCACGGCATGCATGCCGCGCAGGGTATCGTGACAAGTCGCGGCGGTATGACAAGTCATGCTGCTGTTGTGGCGCGCGGCATGGGGCGCGCCTGTGTCGCGGGCGCGGGCGAGCTTTCCATGGACTATGCCAAGGGCGAGATGCGCGTGAAGGACATCATTGTTAAAGCGGGCGAGGCCATCACGATTGACGGCGCGACGGGCGAGATCATGCTGGGCGAAGTTCCTTCGGTACAGCCCGAGCTTTCCGGCGATTTTGCGACTTTGATGCAGTGGGCCGACAGCGTGCGCACATTGAAAGTCCGCACCAATGCCGAAACGCCTTTGGATGCGCGCACAGCCGTCAAGTTCGGCGCCGAGGGCATCGGCCTTTGCCGCACGGAACACATGTTTTTTGATACAAGTCGCATCATTGCGATGCGCGAGATGATTTTGGCGGAAAACACGCAAGGGCGGCGCAAGGCTTTGGACAAGCTTTTGCCGATGCAACAAAAGGATTTTGAGGATCTCTTCACCATTATGGACGGGCTTCCTGTGACGATCCGCCTTCTGGACCCGCCTTTGCATGAGTTCCTGCCCAAAACAAAAGCGGAAATCGAAGATGTCGCCAAATATGCCGGTGTCGATGTGGCGCAGGTTGAACGGCGCGCGGCGATGCTGCATGAAACCAATCCCATGCTGGGGCATCGCGGATGTAGGCTCGGCATTTCTTATCCCGAGATTTCCGAGATGCAGGCGCACGCTATTTTCGGTGCCGTGATTGCCATGAAGAAACAGGGGAAAACTGTGCTTCCTGAAGTGATGATTCCTCTTGTCGCGCTGAAAAAGGAATTGGATATTCTGGCAAAAGTCGTCCACGATGCGGCGGATGCAATGATGAAGGAGTCCGGCATAAAGTTTGACTATATGGTCGGCACGATGATCGAGCTGCCGCGCGCGGCGCTGCGCGCCGGCGGGATTGCGCAGACGGCGGAGTTCTTCAGCTTCGGCACAAATGATCTGACTCAAACGACTTTCGGTTTAAGCCGCGATGACAGCGCGTCTTTCCTTCCTGATTATTATAGAACGGGGATTATGGCGCTGGATCCGTTTGTCACCATCGACCAAGACGGCGTGGGCGAGCTTATCAAAATCGCCTCCGAACGGGGCCGCGCGACACGCGAGGATCTCAAGCTCGGCATATGCGGCGAGCATGGCGGCGATCCGGCCTCTATCCGCTTTTGCCACAAGCTTGGTTTGAATTATGTGTCATGCTCGCCTTACCGCGTTCCTATTGCGCGTCTGGCGGCAGCGCAGGCCGCGATCGAAAATGACCGCGACGTTCAGGCGCGGCTTAACGCGGCGTAAAGGCGGTTCGATAAAAATCGGGGTCTTTTATTCTTGTCTTGATTTGCTCTGGCGTCAGGCTATGTTTAAGTGCTATGGCGGTGGCCAAGCGACGGCAATCTTGATCTGAAAGGTTATTTAGGCCGCCTTTTTGAAGTTTTTTCAATATCGCTATCCCGTTGAAGATAGGGTTGTCGGCATGGATGATGGTGTTTACGTCATCGTAATTTTCCTGAAGCTTATAAAGCGTTCGCGCAACATGGGGCCAATTTTGACGTTTAATATGGGATAGAAGACTATTTGCCTCTTTCATGCTTTCATAAGTGTCGTGTTCGACAATGAATCTGCGGGGTACGCCATCATTCAGATCCGTTAAGAACGCAAGGACGTCTTCTACCAGCCTATCCGTGTTTTTGCCTAACTTCGCCACTTTAATCATGGCATAAACATCGGCTATGTTTTCATTGAGATGTTTGCCGGCTTTTTCATTTTGATCTGTGTAGAAAAACTCATGAAACAACATATGGGGGGAGGTAGAATCGAGCAAGACAATAACATTGCTTTGATCAGCGGAAGCGTTGGGCATTTTCAATATAAGCGGGGTTTTAAAAATGCGGATAGGAAACTCGTTTCCGATTGAAGCTTGAAAAGCGCTTAAGCCCATGGACTTTGCTAGAAGTATCATGGACGCAAGTGTAGAAATCTTGTTGCGTGACATGGAAAGTTGTGCATCTTCCAAAATCCCACAAAGAAGAAAATGCTGGTCACCTGAAAGATTTGGCATTTTGCTGCCGTCAATAATGATGATCTTTTGTCTAGACGCTTTTCTATCTCGGGTATATTCCGAAAGACTTCATTGACAGCCTTGTGCCAGTCGGATGTCGGGTTTTTCTCAGGGGACAGCGTGACATCATGAAAAGGCAGCCCCCTTCCCATAAGCGAAGGCAACCCAAATGTTACCGCCGCAGCCGCAATAACCGACCAATTTATTATCTTTTTAACGGAAGCTTTCATGCCCGCATTGTACTTTTTTCTGCGAAGATTTCATTAGTTTTAATAGTTTCATTGTGAGTATGGTTATTTTTCCCTCTCTCTTGTCATTGCGAGGAGGGCCGCCGCAGGCGGATTGACGCGGCAATCTCGGCAACATCAAGAGCGCGATTGCCGCGTCAGGCCTTATGGCCTTCCTCGCAATGACAAGTGGGGGGGGGCCGCGTTATTCCGGTGTGAGCTTGGGGATGGGGACTGTGACTGTGCTCTTGCTGGGCCTTTGTGCTTCTTCTTCTTTTATGCTTTCATTGGCGCGTATAGCCGGTTTAAATGCGGGATTATTCGCTTCCGGATCGTCCTTATACCAATAGTAAGTCTTATTCCATGAATCTCTGGCATCCCCTTTTGGCACGTCGTCGCCAAGCGCGGCGTCTTTTAAATCTTTGATCTGTTCCGGCGTCAGACTATGTGTGCTTGCTATAAGACCGGCTATGCGATGGCACGTTTTATCCGGAAGTTTTTCAAAACCGTTGTCTTTGAGTTCTTTCAATATCGCTTGCTTTTCCTGATCGTCGAAGGTAGGCTTATCGGCCTCGATTATGTTATAGCCCTTCTTGTTATTGTATTCTTCTTGAAGTCCAGAAAGGATTTTATCAACCCTGTCCCATTTTTTATGTTTAGCTTGTATACAAAAATCTTTCGTTACCGACAGGCTTTTATAGGCGTTGTAAGCTATAAAGTTGTCAGCCTTATCGGCAGCATTCGGATCGCTGTAGAGCTTGTTTCTAAAATTGTAAGTTGAACGCAGGATTCCATCTTCTGCTACTCCTAAGGTACTTACGCCTAATTGCTCCATTTTAATCATGGCGTAAGATTCTGCCATATTTTCCTTGTGATTTGTTCGGAGGGACTGGAGCATTGCAGGCGTATTTTTATCGATGTCGCCTGTAGGAGCATAAAAAACATTTAAGAAAGGATTGATCGTCTTATCCTGTCCGTCTATTTGTGTTGGAACCGACTGGGTTAAATGGCCAACCTCGTGAAACAGCGTCTGAATATTTTTCTTATCTACGACAACAACGCTGGTTCGATCTGAAAAGGGATTATCCTCAACCGAAGTTCCTAAAAAAGGTGTGGAACGATAGTTTCCAATTGAAGTGCAAAAACCGCCCAAGTTTTTTTCTTCGACTTCAAGCAACGCGGCTGAAAGGCGGTTAATCTTGCCTTCCGCTATGGGAGCATTTGAGTTTTTTAGAACCTTGCTAAATCCATCATGTGACGGTTTTTCACCCTTCAAAGCTTCTTTTATTTTGCCATAGTCAAGAAAGACAACTTCTTGCCCTATCATCTTTTCCGTTTCGCCTTTATTCCGAAAGACTTCATTGACAGCTCTGCTCCATTCGGGGTTTTTATCAGGGAAGATCAGGATATCGTGAAGGGGGGCTTTTTCTGCAAGGGAAGGCGTTGCCAACAGCGTTGCCGAGGCCACCGCAAGGGCTGCCGATTTGATGCTTTTGGTTGCCATAGGTTTATCGTCGTTTTCCATGGCCTAGGCTATTGCGGTGTGAGTTTGGGGGTGGGAGCCGTGACTGTGCTCCTGCCGGCGGGTCTTTGCGGTTCGTCAAAGCTCGCCACCTTCAAAGGCTCCGCCGCCACGCCCAAAGGCTCCGCCGCTTTTTTTGCCGGTTCAAAAGCGGTGTTGTTGTCTTTATCCGCTACAGCGGCTTCTTGCGCTTCTTTTTTTATGCTTTCATGGGCAAGTATGGCCGGTTTAAATGCGGTGTTATTGTCTTTATCCACCACAGCGTCTCCTTGTTTAAGAAGGTCGTACGTGTCACTCCATGCTTTGGTGGCGGCCTTTCCTTGCGGCACCTTTCCCAAGGTTGCGTTGTCAAAATCGTTCATATCAGACAAAGACGGGCTATGCTTTGTTGCCAAAGCTGACGCAAGAGAAAGGCTGTCTTTGTCTGTAAGAGCATTCAGTCCACCTGTTTCTAACTTGGCAAAAATAGCTTGTCCATTGAAGGGATGTTTAACCTCGGATCGTGATTCCGTGTTGTCATAAGTTTCTTGAAGACCATCAAGCTTTGACTTAACATTATCCATTTTCCCGTTCTTAATATCGTCCAGAAGAGAGATTGTCGCAAACAGAGTTTCATGGGTGTTATGCCCTTGGTACGACATCGGGAGTTCTTGACTCGTTGAGAGGTAAGTTGAGTCAAAAAGACGGGCTTGCGCTTGTTTAGTGGCAGCTGTGTAATTTCCTTTTTGCGCCATTTTAATCGCGGCGTAAGAATCTGACATATTTTCCTGGCGATTTTCCCGCAGCTTCCAAGCTTCACCTTTATTATCTGTTTTAGGGACTTTCATGAAAAACGCGGGTTCCTCTACTTCAGTATTGTAAAGATGCGCTTTTTCGTGAAATGCTGTAAAAGCGGCCGCTTCATCATATGGCTGTTTTACAAAATTAGAATCTGTTTTTGAAAAATCAACGCCTGTACCTTCGGGACAAGACAACCTCTCACGCCAAACAGTATTTCCGTCTTTGTTATTTTCACCGAACGCGACAAAAACTTTTATGTTGTTACCATCTCTGTCTTTTGTTGAAATAACACCAGAGTTGACCTGATCGAAAGAAGGGTCACATACTGGTTCGTATCCTATATCCTGTCTTAAATGTCTTCCTATACTAGCCGCGAGTATGGCACTCTCTCCCTTTTCCGCAGAAACGCCTGAATCCTCCAGAATGCCCTTTACGGCAGAGTCGTCGTTTTCCCTTTCACTTAAAATCTTTAAAATCTCATCTACGTCATGTTTTCCTGATTCCCCTTTGCCATGCGCCAGCGCGGCAGATCTTTTTTTCACTTCTCGCCCATCAATAAAATAAATCTTTTGTCCTATCGCCTGTTCTATTTCTTCTTTTTGAGAAACAATTTCTTTTTTAGCCTCATCCACCAAGGATATGGGCTTTACTGCGACAGGATTGTCGGGAATCTTTGCTGCTCCGGCAGGCAGCGGTAATAAGCTACATGCCGCTACGGCTGTAGCGGCTGTCAGGTTTACTACCCTTTTGAGCAGGGGTTTTTTATCGTCGTTTTCCATGACCTTATTATACTATTTTTTTGTGAATCTTTTATTACTTTTAATAGTTTCGCTTTAAATATGGTTATTTTTCATTAACTTATGTGATTTTCCTTGTCATTCTCGGGGCTTGCGGATGACGAGAGGGGAGATTGTCATTGCGAGGAAGGCCTTCAGGCCTGACGCGGTAATCTCTGCAACATCGCCGAGATGGCGCCCGTTGGGCCTTGCGGCCCGCCTCGCAATGACAGTTAGGGGGGGCTTGGGGCTTACCCCATCATCTGGGCGATTTCGGCGCGGATGCGTTGGCGGAGGAGGTCGATGGGGAGGAGGTGTCCCTTGGCCTCATAGCACCAGAAAGTCCAGCCGTTGCAGGCCGGTAGGCCCTGAACCGTGGCGCCGACTTTATGAATGGAGCCACGGATTTCTTCGCCGTCGCGGCAGGCGGCAATCAAAGTCGCGTCAGCTTTGACTCGGGCGCGGTGGCGCTGCCGCTCATCAAAAAGAAAATCGCCCGCATGCAAAAGACCGCGCTCCAGCACCGTGCCGAAAGGAACGCGCGGCTCCTCGCGCTTGGCAGGCGTGAGCAGGAATCCTGTTTCGGGAATATCCTTAATCTCGGCAATTCTTTTTTTGGCAAAGCGCGCGTAGCGTTCTTCGCGCTCAAACCCTATAAAGTTGCGGCCCAGTTTTCGCGCGACCGCGCCCGTTGTGCCGCTGCCGAAAAAGGGATCCAAGATCACATCGTTTGGTTTTGTGGAGGAGGCGATCACGCGGTAAAGAAGACTCTCCGGCTTTTGCGTGGGGTGAAGTTTTTCACCTTCATCATCGCGGCGGCGTTCCTTGCCGCTGCAAATGGGAAGATTCCAATCGCTGCGCATTTGCTTTTCATCGTTGAGGTTTTTCATCGCCTCGTAATTAAAACATGGGCGCGCATCGGGCGATTTTGCCGCCCAGATCAGCGTTTCATGCGCGTTGGTAAAGCGTTTGCCGCGAAAGTTCGGCATAGGATTGGTTTTGCACCAGACGATATCATTCAAAATCCAAAAGCCAAGATTTTGCAAAATAGTGCCGACACGAAAAATATTGTGGTAGCTTCCGATCACCCACAAAGACCCGTCAGGCTTGAGCACGCGCTGCGCTTCTTTCAGCCAATCATAAGTAAACTTGTCATAGCTGGCAAAGTCGCTGAACTTGTCCCAATCATCATCCACGGCATCGACAAGCGTATGGTTGGGCCGCAGCAGATCGCCGCCAAGCTGCAAATTATAAGGAGGGTCGGCAAAAACAACATCAATACTGGCATCCGGCAGCGCGCGCATCAGCTCGATACTGTCGCCGATCAGGATTTTGTTCAAAGGCAAAGCTTGCGCCGCCTTTTGAGATGTTTTTTTTGTTGTGGCCATAACGGGCTGAATTATAAGAGAGGGGGCGTTAACTTACGGTTAATTATTCTCATTCTGCACCACGACCTTATTACGTCCGGCCTGTTTGGCGGCGTAGAGGCCTAAATCCGCGCGATCTATCAGGTTTTGGGGGTCTTCGCCGTCTTTATACTGCGCTGCACCTAAAGAAATTGTTACAATCCCAAGATTTTCATGCGTTTTGCGGCGGCGGATCTGTTTGGTCGATAAATGATCGCGCAAACTATCCGCCACGCGCGCGGCATCCTGCACAGTTGTATGGGGCAGGATAATCACAAACTCCTCACCGCCATAGCGCGCGATGATGTCGCGGCCTTTCAGATTTTCAACAAGCGTTTTGGCGACAAGTTTTAAGACCTCGTCACCAATAAGATGGCCGTAATTGTCGTTGAACTTTTTAAAGTGATCGATGTCGGCCATCAACAGCGAAACAGGCGTTCCTGTTTCGCGCGACTCCTGCAGGACATGGGCGAGCTGCTCGGAAAAATAAGCGCGGTTGCCGATGCCGGTAAGGGGATCCGTCAGAGAATCCTTTCGGACTTTGTCCAGATCCGAGCGCAGATCAACCATATCCTGCGCCGCGTGTGAAAGCTGATCCTGCAATTTTTGGTTTTGCGCGGCCATGACTTGCGTTTCACGCGCGACTTTCAAAACAGCCTGCTTGATCTGCTCCATGGATGTGGAAGATTGCAGGCTGCCGGAAAAATCGGTCAGGCTGCTGTCGTAGTTTTTCGCGTCTTTGGCGGACTGCTCGACCACAAGCATGAGTTTTTCAATTTCCTTACGCACATTCTGCGCGACAATTTCCAGCATTTTATCTTCAGACTCTTGCTCGCTCATATCTTTTTTCCTTCTGTCAGAGAAATCCATTGATTTTCATTCAGGATTTTAACGCCCAGTTCTTTTGCTTTCTTCTCTTTGCTTCCGGCATCTTCGCCCAGAACAACATAATCCGTTTTTTTGGAGACCGAGCCGCTGACGGTCATGCCGAGACTTTCCGCTCTGGTCTTGGCTTCGCGGCGGCCCATGGTTGTGAGCGATCCTGTGAAGACGATGGTGTTGCCCGCAAGCGCCGTGTTTTGCGCACCCTGCTGCGCGGGGCGGACGGTGATTTGATTTAAAAGATCATCAAGGATTTTTTCATTATGAGGTTCGGCAAAAAACGCCGCCAGATCCCGCGCGACCAAAGGGCCGACCTGATCGATGCCTGTCAATTCCTGCCATGCCTCTCCATCTTCATCATGCGCGGCGATCATGGCTTTGCGCCATGCTTCAAATGTTTTGTAGTGACGCGCAAGAAGTCTGGCCGTGGCCTCGCCAACCTGACGGATGCCGAGCGCAAAGATAAAACGATCCAGCGGCACTGTGCGGTGCGCTTCGATGGCGTCCAAAAGATTCCTTACCGACAACGCGCCCCAGCCTTTGCGTTCGCTGAGGGTTTCTTCATGCTCATGCAAAAGAAAAATATCCGCAGGCGTTTTCACAAAACCTTCTTCCCACAGCGTTCTGACACGCTGCTCGCCAAAGCCGTCTATGTTCAGCGCATCGCGGCTGACGAAATGACAAAGGCGTTCGACAATCTGCGCCGGACAGATCAAACCTCCTGTACAGCGGCGCACGGCCATGCCTTCTTCACGCAGAGCCAGAGAATGACAAATGGGGCAATGGGTGGGAAACTCATAAACAGAAGCGGTTTTTTTGCGCTTGCTCAGCACTACCTCAACAATCTGGGGGATAACATCGCCGGCGCGTTGAACGATAACTTCATCGCCGATGCGGATGTCTTTGCGTTTGATCTCGTCCTCATTATGAAGCGTGGCGCGGCTGACGACAACGCCGCCGACTGTCACAGGCTCCAGATCCGCAACAGGAGTCATGGCGCCCGTGCGGCCAACTTGAATCAAAATATCATTCAGCTTTGTTTGCGCTTTTTCAGCGGCAAACTTATGCGCAAGCGCCCAGCGCGGCGCGCGGCTGACAAAACCCAAACGCTCCTGCCATGCAAAGAGATCGACTTTATAGACAACGCCGTCCATATCAAAATCCATCTCATGGCGTTTTTCTTCAAGCTTGTGATGATAGGCCAGCATGTCTTTTGTCGTTTCGCAAAGCGCGGACGGCTCGTTCAGCGTAAAGCCCCAGTTTGCCAGTTTTTTGCGAAGACCGCTTTGGCTGTTCCAAGTCATGTGAGAAACTTCGCCCAAAGCATAAGCGAAAAAGGCCAAAGGGCGCGCTGCGGTGATGGTTGAGTCCAGCTGGCGCACGCTGCCGGCTGCTGCGTTGCGCGGATTGGCGAAAAGCGGTTCATCATCCTTTTCACGTTGCGCGTTCAGTTTGGAGAAATCCTTATGAGTCATAAAAATCTCGCCGCGCACTTCAAGGCGATCGGGAAATGTGCCGTTCAGTTTATGGGGGATGGATTTGATCGTTTTAATGTTGTCGGTGACATTCTCGCCCGTTTGTCCATCGCCGCGCGTGGCGCCAGCAACCAGTTTTCCTTTTTCGTATAAAAGCGTTGCTGAAAGACCGTCAATTTTGGGTTCGGCCATCATGGGGATTTTATCGGTTTCTTTCAGATTGAGGAACTTTCTGATCCGCTCGACAAAATCAATGATATCCTCGTCCGTGAAAGCGTTGTTCAGGGAAAGCATCGGCACTTTATGGCGGACTTTGCGAAAGCCGCCTAAAGGGGCTGCGCCGACGCGGGCGTCAGGATCATCTGCGGGAACAAGGTCGGGGTGCGCTTTGGCCAAAGCCTTATAACGCGCGCGCAAGGCGTCATAAGCCGCATCGGAAATCTCAGGCGCGTCTTTTTGATGATAGAGGCGGTCATGATGCGCGATATCCTTGGCCAGCTTTTGCAACAAAGCGGCCGGATCTTCTGAAAAAAGGGAGAGCTGTTCTTTCTTGGTCATGGGGTTTTAAGCATCTTCTTTCGCTTTAAAAACTTGCCGAAAACAAAAGGTTAAAGAGTTTAGCGCATGGCCGCAAGCCAGTCCAAAGGAAAGAGGGGTCGTCCTATAAGTTAATGAAAAATAACCACGTTTAGAGTGAAATTATTAAAAGTAATAAAAGATTTATCAAAAAGAGGTATAATAGGGCCGTGAAAGACGACGTTAAAAAATCCTCGCCGCTCGTTAGATTTACGGCGGCTACGATGGCTGCGCTCACGGTTGGGCTTTTGCCTGCTGATGCAAAAGGCGGGTATGATATTATGTACTCCCCTGACCCGAAATCTGAAGCGGGGAAAGTTGTAAAGCAGCTCGCTCCGCATATGGCTGCGGTGGAGGAAGTGACAGGACAAGAGTTTCTTCCTATTATCGACGGCAGCAAAATCGATAACATCTTTAACCAAAAGCAAATGCCTTTCAATCTATCTAATCTCCGCGATGTTTTAGAAAACGCGGACTTCCCTACACCCTTAACGCCCAACAAAATAGGAAATATTGCATTCCATATACTTCAGGCAAAGGCGCTTGAGTATAGAGCTTTGCATGTTTCAGTCGGGAAATCGCACTTGGTTGTCTTATTTGATCCTTCTGATCCCAAAATACTGGGTCACGAGATCGTAGGACATGGGAATCAAGAATATGCAAAGGACGGTAACTTACACTCTTCTGTTTTAAAAGTCCCTGATGTTTCGAAACCCCAGATTTCTTTAAAAGCTTTTGACAAGATCTCGGATCCTGACCAGCTTTTCCTTTTAACAAACTACCGCGAAAATATGGCGGATGTTGCCGACATGCTTACAAGGGCGCAAAGGGGCGAAGGGATAAAAGGCATGGCGGCTGAAAATCTTTTGCAATCTACGATCCTTTTTAGAAAAGTGCTTTATAACAATCCGCAGGCTTTGGATTACCAAGTCACAGAACATAATACTTACAGAAGTCTGGCGGCGACAGAAACTTTTCTGTCCCATGTTAAAGAGAAAGACTGGCCAAAGGTTGCGCGAGCTCTTTATACAATCCAAGAAAAATACAACGAGATGACGGCTTTGGATGTTTTGATTCCTGTTGATAATCCCATCTTCCCCGGGCGGGTGATTATGGACAAGCTCCAAGAAGAAGGCGACATAAAAAATCTTTCACCGCAAGAAACCGCTCATCTGGCTGCCGGTTTTGCGTGCATGTATAGTCTTAATCCGCAAGAGGGCAAGGATTTTAACGCCGCCGCGCTTGGCGATGAAGCACCCGTAGGAGCCGCCCGCGGCGCGTGGCTTCAGGTAGGCCGTATGCTGAACAATCCGGTATTAAAGAATGATCCTGAGATGCAGGAACTCCGGAATGATCCCGCCTATCAACAGGTCACGAGCGCGCGTGAAAGCATAGAACCGCCTGCCAGAAAACCGCGTGGCCATAAGGTTTCCTCTTCTTCCAAATATACGCCGCAATAAACAGACTTAATCAATCAGGCCGTTCTTCCTAAGAAGATCGTAGCTGTCCTGATACCAGCGGCTGCCGGGGAAGTTGTGGCCCAAAACGGCGGCGGTTTTTTTGGCTTCATCCAAAATGCCCAGAGCGAGATAGGATTCAACAAGCCGGTGCAAGGCTTCGGGAACGTGGCTGGTGGATTGGTAGCGCTCGACCACCGTGCGGAAACGGCCTACGGCTGCTGTGAAAAGTTTTTGTGTCATGTAATTGCGGCCGACTTCCATCTCGGCGCCGGCAAGGTGATCGTTGACGAGGTCAATTTTAAGTCTGGCATCACGCGCATAGGCCGTGTCAGGAAAACGACGGATGATGGTCTGCAGCTCGGACAGCGCAAGATGCGCATAAGTCTGGTCACGCCGGACATCGGCGATGCGCTCATAATCGCTTAACGCCCGCAGATAGTAGGCATAGGCGATATATTCGCTCCCCGGGTGAAGGCGGATAAAGCTCTCCAGCGCTTTGATGGCCGCGTCATAATCGAGCGCCTCATACATGGCGTAAGCGCTCATCAACTGGCCGCGCGGGGCCCATTGCGAATATGGGTGCTGGCGCTCAATTTCCTCGAACTGCGTCGCAGCCTCCCGAAACAGGCGCTTTTCCATAAGGTTGAGGCCGTCATTGTAAAGAGCCTCGGCGGTTTTTTCGGACGGCTCCTCGGGCTTTTGGGAAGCGCATCCAACAAGAAGCCCCAAAGCCAGAAAAGCTACGGCCAAACGCGAAAAAGAGAAGGGTGGGAACATGCGCAGCATCAACCTTTGAATCAGTTAGGTTCTTCTTTTACAACAGACCTTAGGCCGCTGCAAGATTCTTGACTTTTTCGGTGTTTTTCCAGCATTATAAAAGGCATGTTTTCAAAGGGTAACCCTGTATGCAGGTTCGTATTTTTCGCCCCGCCGCAAGCTTGACGCAAGGCTCGCCTTGGGCCGATGCGTGGCGGCTTGAGGTTGTCAGCGCGATCCAGAAAAGGCCCGAGCCTTTCATGGGCTGGCTTGCGGCTGAGGACGGGCAAAGCACCATGAAAGGGCGCCTTGCTTTTGATACGCAGCAAGCGGCCATAGCCTTTGCGCAAAAGCAGGGCTGGTTGTTTGAGGTTGAGGAATAAGGCCGGTTTATTGTAGCGTGTGGGCAGGGAAAGAAGTCGCAATTTTTGTACCTCTAACAGGTTCCTGCGATGCTTTCATGGTGCTTTCATAAGCGCGCACAGCCGGTTGAAATGCGGGATCATCCTTTGCCACATGGTCTTTCAGTAAATAATAAGTATGGCACCATTTTTTTTCGGCAGCGTCTTTTGGCGTTTCATCTCCAACTACAGCATCCATACAATCCTGTATATCTTTTTGCGTCTTGCCATTTCTGGCGGCCATAGCGGCAGCCAAAAGACAGCACTGTTTGTTGGTAAGCTTTTTTATGTCGCCGTCTTCAAGAACTTGCTCTATCTCCTGCCAGTTGACGGTGGAAATGTCGGACATAATAACGGTATTCTCGCGGTTCAAGGCATCGTAGCTTTCTTGAAGATCCAAAAAGATTGACCGGCTTACATTTTCATCCCTTCGGGATAAAAGGACGTTCATGCTCCCTATGCTTTCATGCGTGTCATGTTCTATTCTGGACAATATTTCGTCCGGATTGTTTTTGTGCAAGGCTCTGGCAAAATAAGTTGCGGCCAGAAGATTTTGTTTTGCTATTCCCCGTGTATCGCCTTCGCATTGCGCCATTTTAATGACGGCCAAGCCATCGGACATATGTTCTTTATAATTTGTTTCTTTGGAAGCAATGAAATCTTGCGAGGTAGGATCATCTGCAGGAATCCGCAAGAAATGGTTGATGAGTTTGGCGCGTCCGTCCACTGATGTCCGAGTCAATATAACAGCGTGGCAAAGTTCGTGAAACATTGTAAAAGGATCTTTATCATTAATAACAACAAAGGTCGTCAGATCCTCTAACTTGCCAAGCGTGGCGCAAAAACCTGCCTCGTTCCTGTGTTTAAATATTCTGGCTTCAAGCGCATCAATTTTGTGCTGCGTCATATGAGGCAGTGAATCTTTCAGAACTCCGTGAGGATTATTTTGCAGTTTTGTGCCGTCAATGATGACAATCTCGCGCCCCAGCCATGTTTCCATCTCGCTCTTTAAAAGCAAGACTTCATTGATAGCCCTATCCGAAACGGATGTTGGGTTTTCTACAGTGGAGAATGTGATGTCATGTTTCATAGCTCATTCCTTAGAATTATGGCCTTATTATACCTCATTTTCATGAATATTTCATTACTTTCAATAGTTTCTAGCCTGAATATGCTTATATTTCATTGACTTACGATTCTTTTGGGCTGGCTTGCGGTGGGGGGCGGGTAAAGCACTATGAGGGGACTCCTTGCTTTTGGTCTGCTCGCCGCCGCCATCAAGTTCGCGCAAAAATAGGGGTGGTTGTTTGAGGTTGGGGAATAAAGTTGGGTTATTTAGGTTTGGGATGGGCTATATATTGAAACTATTAATATGGTTAATCTCATTGACATGTTTGGGGTAGAAAAGCAAAGTAGTTGGGGAAAGGAGGATTCCTTGATGTCAAAATCATCAGAGATCTTAATCGATTTGTTTAAAACGGCTGCTAAAATTACGGGTACAATGGCTGTAATTATGAGCGTGCCGGCTTTATTCAATTATACGGGTGTAGAGGTGACAAAGCTTCCTTTTCCTGCTCAACTTGTTATATTTGGTGCCCATGTCGGCTTGTGTATGTGGGGAGTAAGTAATTTGCTAAAAATTGATTCAGATGTACAGCGCCGTTACAAGCAAAAGAAACCTGAATCTTCAGGGGGGAAGTTTTCAGTATTGACTTTAAAATAATAATCTTATCGTGAACAAAAAGGGTTGCTTTTGTAATTTGTAACCTTATCCGTTTTTAAGTTTGCTGGAAACGTTTTTCTTGCCCAGCGGTTTTTCTTTTCGTTCTGAGGCTGCTGGATTTTCTTTTGGTGTAGAGAAGGGTGACAGAAAGCTGTTTTTTCTTTTTTTCTGGCTAAGCTCTTTCATCGTTTTTTTCCACAAATCTTTCAAGTGATGGCGATAAATGGTTGCGCCCATCACCGCACTGGCTGCAATAAGGACAACAGGAAGTCTTTTGTTTTCAGGAATAAGCGCGGTCAACCAAGCCAGTGCCACTGTGGGAACAGTAAAGAAAACAAACCCAAGCTTGTATAAAGGTTTTTTCCTTTGCTCTTCCTCTTTCTGCTCAAGATGTCTTATGTCCTGTTTAATTTCTTTCCCTAAAGTCTGAAAACCAGATGTCAGGACTTTCAGACTTGCTTTATGCTCTGGCAGCTTTTTGTATAAAACAGAATAATACCAGGCAGGATCCCCCAAAAGCCGATCCCAATTTTTACGCAGCTTAAAACCTCTTTGTACTTCTCTGACAATATTATCTTGAAGAGTTTTCATCTCAGAAACCGCAGGTGGGTTTTTATGAAAATTGTACATCTTTTCTTCTATATCCTGTCGCCGACGTTCCTTCAGCTCCAGCACAAGGGGGATTGCTTTATCATGAAGCTGCGTGAGCTTTCTATGATAAGCAAGACGCTGTTTGAAATGGCGAAAGGGTAAGGTGGCATTCATGGCCTTATTGTACTCCCTTAATGTAAATATTTGATTACTTACAATGATTTCATGCTTAAATATTGTTATATTTCATTGACTTACGATTCTTTTGGGCTGGCTTGCGGTGAGGCTTTAAACTCTTTAACCTTTTGTTTCATGACGAAACCTTCTTCAAAAAACTCTCTGTTTGAGCGCGGCGCGGATGTTTTGCGCGCGCAGCTTAAAACCATGCCTTCCGGCCCGGGGGTTTACCGGATGGTGGGGGTTAAGGGGCAGGTGCTTTATGTGGGCAAGGCCAAGAACTTAAAAAAGCGCGTGACAAGCTACACGCAGCAGGCGCGGCTGCCTCGGCGTATCCAGCGGATGGTGGCGCAGACTTATGGGCTTGAGATTGTCGTCACAGCCAGCGAGGCTGAGGCGCTTTTGCTTGAGGCCAATCTTATTAAGCATTACAAGACTCCTTTCAACGTGCTGTTGCGCGATGATAAAAGTTTTCCTTTTATCGTTATCACGCGCGATCATCCTTATCCTCAGCTCCTCAAGCATCGCGGGGCGAAGACGCAGAAGGGGTGGTATTACGGGCCTTTTGCTTCAGCGGCGTCCGTCAATGAAACTTTGATCCTTTTGCAGCGCGTCTTTATGCTGCGCAACTGCTCGGACAGTTATTTTGCTGCGCGGAAAAGGCCTTGCCTGCAATACCACATCAAACGATGCACGGCGCCTTGCTGCGGCAAGGTTTCCGCAAAAGATTATGCTCAACAAGTTTCTGAGACTCGCGCTTTTCTTTCGGGCCACAGCCGCAAGGCACAAAAACAAATGAATGAGGCCATGCAGCAGGCAAGTGACGCGATGGATTATGAACGCGCCGCAAGTTTGCGTGACCGCATCGCCGTGCTGACATCCATTCAATCGCGGCAGGATGTTTATGTGGAAGGGCTTGGCAATGCCGATGTGATCGCCTTGCATCAGGAAGGCGGGCATAGCGCTATCACGGTTTTGTTTTTCCGCGCTGATCGCCATTACGGGGCGCGGACTTATTTTCCTGCGCATGATGAAGATCATGAAAGCGCCGCGATTTTGGCCGCTTTTATCGCGCAGTTTTATGCGGACAAGGACGTTCCGCCGCTTATTCTTGTCAGCGAGATGCCTTCTGATTCCACGCTGCTGGCAAAAGCGCTTGGGGGCAAAGTGACGTTCAGCGTTCCGAAACTTGATAAAAAGAAACGCCTGATGGATCACGCTAAAGCCAATGCCGCGCAAGCTTTAGCCCGCAAGATGGCCGAGCAGAACGAGCAGGAAAAACTTCTGCAAGCGCTTACAAAAATCTTTCATCTGCCGCGCGTGCCGCAAAGAATTGAAGTGTACGACAATTCACATATTGCGGGGCAGTTTCCCGTCGGCGTTATGATTGCCGCAGGGCCGGAAGGGTTTTTGAAAAAAACATACCGCAAGTTCACCATCAAACAAGCGCACGGCCAAGATGATTTTGCCATGATGCAGGAGGTCCTGGGCCGCCGCTTTAAGCGCTTGCTGGCCGAAGATCCCGCGCGTACTTCCGGAGTCTGGCCGGATCTTCTTTTGATTGACGGCGGGGCGGGACAGGTCGGTAAGGTGACGCAAGCGCTGGCTGATCTCGGGATCAAGGACATCCCCGTGATCGGCATCGCCAAAGGCCCCGACCGCCATGCGGGGCAGGAGCGGTTTTTCCGCAAGGGCCACCCGCCCCTTGTTTTGCCGGCGCAGGATCCTGTTCTCTACTACCTCCAGCGCCTGCGGGATGAGGCCCATCGCATGGCCATCGGCACGCACCGCGCAAAGCGGGCAAAGGCCATAAGCTATTCAGGTCTTGAGGAAATCTCCGGCATCGGCGCAAGGCGGAAAAAGGCTTTGCTGCAGCATTTCGGTTCGGCCAAGGCCATCGAAAACGCGCGGGCGGACGATATAGGGCGTGTTCATGGAATCAGCGCCGCTCTGGCAAAAAAAATATATGATTATTTCCATGGAAATGTTGTAGGTTAGGGGGAAAGAAAGGCCATAGCCCATGTTTAGAACTCTTGCCAATAAATTGACCCTCTCGCGGATCTTTGTGATTCCGGTTATTCTTCTTTTGCTTGCGCTGCCTTTCGGATGGGCAGCATGGCTTGCGCTTTTCCTGTTCGGCCTTGCGGGAGTCACGGACTGGCTGGATGGCTATATGGCGCGGCGCGAAAATCAGGTCTCGCAGATCGGAAAGTTTCTTGATCCTATTGCCGACAAGCTTCTCGTTGCGTCTGTGATCCTTCTTTTGGCTTTTAACGGCAAGATTGACGGGTTTGCTATTATTCCGGCGCTTATCATCCTTTTGCGCGAAGTTGCGGTTTCGGGGTTGCGGGAGTTTTTGGCCAGCCTTGCCGTCAACATGCCCGTCAGCCGTCTGGCCAAATGGAAAACGACTATCCAGATTTTTGCGCTGGGCTTTCTTATTGTCGGCACTGAAAATGCGCCGTCATGGATTCCTTCCACCCTGATCGGCGGCATTCTTTTGTGGGTGGCGGGGATTTTCACTCTTGTCACGGCTTATGATTACTGGCGCGCCAGCCTCAATCACTTTAAGAGCTAGTTTTTCAACCTCGGAGTCTTATCTTATGCAAACGCTTGCTGATATCCGCCAAACCTTTTTAAAGTTCTTTGAAGGAAAGGGCCACAAGGTTCTGGCCTCTTCGTCTTTGGTGCCGGACAATGATCCTACGCTGATGTTTACCAATGCGGGGATGGTTCAGTTCAAGAATGTTTTCACCGGCGTTGAAAACCGCCCTTATAGCCGCGCAAGTACGGCGCAGAAATGCGTGCGCGCGGGCGGCAAGCATAATGATCTTGAAAATGTCGGCTATACGGCGCGGCATCACACTTTTTTTGAAATGCTCGGCAATTTTTCCTTCGGCGATTATTTTAAGGAAGATGCGATCGCCTTTGCGTGGGAGCTGATTACCAAGTATTATGACATGCCGAAAGATCGCCTTTTGGTGACCGTTTATCACACGGACGACGAAGCGGCCTCAATCTGGAAAAAAGTTGCCGGTTTTTCGGATGACAAAATCATTCGCATTCCCACGGATGATAATTTCTGGCGCATGGGCAATACGGGGCCGTGCGGGCCTTGCTCGGAGATTTTTATTGATCAGGGGCCTGCGCTTGCGGGCGGGCCGCCCGGGTCACCTGATGAAGATGGCGATCGGTTTTTGGAGTTTTGGAATCTTGTCTTTATGCAGTTTGAAGAGCGTGAGGACGGGAGCCGCAGCAGTCTGCCCAAGCCTTCGATCGACACAGGCATGGGACTTGAGCGTATTACGTCAATCCTGCAAGGAAAGACTTCCGTTTACGACATTGATCTTTTCCACGCGCTGATCGCCACGGCAGCCGATCTTGTCAAAGTCGCACCCGAAGGGGAGCAGGCGCCGTCTTTTCGCGTGATTGCCGATCATTTGCGTTCGACTTCTTTCCTGATTGCGGATGGCGTTTTGCCGAGCAATGAAGGGCGCGGTTATGTGCTGCGCCGCATTATGCGCCGCGCCATGCGCCATGCGCATCTGCTCGGCGCGAAAGAGCCTCTGATTTATCGTCTGGTGCCTGAGCTGGTCAAACAAATGGGCGTCGCCTATCCCGAGCTTGTGCGGGCAGAAGTTCTTATTACCGAAACGCTCAAGCTTGAAGAAACGCGCTTTAAGCAAACGCTTGAGCGCGGGCTTAAATTGCTTGATGAGGAATCTTCTTCGCTTGACAAAAGCCATGTTTTGCCCGGCGCTGTGGCGTTTAAACTTTATGACACTTTCGGTTTTCCGCTTGATTTGACGCAGGATGTCCTGCGCGCGCGGGGGCAAAGCGTGGACGTTGCGGGCTTTACGGCGGCCATGGAAAAGCAAAAGGAAGAGGCGCGTAAAAGCTGGGCCGGTTCCGGTGATGCGGGCATCTCCAAAATCTGGTTTGAAGTTGCGGATGAGGTCGGCGCGACAGATTTCCTTGGCTACAGCACCGACAAAGCCGAAGGCGTTATCACGGCTTTGGTTCAAAACGGGCAGCGCGTGCAAAAGGCGGCGGCAGGGGATGAGCTTTGGCTGGTGGCCAATCAAACGCCTTTTTATGGCGAGTCCGGCGGGCAGGTCGGCGATACCGGTATGATTACAAGCGCGGACGGCGCGGTATTCAATATTCTTGATACACGCAAAGAGGCGGGCGGTCTTATTGTTCACCATGGGCGTCTTGAAAAAGGAAGTTTGCAAGTCGGCGCGACTATTTCTTTGGCTATCGACAGCGCAAGGCGCGATGCTATCCGCGCCAACCATTCGGCTACGCATATTTTGCACGAGGTTTTGCGGCGGCGGCTTGGCAAGCATGTCACGCAGAAAGGATCTCTTGTTGCGCCTGACCGCTTGCGCTTTGACATCAGCCAGCCGACAGCCATCGGCGATCAAATGCTGACGATTATTGAGGAAGAAGTCAACAACATCATCCGCCGCAACAATGAAGTGGCCACGCGCCTGATGTCGCCGCAAGAGGCAATGGATGCCGGTGCCATGGCTTTGTTCGGCGAAAAATACGGCGATGAAGTCCGTGTTGTGTCCATGGGCGGTGACGATGATGACAAGTTCGCTTTTTCCGTCGAGCTTTGCGGCGGCACGCATGTTTGCCGCACAGGCGATATTGGCCTTATCAAAATCATCGGCGAAAGTGCCGTATCTGCCGGTGTGCGCCGCATTGAAGCCGTAACCGGACAAGGGGTGCTAAGCTATTTTGAAAAGGAGCACAAAGCCGCTGCCGCGCGTATCGCGCAGCTTGTTGAAGAGCGCAAAAATATGGAGCGCGAGCTTAGTTCTTTACGCAAGCAAGCAGCTTTGGGCAGCGCAAACAAAAGTGATGATGAGGTCAAGCAGGTTGCCGGAGTCAATCTTGTGACGCGCACGCTTACGGATATTCAGCCGCGCGATCTCAAGCCCATGGCGGATCAGTTTAAAGCGAAAATAAAATCCGGCGTGGTTGTTCTGGCGACAATACATGAAGGAAAAGTTTCGCTTGTTGCTGGGGTGACGGATGATTTGACCTCGCGTTTCAGCGCGGTTGATCTTGTTAAAAATATCGTGCCCTTGCTGGGTGGCGGGGGTTTTGGCGGTCACGCAGCCATGGCACAGGCCGGAGGCTCTGATACCAAAGCCATTCCTCAAGTCTTTCAGACCATAGAAAACTTTATGGCTCAACATTAAGGAGATCATCTTATGTGTGGCATTGTTGGCATTGTTTCCGAAAAGCGCGATGTGGCGGAAAGTCTTCTTGAAGGGCTGAAACGGCTTGAATATCGCGGTTATGACAGCGCGGGGATTGCGACCTTGATTGACGGCAAGCTTGCCATGCGCCGCGCAACGGGGAAACTTAAAGCGCTGTCGGACAAACTGGAATCAGATCCTTTGCGCGGGCATGTCGGTATCGGCCATACACGCTGGGCCACGCATGGCCGCCCGAGCGAAGATAACGCGCACCCTCATTCTTCGGAAAAAGTCGCGCTTGTCCATAACGGGATTATTGAAAATTACCGCGATCTGCGCCACGCTCTTGAAGCCAAGGGCCATGTGTTCAGATCAGAAACCGACACGGAATCCATTGCGCATCTTATCACTGATTTCCTCAATATGGGCATGACGCCGCAAGAGGCGACTGCCGCCGCTTTGCCGTGTTTGGACGGAGCTTTTGCTCTGGCCGTTCTTTTTCAGGATCACAATAATCTTTTGATCGGCGCGCGGCGCGGGAGTCCTTTGGCCATCGGTTACGGCGAGGGGGAGATGTATCTCGGCTCCGACGCTTTGGCGCTTGCACCCATGACAAACCGCATCACTTATCTTGAAGAGGGCGACTGGGTGGAAATCACGGCTGAAAGCGCCATTATCCACGACAAGCACGGCGATATTGCCATACGCGCCATTCATGAAACGGGACTTTCCGCGCTTGAAATCGGCAAAGGCACCTACCGCCATTATATGCTCAAGGAAATCTTCGAGCAGCCTGTCGTGATCGGCGATGCGCTTGAGACGATGACGTTCGGCGATTATCAAATTGCTTTGCCCGATCTTCCTTTTGATTGGAAAAATATCAGACGCCTTAGCATTGTGGCCTGCGGAACGGCCTATTATGCCGGTATGACGGCGCGCTACTGGTTTGAACAGCTTGCGGGCCTTCCGACGGATTTTGATGTCGCTTCGGAATACCGCTATCGCGGTGCGCTTGTGGATCCGTCTGACGTGATGATCGTGATCTCGCAATCGGGCGAAACGGCGGATAGTCTGGCCGCGCTGCGTTACGCCAAAGAGCGCGGGCAGAAAATCGTTTCTGTCGTTAATGTCCAGCACAGCACGATTGCGCGGGAGTCCGATGCTATTGTTCCTTCCTTATGCGGGCCTGAAATCAGTGTGGCCTCGACAAAGGCTTTTACATCACAGCTGATCGTTCTTTTGTGCATGGCGCTGCAGGCGGGCGAAAAACGCGGATTCCTCAGCACAGACAAAGCAACGGAAATTGTTGACGCGCTGCGCGGCCTTCCTTCTAAAATGAATGATGTCCTACGTGACGACAACCGCTTGCAGGAAGTTGCGCAAAATATCGCCACGACAAAAGCGATCTTTTATCTCGGGCGTGGGTTGATGTATCCGCTTGCGCTGGAAGGCGCTTTGAAGTTGAAAGAGATCTCCTACATTCACGCCGAAGGCTATCCTGCGGGCGAGCTTAAACACGGCCCTCTTGCTTTGGTGGATGAGCATATGCCTGTCGTTGTTCTGGCGCCTTATGACAGTTTGTTTGAGAAAACCTCTTCCAACGTGCAGGAAATCGTGGCGCGCGGCGGGCGCATCCATTTGTTCACGGACAAGGTGGGCCATGCCAATATAGGCGCCGGTATAACATGGTCTCTGGTTCTTCCTGCCATTCACGAGGCGATAGCGCCCATTTTATACGCCGCGCCGTTGCAGCTTTTGGCTTACTACACGGCTCTTGCCAAAGGCACGGATGTGGATCACCCAAGAAACCTTGCCAAAAGCGTTACGGTTGAGTGATTTAACCTGTTAACTTTTTGGAAAGGTTCATTTTGTTCTTTTTACTTTCATAAAGAAAGATTATACTGTTTACAAGCGTAATATTTGAAAGAAAGTGAAAGGGGTGGCGCTATGAAAAGAAATAATATTACCCAATTTAAAAAGAGCTCTTTAGAACTCGCGCAGGAGTACCGTTTAGGTCAGCAACGCCAGCGGGCGGCTATGAAGAATCTGACGGAAAAATTCGAGAGGTGTTCGCCAGAGACTCTCAAAGCGCTTGTAAACAGTGCTAAACTGGAGACAAAAAAACTGAAGACTGTAGAAGGTCAGGAGGCTTTTGAGAAAAGAGCCAATCTCTGGATTCTTTACAATATCGCCAACAAACAACTGATGAAACAACAGCCGGAGCCCTCAGATTCTCCATCCAGGCCGTCTGTAAAGGCAGAGTCGGGGCAATCCCCTGAACCCGTGTAACCTGCGGACTTACATGGCGGTTGAAAACCCGTCTTCCTCGCGTGAGGGCTTGGGAGTGAAAAGGTCTGAAGATTCTTCCTGCGGTTGTTGCGCGGTATCCTTATCTTCAAACGGCGCGGAAGGGATCGGGGCGCGGCTTCCTCGCTTTTCCGGCTGGATCACGATATAGGCCAAGGCCAGAAATAAGAAAATCCCTACCCAAATTGCGATATTGCGCAGAATATTCCCCCTGTTTCTGGCCAAAACGCGCGGGCCCATCATGATAACAAGGCCTACAAATAAGATCGCTGCGATGGCCTGATAGACGGGGTCCATAGAAGACCTTCCTTTCCGTAGGGATTTATCCTTCTCCCCATTATGTCCTAAAAAGGGTTTTAGATCAATTTCTTCTTGCTTTCAAATATGTACTTTGGCATAATCCGCCCCACGGAAGCGCACGTACCACTGGCCCGGGACAGGTTTGGATTACCACCTATATCTGTTCCTCAATGGTTTATGTAACGACGCTTTGCCGCTTTGGTCTCTTGTGAAAGGGATCAGGGAATGTGGTATGCAGCAAAGGATTTCTCTTTCTTGGGAAGAGAGTTCTTGGTTGATGGCAAAGACAACGAGGAACAGGGCTGGAAGGTTGCAGGGCGATGACTCGCATGAGTCGATGCTGCTTCTGCTACTTCTCTTTTCGCTTTTTCCGTTACATGCTTCGGCCTTGAAAATCTTTTGCTGCCATCAATGTGGCAAAGGAGTTTCGCTATGAAGTTGACTGCAGCATCGTCAGAGTTTCTGAACGTTCAGGTAAACAAAGCCCTCAAAGCGGCTAATGAGCAGCTGGGTTCGCGTCAATCCATGATGCGCCGTTGCGGCGTGTTTGAGCTGATTGACGGCGAATATGTCGGGCATGTCGCCACGATGAACTTTAAATGCAAGGCTACGATCAAGCCTAATCCTTACCGCACCATCGGCACTGAACCTGAATGGATCGTCCTGCAAGCCGGCGCCGAGATTTTCAACAGCGACATCGGTTTCGGCTGGGACAAAAAGACTGACGGCACCCAGACACCTTACATGCAGGTTCATCTTGATGACCCCACCTTTACCAAAACGCTGCAATGCGTGCTGATTAAGGGGCCCAGAAACCTTTACAACCTGTTCTGGGATCGCATCACCATCAGCGAAGAGGATGTTGAAAGGCAGATCATTACCGAGGAAATGATCCCCTATATCGGCGTCCTGCGCCCCATCGACAAGGTGACGGACTATCTGATTGAGATTTATCCCTCTTTGCAGGAAATCTGGGATCCGGATTAAGTTGCTTTTTTTATGAAAACCTCTTGAACTTTGGGCCTTTTTTCGCCACACTGCGGCGTTTTCGGTTTAAGGAAGAAGGTTTTTTATGAAAGTCGATGCGAATACCGTCCGCAAGGGACATGTGCTGGATCATAACGGCAAGCTCTGGGTTGTGATTAAAAGTGAGATCATGATCCCGGGCAAAGGCAATGCCATTGTACAGATCGAGATGAAAGCTGTCCGCACGGGCGTCAAAACCAATGAGCGTTTCCGCACACAGGAAACTGTCGAGCGGGTTCAGCTTATGGATCACGAGATGCAATATCTCTTTGCCGATGGCGATCTCTACACTTTTATGGACAAGGATTCCTACGAACAATATACGGTTCCTGCCGATGTGCTCGGCGACTCCGCTGTGTTTCTTCAGGACGGCATGGTGTGCAATGTTCAAACCTATGAAGGCGCGCCTTTGTCGGTTGAGCTGCCGCCGCAAGTGTCGCTTGAGATTGTCGAGGCTGATCCTGTCGTCAAAGGCCAGACGGCGTCGTCCTCTTACAAGCCCGCCAAGCTGTCCAACGGCGTGCGCGTGATGGTGCCGCCTTTTATCGAGGCGGGAACGCGCATTGTTGTTTCCACCGTTGACAGCTCTTACGTTGAACGCGCAAAGGATTGATCTTTTATGGTCATGCGGCCGGCTCTTATCAATGTTATGGCAAACGCTGCACAAAAAGCGGGGCGGGCGCTTGTGCGCGATTTCGGCGAGGTTGAGCATCTTCAAATCTCACGCAAAGGCCCTGCGGATTTTGTAAGCGCGGCTGATCTGAAATCCCAAAAGATTTTGCGGGAGGAGCTTTCCAAAGCGCGTCCCTCTTTCGGTTTTTATAT
The DNA here is from genome assembly GCA_009779135.1 of Alphaproteobacteria bacterium. Classification (GTDB taxonomy): domain Bacteria; phylum Pseudomonadota; class Alphaproteobacteria; order UBA9219; family UBA9219; genus UBA8914. Next base: position 153,131 of record WREW01000002.1, read on the forward strand.
GGAAGAAGATGATGGTGGCCCCAATTTTTCTACGCAGGAGGAGCGCTGGATTGTCGATCCTTTGGACGGGACGACAAACTTTCTTCACAGCATGCCGCACTGGTGTATTTCCATCGCCGCGATGCGCGGCGCAGAGGTTGTGGCGGGGATGATCTATGATCCTTTAGCAGACAAAATGTTCTGGGCTGAAAAAGGGATCGGGGCTTACTGCAACAACAAGCGCATGCGCGTGGCGACCCGCCAAAATCTGGCGGACAGTCTGGTCGGTATCTGCCTGCCGCGTAAAGGCATGGAGCAAACCATGCCGCAGGCACTTAAAACGCTTGAAACCCTTTTGCCTCTTGTTGCCGGTGTCAGGAGCGCGGGTTCGGCGGCTTTGGCTCTGGCCTATGTGGCGGCGGGGCGGTATGACGCTTGTGTGGAAGTTCCCTGGCTTATGGCGCTCAAGCTTTATGACGTGGCGGCAGGGGTTTTGCTGGTCAAGGAAGCGGGCGGGTTTGTAAGCTCTTTGGATACGCAGGAAAAAGACCCTCTGGCCAGCCTTTCCTTTGTGGCCGGTACAGGCGCCATACACGATCAACTTGTAAGATTATTACGGGTATGAAGCGATAAACTATCGACAGAAGGCCCATAACCTTATAGAACATTAACCTATCTTCGATTCTTACTTGGATGCGGCTTATCCATGGTTCACTTTGCACGATTTTTTGCGGGACTTAAAGGCGTCTTGCTGGCGGCTCTTGTCCTTTACTGTTTACCCTGCAGCCCTCACGCCCAAGCGGCGTTTCAGCCCGCGCCGGACATGTATGAAGGGATTATGCCTGCGGGCATAACATGGAACAAACCTCTTAAAGCGGGCGATCTGACTCTGCCGCAACTGACGCCACCTGAAAGACAAGTTACTCTTTCAGCGCGCGAGGCCGCCGCGCCGCCGGCCTTGCTTAAAGCGCCGCGCCTTTCTTCGCGCGGGGCGGCGGATGTGCAGGCTCCGCGTTTTGCCGCCGGTGCAAGCAGCACGCAAGGCATGATGATGCTCCATGGTATGCGCGCAGCGCTGGCACAATACGGGCAGAATCCTGATCTCCACAACAAGACGCTTGTCCAGCTTGCTCCTTCCGATTTACAGGTCGCCGCGCAGGCCGATCCTCAGACTGTGGTGGCCGTGAAAGAAACGCTGCAAGTGGCGGAAGCGACTGTCGCGGCTGAGCCTGAGCCTTCCGCGCCGCCGCCTTACAATCAGGGGCAGGAACCCAAGTCTTGGGCCGCTCCGGCGCAGGAGACTCCGGTTCAGGCGCCTGTGGTGCGCGCTTTGAAAGACGGATATATGGAAGTTATTTTCCCCGACAGCACGATGCCGCTGCCGCCCAAAGCGCAGGTTGCTCCTGCCGCTACTGCACCTTCAACGCCGACGGTGGGGATCGCCTCGCCTAAAATCACTGATCTGGATCAAGCGCCGCAGCCGCTTGAGCAAGTGGCGCGTGATGAAAAGAAGGCAAGCCCTGTCACCAGCATTTTCGGCAAGCCTGTTGATGAGGATGAGGCCGCGCTGCCTTTAAAAGAAACTCAAGCGCCTTGCGAGCCAAGCGTTCAGTCATGGGTCAAAAGCTGTGCTGATGTCGGTTATCCGCCCCATTTTGTCGGCGAAGTTACGGGGGAAACGCGCACGGAATGCCCTTCGGGCCAGACGCAGGATATATGGTTGACCAATAAATGTGCGCCGCCTTCGCCTTCTGCGCGCGCGGCTGACAGAATGCCCATCAGGCTTGTGAACTTGTTATATGAGGTGCCTGCTGAGGATTCTCTGCAAAGGGCTACAGCCGCGCCTTTGGTGCAGCTTGTGTCTGCCAGCACTGTGGCGATTCCTGCCATGCCTGCGCTTGTTAACGGCGTTTGCGGCGCAGCGCATGACCGTCTTTTTGAAGAAAAACCCGTCAAGGATTTGTGCGAAGTCGGAAAGGCTTCTGCGGTTGAAGGGGATGGCCCTTGGCGCTGGCGTTGCATCGGTTCTTTCCAAGGTGAGCATGCGGACTGCGCCGCCGGTCTTGGCGGCGTGCCGTCGATCAAAGCGGAAGGTCTTTGCGGGCCCGCAGCCGGACAAATAGTCAGCGCAGCGCCGGAGCAGGATTTATGCGCCCTTGGCACAGCGGGGGAGGTTACGGCTTTTCAAAAATCTTCTTGGCGCTGGATCTGCAAGGAGCTGGACAGCGGAAAAACTGAAATCTGCTTTGCGCCAATGAAGGGCGGCTTGAACATCGCCATGGCCGAGCAAGCGCCGGAAAGAAAGCCTGCTGTTCCAGAAGTTCCTGTAGCTGAGCCTGTGGCGCCTGCGCCTGCTGAAGCTGCGCCTTTGGCGCTTGCGGCTGAGGCGACGCCTTTGGCAGATGTTGTGCATGAAGAAGCAAAAGAAGAAGTCATTGCAGCTTCTCCTGTGGTGCTGCCGCGTTGCGGTTTGGCGGCGGATCGCGGAACCAAAAGCGTGCCGACAGCTTCGCTTTGTCTTCTTGGGAAAGCCGGCGTGATCGAAGGGCAGGGGCCATGGCGCTGGCGCTGCAGCCTTGGCGAAAATAACAGTGTGGACTGCGAAGCGCCCAAAATGATTGACGGGATTTGCGGGGCGGCTCATGGCTCTGTCCGCGCAAAAGCGCCCGCGCAGGATTTATGCACAAGCGGCACAGCAGAGCCGCTTGTGGGGCAGGGGCCTTGGCAGTGGAACTGCATGGGGATTGCAGGCGGCAGCAATGCCAGCTGTCTGGCTCAGGTGGAAGATCTGGTTTCCGTTGACGGGATTTGCGGCGCGGCGGCCAACAAGGTGATGACGCAAGCGCCGGATCATGATTTATGCGAAAGCGGCGCAGCAGGTGATGTCCTTGGCGATGGCCCTTGGAGCTGGAGCTGCGAAGGGCTGCGCGGCGGCGCTGTTGCTTCCTGCGCGACCTTAAAGACCATACCTGCCGCGCCGCCACCGCCCGGGCCGCCGATTCATGGCGCTTGCGGCTTTGCCAATGGCGCGCTCAGCGCTGAAGAGCCCACGGACGGGCTTTGCACATCGGGGATCACTTCGGGCATCAGCGGCGACGGGCCATGGAACTGGAGTTGTCTGGGCACCAATGGCGGCTTGACGGTCAGCTGTACGGCGCCTTTGCTGCCGCCTGATCCTATTGAAGGCGTATGCGGCAGCGCGCATGGCAAGCCGGCCTTGCTTAAACCTGAATCCGGTCTTTGCGAAGCGGGGATTATCAGCGCCGTAAGCGGCACGGGGCCGTGGACATGGAGCTGCTCGGGCACCAATGGCGGCAGCGCGGCCAGCTGCGTGGCGCCTTCGGCAAGCAAAGACGGACGGCAGGCGCTTTTGCCTTCCGTGGCAACACCACCCAAAGCCAAGCCGGTAACAACGGAAGCCTTGGTGCTTGTTACACCAAACCTGCCACAAACGGCAAGCGCAGCGCCAACCGCACCGCTGCCGCCCCTGACTGAGGGTGAGATGGTGCAGACTCGGGCTACCATGCCTGCTTTTGTGGTTGAGAGCGTGGAGCCGGTGAAGACTTCGCGGCTGGTTTTGGACTCTCACCTCACAACGATCTCTTTTGAAAAGGGCAGCGTTGATCTTAGCAAGGAAGGGCGCGCGATTGCCGACAATCTTGTGAAAGCGCTTACCGCTTACCCGCGCGCGCGTCTGACTTTGACGGCCTATGCGGATGTGGACGGCCAGATGTCGCCGCGCGAGGCGAGGCATCTATCCCTCAACCGCGCGCTGGCTATTCGGGATTATATGACCCAGCGCGGCATCCCCACCAGCCGCATTGACCTGCGCCCCATGGGCGCAAACATCCCCAGCGGCAACGGTGATCGCGTGGATGTGAAGGTGAATTAAGGCCAACCCTCCCCCACGAGGGGGGAGGGCCCGCGTGGGGTGGGGAAATAGCAAGCGCCTTGATTGATGGGAAAAGCTGTGATGTAATGTGGGCATGAAAAAGATTCTGGCGATCATCTTTGCGGGGGCGTTTATCATGGCAGCACAGGCCAAAGCCATGGAGATGGACAGCTCAACAATAGAAAACAACGTTTTTATGGCATCTGAACAGGCGTATAGCGAATGTGGCGGGATGAATATTTCGCCGGATTTGCGATGGTTCGACGTGCCGGAGGAAGCCAAAAGTTTGGCGCTGATCGTTCATGATCCGGACGCGCCACGCGATTTTGGCTGGTATCACTGGATCGTGGTTGATATTCCTCCATCGGTCACAGGCGTGGAAAAGGGCGCAAAGTTTGATGCGCCTGCGCGCGAGCTTGCCACGGACTATGGTGTGCCTGGCTATAACGGGCCTTGTCCGCCCATCGGGCACGGGGTGCATCATTATCATTTTATGCTCTACGCGCTGGATGTTGAAGAGCTTGACTTAACTCCCGACATGAAACCGCATGAAATTGATGCCACCGTCAAAGCAAGCTCCCTTGCGCAGGCCACGATCACCGGATTGTATGAGAGAGAATAAAAACAAGAAGAAGCCCCAATCTTGAACTTTTGAGATCATCATGCGCGCTTTATCTCCCAGACTTACCATGCTGACATTTGTTTTCTGCACATTTGCGCTTGGCGCTTGTGCGGGCTCAGCGCAGACGGAACCTGATGCTCCTGACACCTTTTCATGCGGCGATAATAACGCGGCACGGTTTGTTGCTGATGGAAATGGCGCGGGAAGTCTTTCCATTGCCAACGTGTCTTATCTGATGAGCCGCACGGCAACGCAAACAGGCCAGCGTTATGTTGCTGTTGTTGATCCTTCCATCGTTTTTCACGACATGGGCGCTACGGCGAGCCTTACAAAGGCAGACGGCACCATACTCCCTTGCGCGCGCTTTGTTGAAGATACCAGCCCCTACATCGTTCCGACCGGTGCTATTCGTGAAATCACATGGCAGCTTGAGGATCTTGATGGGCAGGGCATTATCGACCGCTCGCATCTGACCATTCGTTTTGATACAAACAGCCGCGTTAATGGATCTTCCGGCTGCAATTCCTATGCCGGAAATTACACGTTGGAGGGCCATGTTCTGTCGATCGGCAAAAACCTTGTCTCCACCATGCGCGCCTGTATTGCCAATTCGCTGATGGAGCAGGAAAGCCGCTTCCTTGCGCTGCTGCCCCAGATGACGTCTGTGGAGAGGAGCGAGGAAGGCAAATTGATCCTCAGATCTCCGGATGGTCGCAGTATGACTTTCCGGCCTGAGCGCAGCTAGCGTCTAAAACTTCCATATTGCGCCTATATGGCCGCCATAGCTTTGGGTGCCGTCGCCATTGCGTAATGTTGCTTTGCCTTCGAATGACAGCGCCTCATTGATCTGCCTGGCTGCGCCGAGGCCGTATTCAAAATATCCGTTTCTCATGCCTGTCCTCGGCAAATCTATGTCGCCGGCTTTTCCGCTGACTTTCGTTCCTATATTCTGCATGTAGAGAACTGAGGCGTGGCTGTTCCATCCTCCTCCATCGTAAATCGCCGCAAGGCCGGGGCCTATGCTTGCGCCATTCAGGCTGCTTGTTTCCATAGCCACAGAGCCATAGTCTGAATCCCATTTCTGGCGGCCATAAAAATTGTAGGAAATAAGAGCGCTCGGCTGGATGACAAAATTATTCGCCACATGAATATTATAAGCGCTTTTGGCAATCAAACCGGCGAACCAGTTGCCGAGATTATCCTGATAACCGGCGACTTTCATTCTGTTTTGGTATCCTCCGACATAACCCATGATTGAGCTGATAAAATCGCCGTCCGAGATTGTTCCCATAAATCCGGCCTGACCGCCATTCTGACTCATGCTGACATCATCATATTTCTGATGTCCGCCGTTATAGGCCGCGTAAAATGTCGGCAGAAAACGCCATGTGTCATTCAGCTGTGCTGATGGCATATCAAGGCCGATCACAGCGCCGTAGATATTGTTGTTCACTGTTCCTATATCCTGGTTAAAGGCGCGTCTTTCGTGCGCGCCGTAGCCCTTGGCCCACCATCCGCTTCTACGCTCAAGAAACTGCCATGGCGCAAAGCGGGTTTCTATGCGCTCGTTGCTGTCCAGATATACATGGTCGAACAAGGTATTGTTGAGAAGCTGCTGCCCGCTATACACAGATTGTGTCGCCACTTGCCCGCGCAACGCCTGCGCGGAAGGCGATAAAAAGCGCAGCAGATAAAGCCCGTCACCCAAAGACGAAAAATCATATTTACCAATCGGTGTCTCGACAACCGGCGTGCTAGTCACAAAGGTCACAGGATCATTGCTGGATGCGGTGAAGATAGGAAGATACAGCTCTTTCTGAGTCGGCGCTGTAATAAAGTTCATATCAGAAACATCGACAATAGATACATCCGCGCCGCCATCGCTGAACTTTCCGCTGAAAGCCCAGCTGTCTGAAATACCCTGTTTTCCGTCAATGTCTATTTTAAAATAATTTATGCCTGTAGCGGTGAAGTCTCCGGCAAAACTATTGGCAGAAATGACATTGTCTTCTGCGTTAAAATAGCTATGATTCATCGTGAGATTGCCGCCGGTTGACCTCACAGAAACACCACTGCTGTCCGATCCCACGGATAAAGTATTTCCTGACGCGTTTAACGTACTATGGGTGATTTCGATATCGCCGCCTGTGATCTCATCGTGGGGATTAAGCGTGATGATAGACCCGTTAATCATGCGCATGGTTCCACCGGTTTGTTTGTAGGCAGAACCGTAAGATAAAGTATTTTCTGCCTCATCAAATGTCACGGTTCCGTTTGACAGCACGACTGTTCCTTCAAAAACATCGGCATTGTCGAAAGTTACGCTGTTGCCCGCCATGACTTCCATCATAGCGCCGGGCATGATGTAGTAATGGACGGCGTCCGCAAGAAAATCATCCGGATTGTCCAGTTTCAGGTCGCCGCCGTAAATCAGAAGGACTCCGGAATCCATGAAAAGACGGGATGTCGACAATTTCTCTGCGCCGTCAAGCCAAACCAATGTGCTGTCGCTGATGGTGCTGTCACCGCCGAAGAATGTTCCTGAAACCGCAAGCGTTCCGGCTGTTTGCGTGTATGTCCCCGTAAAATCGCTATTGTCGCCGCCTATGGCCAATATGCCTGCGCCGGTTTTTTCAATGGTGCCACTTCCTGCTATGCCGTTTTCAATGCTTACCGTGCCGCCGGAGCCGTTGATCTGGATGTCACCGGTGGTATAGATGTCGTTTGGTTTTCCGGCGGCTGTGTTGGAAGAGAACAGAATCGAGCTGCCTTCCTCCGATGTCAGGAACAAGGTGCCTTCGCTGTAAATCGCGCCGCCATTTTCCCCCGCTATGTTGCCCGTGAAGGTGCTTCCTCCGCCGACTGCCAGATCCCTGACGTTATAAACCGCGCCGCCGTTGCGGCCCGCTGTGTTGCCTGTAAAATTGTTGATGGTTGTCGAAAGGGTTGAAATGTCGGTGCCATTATAATAAATGGCTCCTCCATCCTGCGCCGCTTCATTGCCGGTGAAATTGTTGTTGGTAAGAAAGGACATGCCGCAGCACTGAAGAATGGCGCCGCCGCTTCCTGTCAGGGCTTTGTTGTTGAAAAAATCAACATTGGTGATGGAGACGATGCCAAGCTCAATATCCATGGCGCCGCCATTGCCATAGGCGATGTTGTCCTCAAACCTCATCTTGTTAAGCGTGACACTGGAGTCGGGCGTAAGCATCACCAATGCCGCGCCGTTGTTGACAGTATAGGCATCGCGGATGGTCAGGTTATCCATGGAAAAATCCGTGCCGTCTTCGGTGACTCTGAACAGCGATCCTTTCTGGGCGTCCGGCTGAATCTGGCCGTTTGCATTCAGAAGATAGCCGCTAAGAACGGCGCTTGAATCACCCGGCGTGTTGCCCGTGACAGAGAACTTTCCGGCTGCCATATCGCCAAGATTGACATAATTATAATAGGTTTCTCCTGCGCCTATCTGCCAAGCTCTGGCGTTTTCTGTGCTGAAGCCCATGGAAAGAGCTGCCGCATCCAGCGTGTTGACATCGTTTAAGATAAGATTGCCGCCATTGCCGAGCAGATTGTCCTGAGCGCTGAAGTTCAGGCTGTTCATGCCGTCCGCATTGCTGTTATCCGGCGTGTTGGCTACGGTGAGCGTGTAAACATAGTTGCTGTTTGCGATATGCTGCGTGCCTGTTTCAGGCTCGAAGAACAAATTATAGGGGCCGGTGTTGAACAGAACTTCCTTTGTGCCCGAAAGGGGAGAGCCGGCGGAGTCTTTGATATAGATATAAATCTTGCCAACATTGATGGTCGAGTCCTGCGTTGCTGCAAAATGAAGCTCATCCGACACAATGCTGTCGCCTGTGTCCGCATGCGTGGCCGCAATATCAAGTGTCGTGTCGGGCGATGCGAAAAAGCCGCTGAAATAATAGGCCTGAGGCGTCCCCGTGCCAATCAAGGCGCTTGAATAAGCAAGATCAAGGTGGGTGTTGTTAAAACTGTAAACCGTTCCGCCCCTGTAGTCTGTCACGCCCAGCATCACGCGGTTGGGCAGGCCAAGCACACCGAAATTGACAAAGTTGGTCTGGCCGTTATCAATCTTTGTCTGCAGGGCATAATTGGTCTGGCCGCTCGACCTGTTCAGAAAATTGATGGTTGCGTTGCTTTCCATAAACTGAAAGCCTGCAGACCGGCCATCCGTTTGTCCTGTGATGTTTACGGCATCCATCGTTGTAAAATTATGGTTCAACGTTACATTGCTGAACAAATTGGCGTTGTAGGCGATGTTGTTTTTATTCGAGGTGATGTTCAGCACACTGCTTGCAGGGTTGTCATCAAGCATGTTGCTGATGTTGTTCACGCCGCCGAACATGACGCCGGTGACGTTCGTTGTGCCGCCTGTATGGTTGAAAGTGCCTAAAAAGCCTGCGCTGTTGCTGCTGCTGTCTAAATCAAGGATTCCCGCGCCGTTTTTGTTTACTGTTCCCAAACCGCCGATCCCGCCGCCTATGGAAATAAGGGCGTCTGCGTTGGCTGTGTTTAAGTTGATGACGCCTTTCTTTGTGGCCTGATAAATGCTGCTACCGTATTCCGTACCGCCTTCGGCGATGTCGCCCGTGAAGATAATGCCTTTTTCATCCGCATTCAGGTTGATCCATCCCTGATGATCGTTATAAATAGCGCCGCCATATGTGGCGGAGTTGTTTATAAACTGCGTACCATCGGCAATGTTCAAGACGTTTGTCTCTTCCGCTACGCCGCTGTCGTTTATGGCCGCATTGTAAATCGCGCCGCCGCCGCTTACCGCCTTGTTGTCCGTATAAATATTGCTCCCTAAATCAACCGTAACTGTCGATGCGCCGCTTCTGACCTCGTTATAAATGGCGCCGCCATAATTGCTGACAACATTGTCTGTGAACACACCGTCAATGGCGATGGTCGTCGACCCGCCTTGCGGTTTTTCGCCGTTGACTCCGATCGTGCTATAAATAGCGCCGCCATCAGTTGCCGCATTGTTGATAAAAGTGGAGTGGCGAATGGTATAAAAATCAGCAGGGTTACTCTGGCCTGCAGAATTAATATAAATCGCGCCGCCATTGCCGGAAAAGCCATTGTTGGAGTAGGTCACATTGTCGATAAAGGTAACGTTGCTTATCATATATTGATGAGCGCTTTGGCCGCCGCCAGTCAATCCCATCGCGCCATGTATGGCGCCATCAATGGTTAAATTGCTGATGGTGATGTTGATCGGCTGGTTTATTTTAGGATCAAACAAAAGCCTCTGTTCATCAAGCGATAGTATTTCCGCGCCCGTGTTGCCGCTGATGGTGATGCTAAGACCTCGCCTGTTCAGAATGTCTTCCAGCGTGATGTTGTTCATGACGGTGATAGCCGAGCCATCCGGCGATGTATTAAATACGTCCGCAAAAGTCGCAGAGGTCGAGACATTCTGCGCAAACGCGCCGGCTCCACTTACGGATGCGGCTGTTAAAGATAGAAACGAATTCAAAAGCCATTTTGTTTTCATTATCAGGCTCCTTGAGGTAAAAACTTTCGCCCCATATCTGCATGACCTCAAAGATTCGCACAACTATAATTTGTATATATTACAAGGGTATGCAACCCATGCGAGGGTGTTCAGCGCATAACAAAAAAGCCTCGCGGCGCGCGCGGGGCTTTTGCATTTTTTCAAGTCGTAATTTTACGATCTTGCGTCTAACTATCAGGATTTATTTTTGCATATAATTTGTTGTCTTTAAAAACATCTTGGTTGCAATAATTCTTCTTCAATATTCCTTCAAGCTGATAAGCATTTCTCTGCGCAACATTCGCGGATGCGATATTCTCGACATCGCATCGGATGACAAGCCGGACAATATTCTGCTTAAAAAGATGTTCTTCTAAAACTTTCACCGCGCAGCTTACATAAGCTTTACCGGCATGTTCGGGATTGAGCCAATAACCAAACTCTGCCGCATGGTGTTTGTAATCAATATGGAGTACATAGACACCCCCAACCAATTTATTGTCGCAAAGCATGTAATAGTAAAACCTCTCACCCGTTTCCCAACGAGCAATTTCTTTTTCGGTTTCTTCAACCAGCTCGTTATAAGTCGTAATCCTGTTCGGCCAATTAAGATATTTTCCAAGAAAATCTTTATGCTTATTGAGAAGCGCCCACAATTCCTTGTCATACGAAGATGCTCTTTTAATAAGAGACATGTCTTCCATTTGGATTTTTAAGGGCATATCCAGCTTGTCGAGCATTTTATTTTCCAGAAAATAAAAACTGGCGAGAGGGGCAGTCATACAGGCTACATAACAATTTGCAAAGATTTGACTCGGGCCAATTATAATGTTTGCCATGCCCCCAATCCTGTCCCCATTTTGAAAAATGAGGACATTTCTAACCGCATTTAGCCTATACGAACGGGTACAAAAGAGAAAGCTATATTTTTTGGGCTGAAATAGATCAACACCTCTTTACAGGGGTGCATGGGGGCGCAGCCCCCTGCAAAGAAAAAGCTGAACGTTAAACGTTTCGGCTTTTCACGGGTCGTTTAACATTGTTAAACGACCCACACCTTGCGGAACCTGTGACGAAAAACTTCTGACAGACCCTATAAGATCAACCCCGCTTTAGGCGTCATCTTGCTGCTAAGGACATTTGGAAGTTTGATGTTCAGACGTTTATCAAAAGGCCGCAGCAAATCTTCCGCTTTTAGGCACGAAAATACCATAAAGCCGATCTCTGTCATTTTGAAATTGCGTTTTTCACTGCGAACTTCCGGCGGTGCAAGGTCTGATTTCCGAAGCGGTGGGCTTGTGTGATTAAAGATGTAGGCCTGACCAACGCGGAAAGCCTCACGCAGTTCCAGAAAAAGCGAGGCGGCTTCCATAGCATTGGGAACAAGCAATTCCGCTGAGGCTTGATCGACAGCAGCACGAATTGTTTTCGGGTTAATCGTCACTAAATAATCCATCCTAGCCTTATGTATCTCGCTGGTACAAAAGGCTTCGTATGCGGGACGCAAATCATTGGGCATATTAAACCGCTGGAACCACTCAAACGGAAAGCCGTTGATGGTTTCAATCATGTAAGGATGTTTGCGCGGCAAAAAGATGGCTTGAATAGCGGGATCAACCGGCGAGAGCGGAGCGTCCACGGGAGCAAACGGATTGATGATTGAGGGAATCTCAACGCGATAGGCCACACGCTCAGGATTTAAGCCGCAGAAGAATGTGAGGATATGCCCATGTGCGGTCCATGCAAAATAGCGTGAAGCGTGCATCCAAGGGATAGTCCAATTTTTTTCATTTTCTGACATGCTTTCACGTTCAGGATGTTCTTTAAAGTAAGCCTTTGTCCCTTTGCCCTGAATAAGTGCTTTTCCGAAACCTCTGAAGTTCTCAAGAACTTGTCCAACAGGCGTATGGTCAATCAGTACAATGCCTGTGCGTTGTGCCATCTGTAAAATGCGGGCATGATGATAGATAAAGTCGTTAGAATTATAAGGGCCAAAGGGTTTTTTCATGTTGTCGATTACATTTTCCTGATCTGGCCCCGAATAGAATCCAAAACCGATACCGAAAAAAGGAATAATAGCTCCATCACGGGCAAAAGCACGGCGATTCATAGACGAAACCATGTCGTCAATAACATGCTTATTAATATGATAGGCGTTACGCCAGTCGTCATACGGCCACATCGTCTTTCTCCTTGTTGTGAAAAACGATTAGCCGCAGATCGAAAAATTAGGACAACACTTCTTAAGTATGCCTTGCCAGCATGCCCTGCCAAGCTCTTTGTCATACGCCTCTTCCTCTGGCGTAGGTGGCCTATATGGCCTTTCCTCTACCTTCGGATAAGGATTATAAGCCCATTTAAGGGCCGCTGTGATCGTTGGATCAGTGATTAGTTTTATTTCAGAAAAAGGTTCTCGTGAAACAGGCGCGTGTAAAATCCATCCTTTTTCATGTTCTATAAACTTACCGTCCAGAGCAGCAATCAACGCAGGAGAGAAGTCTTTCGGAAGGATTTCTCTGACATAGCCTTCATTTATATCAATACTTATAACTGATGCGTAGAAGACGCGGCCATCTTCACCTTCAAAAATAGCACCATTAATCGCTTCTGGGCCATTTCCTGGGCCAACCTCTGCCACCAATCGGGCGGTATATTTTTCAACGGGCTGCTGCACTATTAACCAGCTCCAAATCCGCCCAAGAAGGCGGATAGATTGATTCATGATATTGATCTTGGACTTGAGCATAACTTCCTCCTGAAAAGTTGTCTATAGATAGAAAATAGTTTATCACACGGTAATACTTTCATATAGGAAAAATCGGAAAACGATTGGTTAAGTCATTGTTAATATGATTAATTTTGCATTAACCATAAAACTTACGTCGGATTTACAGCGTTGTTCATAACGGACATTTCCCTTTCTTGCCGACAGATCCCGCGCCCTTGCCAGAACACCCGGAAGCCAGACTTTCCAGATAATCCGCCCAGTTCTGCATCATGATTTTGCGCTCATCCAGAAACTTCGCCCGATCATAAGCAGAATCCACTTTATTTTTAGGGGCATGGGCAAGCTGCCTGTCCACGACCTCGTGCCGATAGCCTAGCCTTTCTTTGATGGTGGACATGGCCAATGCTCTAAAGCCGTGGCCGGTCATTTTGCCTTTGTAGCCCATGCGCCGCAGCGCCATAAGGACGGTGTTGTTGCTCATATGGTCTTTGGGGCGGATTTGGTTGGGGAAAACCCAAGGCCAGCGGCCTGTTATTTCGTGCTGTTCGTGCAAAAGTGTGATGACTTGCCGCGAAAGAGGAACCATATGAGGGCGGCGCATTTTCATGCGCTCGGCGGGGATTTCCCATTGTGCGCCGTCAAGGTCTATTTCTTCCCATCTCGCGCCTATAAGCTCGCCCGTGCGGACGAAGGTCAACATCAACAGCTTGATGGCTCTGATGGTTTGCGGGTAAAGGCGGGCCTTGTTTGTCTCAAGATCATACAAAAATGTAGGAAGGTCTTTGACCTCCAACGCGGCAAAGTGGCTTTTCTTAAACGGCTTCAACGCCCCCTTCAAATCTCGCGTTGGATCGCTGTCAAGACGCCCTGTGGCAACGGCATAACGAAAGACCTGTCCGCAATTTTGCAATAAACGTCGCGCGATTTCATAGGCTCCTCGATCCTCAACCTTGCGAAGCGCGTCCAAAATCTCCGGCGGTAAAATATCTTTGATTGGTCGAAAGCCGATTTCTGGAAAAATATCTATGCTAAGACGATGCAAAACATCTTTGGCGTGGCCTTCCGACCAGCGCATTTGCTGATGTTCATGCCATTCCCGCGCAAGGGATTCAAACGTATTCCCAGCATTTTGACGGGCAAGGCGCTTTTCTTGTTTTTTAACCAATGAGGGATCAAGCCCCATGGCCAACCCCTTACGCG